>CAYWON010000014.1:0-69114 GCA_964459885.1 uncultured Archangium sp.
GGCGGCGGTTCAGCGACGGGCGGCGGTTCAGCGACCGGCGGTGGCTCCGCGACGGGCGGCGGCAGCGGGAGCGCCTCCTGCAGCAACATCACCGGAGATCGCCAGACGCAGGTCTGCCTCACCTGGCGCTGCGCGCGCGCCAGCATGAACGAAGGCACGTGGTCTGGCGCGGTCGCGAGCTGCAACGCCGGCGACCTCGACGCCACCGGTCGCAACAACGCGCTCGGCCTGTTGAACGCCTACCGCTTCATCGCGCAGCTGCCGCCCGTCGCGCTCGACGCGACCCGCAACGCCAAGGCCCAGCAGTGCGCGCTGATGATGGACGCCAACAACACCCTGAGCCACTCACCGCCCACGTCGTGGACCTGCTACTCGGCCGACGGCGCCGAAGCGGCCGGCAAGTCGAACATCTCGACCGGCCGCGCGGTGAAGAGCATCGACATGTACATGTCCGACTACGGCAGCGGCAACGCAGCCAGCCTCGGCCATCGCCGCTGGTTCCTCTCGAACTCGCTCGGTCCCGTGGGCATCGGTGGCACCACCGGCAGCTCCTGCCACTGGGTCATCTCCGGCACAGGGAACGCCGGCAAGGCGTACACCGCGTGGCCGCCCGCGGGCCCGGTGCCGCTCGACGCCATCGCGATCCCCGGCGTGACGTCCATCGACTCCACGGGCTGGTCGGTGCAGAGCTACAGCATCAACCTCGCGAACGCGGTCGTGACCGTCACCGACAACGGCACCAACATGCCGGTCACCACCACGCAGCTGCTGGCGAACTACGGCAGCCCCTACGCGCTGCGCTTCAACCCCATGGGGTGGACCGCGCAGGCCGGCCACACGTACGAGGTCAGCATCACCGGCATCTCGAGCCCCATCACCTACGCGGTGGAGGTCGTGAGCTGCCCGGCGCTGCCGTGAGCCTCAGTTCATCAGCCCTTCGGGCTTGCGCGGCTTGAGGCTGCCGATGACCGAGAGCAGCTCCTCAGTGACGATGTCGAGGCGCGCGGCGACGTCGGTCTCGTTGAGCACCTGAAAGCGGCGCTGCGGGTCTTGCAGAAAGGTACTGGCCACCACGTCGGCCAGTGCGCCGCCGCTGACGCGCGAGGCCACCTGCGCGATGCGCTTGCCCACCTCGGTCGGCACGCGCGCCACGAGGTCGACCACGGCGTTCTTCAGCGCGTCGTCGGCGCCGTCGGTGATGGCTTCGTCTTCGACGAGCTCGGCTTCGAACTCCCGGTACTGGTGCGTCGAGGGCAGCTCGCGCTTGAGCCGCGCACGCACCAGCCCCACGAGCACCAGGTTCGACCGGCCGTCTTCCAGCGCTTCGTGCATGCCGATGGTGCCGATGCACACCATCTCTTCCAGCGCTGGAGCGCCAGACAACAACGCTTCCTGTCCCGGCATCACCTGCGCGAGCGCGAACACGCTGTCGGTGGCGAGCGCGTCTTTCACCATCTCGCGGTAGCGCGGCTCGAAGATGTGCAGCGGCGCGGCGCTGCCCGGCAGCAGCACCACCGGAGGCAGCGGGAAGACCTTGAGCCGCTTCGCTGCGGCTCGCGCGCGCTCGAGGGTCTCGGTCATCGCGTCACGCCGCGGCGGCCGGCGTCGAACGCTTCATGATGCGCTTCGACACGAGCACGTAGCCCACGAAGAGCACCAGCAGCGCCGGCACCATCCACACGAAGTGCTGCTTCACCATCGCCGTGCCTTCGTGCACGAGGTCGGCGTAGCTCATGTTGGCCGTGCGGCTGCCGACGAGGTAGCCGACGAAGGTCAGCACGGTGACCCAGATGCCGGCGCCAAGGCCCGTCCACAGCGTGAAGCTCCCCATCGGCATGCGCGCGAGCCCCGCGGGGATCGAAATGAGCTGGCGGATGGCCGGCAGGAGTCGGCACACAAACGTGGCACCCGCGCCGTACTGGCGGAACAGCTCTTCCGCGCGACGCAGGCTCTCAGGCGGCAGGAAGAAGTACTTACCGTAGCGCTCGAGGAAGGGCGTGCCGAGGCGCTTGGCGAGGAAGTAGTTCACGTAGGCGCCCAGCAGCGAGCCGATGGTGCCGCAGATGACGCAGATGACCGCGTCGAGCACCGGGCTGCCGGTCGTGAGCGCGCCGCGCGCTGCCAGGAAGCCCGCGGGGATCATGACCACTTCACTCGGGAACGGAATGAAGGAGCTCTCGATGGTCATGAAGAAGACCACGAGCAGGAAGCCCCAGACCGCCGCGTGCGCAGCGAAGGCCTCGATGTGGCTGATGAGCATCTCGTTCACGACGTTTGTTCTCCGTGGCAGCGGTGATGTGCGCGCAGCGCGTACTCCAAAGCCCGCAAACACGAAAGCCCCGGAGTTTCCCCCGGGGCCTTCTGAAACCACCGAAGTGCTTCGGTGATTACCGCATCGCGGTCTCGGTCTTCTTCTCGTCGCCGCCCGCCGCCATGGTGGCGAACGAGATGTTGCCGTAACCGGCCGAGGCGCAGCTGAACATGACCTTCTTGATGATGCGGAACTGCACCTGCTTGTCAGCCTGGATGTTCACGTCGCCCTTGAAGGCGCCGGAATCACCAGCCTGGTTGTGCAGATCTTCGAACTGCTTCTTCATCTCGCGCAGCTTCTCTTCAAGCGCCGGGATGTTGAGGTAGTCCTCACGGGCGAGGTCTTCGACGCGACCGATGGTGGCGCCAGAGACGACGACCTCGTTCTGCGAGACCTGCACGACCGGGGCGAGCGTGAGCTCTTCGGTGTGCGCAGCCTCGGGGAGCTGGATGTCCTTCGACATCGAGAGCAGTTCGCCCGTCGCCGAGAAGTTGGCGATGAGGAACAGCACCAGGATGACGAACATGTCGACGAGGGGCGTCACGTTGAGGTCGGAGTTCACCGACTTCTTGCCGTGAAGGCCGTGGCCGAACACCTTGGAGTGCTCGAGCCGCTTACCGAACCGCTTGCCGGGGGCAACGATGGGCATGACTTGCTTCCTTTAGCTCGCGGACGCCGGTGACACCGAGACCGACGGGAACAGGGGGTTGGTGCCGTCCTGAACCACGGTGTCGATGAGGCGAACGAGATCTTCGTACTTCACGTTGTCTTCGGTCGAGAGCGTGATGGCCGACTGGTCCGGCTGCTGCGTCTTGAGCTCCTTGAGCTTGGCGATCAGCTTCTCGACCTCGATGCGCTGCTTCGAGTCGCGCGTGATGGCGATGGGGTCCAGCTGCGAACCACCCACCGTCAGCTTGAGGTCCTTCTCGGTGATCAGCAGCGTGATGGGCTGCAGCTGCGTCTGCGGCTGCTCCGTTTCACTGCTGTTCTGACCCGACTGCGAGACCTGCAAACGGCCCAGCTGCGTCCACACAGCCGTCATGATCAAGAACACGATCGTAACGGCCATCAGATCGATGAAGGGCACCAGATTGATCATGGCGTCGAGCGGCTTCTTGCCACCCTTGCCACTCGTGCCCAGGTCCATACCACCGGCCATGAAACATCTCCCGTCAACGCCCCCGCGTGGAGGGCAAGTTGTCTTCAAGACAGCTGACAGGGAGGCAGGTTCCCCTGCCCCACCCGTTCAGCCGAAAGTACGACGAGGCGAGGACTTACTCCTCGGCCGCCGCGGGGACGGTCATGTTCTTGAACTTGTCGCGGTTCTGCACGATCAGGTTCAGCACCGAGACCGAGGTCTCGTTGATGTCGTTGATCAGGTGCTGCGTGCGGCCGTTGAGCACCGAGAACGCGATCAGGAGGGGGATCGAGGCGATGAGGCCGAACTGGGTGCAGTTCATGGCTTCACCGATCGAGCCGGCGAGGATGGTGGCGCGGTCGGCAGGCGAGGCGTGGGCAACGGCCTTGAACGAGCCGATGAGGCCGTGCACCGTGCCGAAGAGGCCGATGAGCATCGCGGCGTTGCCGAGCATGGCGAGGTAACCCGTGCGGGCCTCGATGCGGGGCGTCTCGCGGAGCGAAGCCTCGTCGAGCGCCGCCTGGACCTCTTCCTGGCCCTTGGGGACGTTCATCAGGCCGGCCTTCACCACGTTGGTGAGCGGCGTGGGCTTCTGGCCGGCGACGTAGTTGATCGCCTTGTCGAGGTCGCCCGCGTAGATGTGCTTCTTGAGGCCGCGGATGAAGCCGTCCTTGTTGATGGCGGCGGTGGCGAAGAGCACGATCAGACGCTCGACGGTGATGGCGAGGCCGATCACGAACACGAACGCGATCGGGTACATCGGCCAGCCGCCTTCGTTCCACGAAGCGGCGATGCCCGCGAAAAAGCCCTCTTCTCCACCTTCGGCAGCGGCCTCGGCCGCCAGAATGCTCAGCTGTCCAAGCGTCATTGTGTTGTTGCCTTTCGGGTAAGCCCTTTAAAGCTTCCGGATCACGAGTGCCGGAAAAGCGGGCGCACCATAGGACTCGTGCAAAACGGGTGTCAAGGCAACCGACACACGCGCACCATTTCCTCAACCCCGCGCAGGCGCTTGAGTTTTCTTAACGCACGGGAGCCGTGGTAGTCGGCGCGCTGATGAGCCGGAAACGCATTGGTGAGTTGCTCCTCGAGCGTCGGGCGATCACGCAGCAGCAGCTCGATGCGGGCCTCGCGGCCCAGAAGCGCACCCGGCAGCGCCTCGGCGTCACGCTCGTACAGCAGGGCCTCATTTCTGAAGTGCTGCTGGCGCAGGTGTTGGCGCAGTCGCTGGGCTTGGGCACGGTCGACCTCGGGCAGGTGACCGTCGACTGGTCGGCGGTGCACATGCTGCGCGCGCGCTTCTGCGAGACGCACGAGCTCTTCCCTTTCGCCATCGACGGCAAGGGCACGGCGAACAAGCGGCTGTTGGTGGCGATGAGCGACGCGTCGAACCAGGTGGCCATCGACGAGATCGAGTTCACCACCGGGCAGAAGGTGGCGCCGTACGTCTCGACGCACAGCCAGGTGCGCGCGGCGATCTTGCGCTACTACCACAAGCACTCGCCCGCCGAGGCCGCGGCTCGCGCCAGGACGCTGGCGTCCACGCCGCCGCCTCCGCCGCGTGAAGAAGACGAAGCGCCGACCATCATGGGCGAGGAGATCATCTCGGTCGCCAACCCGATGCCGGAGCCCGCCGTGAAGAAGACCGGCGTCGCGAAGGACCTCGACTTCCTGTTCGGTGGGCGCGACGTCGAGAGCGAAGCCGAGACGATGGACCGCCGCTTCTGGGCGCTGCTGCGCATCATGCAGCGCAAGGGCCTGCTGACCCGCGACGAGTTCCTCGCGGAGCTCGAGCGCGAGCGCTGAAGTTCAGACCGGCTGCAGCATCGGCAGCCGCAGCGTGAACGTCGTGCCCTGGCCGGGCTCGCTGGTCACGCTGATGGAACCGCCGTGGTTCTCGACGATGCCCTGCACGATCGAGAGCCCGAGCCCCGTGCCCTTGCCGTCGGGCTTGGTGGTGAAGAACGGCTCGAAGATGCGCGCCTGCGTCTCGGGCGCCATGCCGCGGCCGGTGTCGGAGATGGCGACGATGGCCTGATCGTCCTGGTGCGAGGTGCGCACGGTGATGGCGCCGCCCGTCGGCGTGGCGTGGCACGCGTTGGTGATGAGGTTGACGAACACCTGCACCAGGTTCTGGCGAATGGCGTGGAACGTCGGCACCGGCGACAGCTCGCGCCGCAGCGTGATGCCGTGCTTGTGAATCACGTGGTCGCAGAAGCCGATCGACTTCTCGAGGACGGCGTTCAGGTCGATGGCCTCGGGCTTGTCGTGCGCCGGCCGCGCGTAGCTGACGAGGTCGCGCGTGAAGCGCAGCACGCGCTCAGAGTTGTCGACGATGCGCTTGTACTTGTCGACGTCGGCGGGGTCGGCCGCGGGGTTGGTCTGCGAGCGGCGCCAGAGCGCGTCGGCGTAGGTCGAGACCGCCGTCATCGGGTTGTTGATCTCATGCACCACCGACGCCGCGAGCTGGCCCAGCGACGCCAGCTTCTCGGCCTGGATCACCCGGCGCTCGAGCTCGCGTGTGCGCGTGAGGTCGGAGCCGATGGCCATCACGCCCTCGACTTCTCCCGACTGGCTCAGCACGGCCGAGGTGTTGAACGTGATGCGCCGCTCGACGCCGTTGGCGCCCACCAGCGCCGTCTCGACGCCGGTGACCGGCTGACCTTTGAGCGCCGCGCCGAACACGCGCAGCAGCTTGAGCCGGTCGGTCTCGCCCAGCAGCGTCTCGACGTCGGCGCCCAGCACGTCGGCCTTGCTCTTGCCGGTGAGCTGCACGAGCGCGTCGTTGAAGACCACCACCTTGCGGTCGCGGTTGACGACGAGGATGAGCGCGTTCGCGTTCTCGAGCAGCTCCTCGAGGTACTTCCGCATGAACGTGAGCTCGTCGATGAGCTTCGCGTTTCGCACCGCCACCGACACCTGGTTGGCGAGCTGGATCAAGATGCGCTCGTCGCTGAGCGCGTCGGCGGTGAGGCCCGCGGGGTACTCGATGTTGATGGCGCCGAAGAGCTGGCCTGAGGCCACCAGCGGCGCCGCGATGCCGCGCACCGAGCCCTGAAACAGCAGCGGGAGCTCGCCCGTGGTGACCAGCACCTTGCCGGCCGGCAGCCCGCGCGTATCGAGGTGCGTCTTCTCGACCATCGAGCGGCGCAGGTGGAACACGTCGCGCTGCTCGTCGCGCATGCGGCCTTCGGCGTAGAGCGACGTCAGGCTGCAGGTGCGCGGGTCGACGATGCGCACGCAGAACGCGCGACCGGGAAAGAGGCCTTTGACGCCGCGCGCGACGGTGGCAACCAGCTCCTCTTCGCTGGTGGCGCCGGCGACGTTGCGACCGATCTCCAGCAGCGCGGTCTCGACGCGGGCCTGCTCGAGCAGCGCGCGGCCCGCGGCGGCGAGCGAGTCGAGCATCGGCGAGACCTGCTTGGCGACGACAGCGACGGTCTGGCCGCGACGCGAGACGTTCAACGTCACCTGCTGGCTGGTCTTGCACTGCACGTCGAGCTCCACGCCGCGGCCGTCGGGCGGCACGCTGAGCGCCGACGTCTCCATGAAATCGTGGAGCATGCGGCCCTGGAGGCCCGTCGCGCCGCACAGCACCTCGAACGCCGCGTTGCTGGTGACGATGCGCAGGCCGAGGTCACACAGCGCGGCCGGCGCGTCGACCATGTCGAAGAAGGCCTGGAACGCATCGGCAGCGGGGCCCGACGCGCCGAACGGCAGCACGTTCGAGTCACTCTTCATGCGCGGCCGCCTTGTCGAGGTCGACGATCTTCGAAGTGCCGACGTAGGCCTTCGTCTCGTACCGGGTGATCTTGCCGATCTTCTTGACGATCTCGGCCATGCGCTCGGCCTCGCGGTGAATGATGTCCACCGGGCGCCACGTGGGCTCGCTCTCCTTGATCTTCCGCTTCAACAACTCGGCGTACCCCATGACTGACGTGAGCGGTTGGTTCAGCTCGTGCGCGGCGGTGCCGGCCAGCGCGACGATGACGGCGTTCTTCTCGCTCTCGAGCAGCCGCGCCTCGGCGTCGGTCAGCTTGCGCTCGAGCGAGATGCGATCGCGCAGGTCGGTGAAGAGACCGACGGTGGCCGACTCGCGGTTGCCCTCGTAGATGATCGACGCCGCGAGGTTCACGGGAATGCGCTCGCCCGTGCGCGAGATGATCTCCGCGCGGCTCGACGACAGGCGCCCCGGGCCACCGAACTCACCAGACCGCAGCTTCCGCATCAGCTCGCGCGACAGGCCTTCCGGGTACAGCTGCGTGACGTGCAGTTTCCCGATGACGTCTTCGCTGCGGTAGCCGCAGATGGCCTCGGCCGCCTTGTTGAAGAGGATGATGTTCCCCTTCATGTCGGCCGCGATGATGGCGTCGACGGAGCTGTCGATGAGGCGCTCGAGGAAGTCGGTCGTCGAACGCAGCTCGTCGGCCATCTGCCGCTGCAGCGTGACGTCGCGCATCGTGAGGATGGCCACGCCGTCGCCCGCGTCGCCCTTGAGCTGCGCCGCCGAGATGGACACCGTCAGCTTGCGGCCGGAGTTGGTGCGCGCGTGGAGATCGATGTCGTTGCGCGTCTGGCCGCGCGACACGGCGAAGAGCACGTCGAGCAGCAGCGCTTCGTCGCTCGGGTTGGTGAGGGTGTTGATGTGCTTGCCCTCGGCCTCGGGCTCGCTCAAGTCGAGCAGCGACTGGCCGGCGGGGTTGAGCGACAAGACGCACGCGCGCGCGTCGAGAATCGCCACGCCGTCGGTCATGTCTTCGAAGTACGCCGCGTAGCGCTTCATGTCGGCCGCGCGCTCTTCGGCGGCGATGCGCGCTGACTTTTCTTTCTCGCGCTGCCCGCGGATGCGCTCGAGCTGCCGCACGTTGCGGAAGGCGACCGCCGTGGCGTGCGCGGCGGTGGTGAGGAACTCGACCTCGCGCGGGTTGAAGGGCCCCACGGTCGACCGCCGCAGCAGCAAGATGCCTTGCACCTGCCCGCGCACGGCGAGCGGCATCGCGGCGAGGTTGCGGATGCCCTGCGCGGCGACGGTGGCCTTCACGTCTTCCAGCAGCGGGTGCGAGGGCGCGTCTTCGACGATGACGGGCTTGCCGGTGCGCAACACCTCGCGGACCTCGGGGTAGCGCGCGAGGTCGATGCGGTGATCTTTGAGGCCTGCGTCGTCGCTCGCGGCGATGATGGTGCCTTCGCCGCGCTCGCCGTCGACCACCACCAGCGCCACGCGATCGATCTGCAGCTCTTCGGCGAGCCGCCGCGTGACGTCGTGGAACAGCTCGTTGACGTCAGACGCCTCGGCGTAGCGCGCGGTGAGCTCGAGCAGCACCTGGAGATCGCGCTGGCGCTGCTGCGCTTCCTTGAACATCGCCAGCCGGGCCCGCAGGTGCAGCACGCGCGGCACCAGCTCCGTGTCGAGGGCGTTGGGCGCGACGACCTCCAGCACCACGGTGTCGACCGTGGCCTGGGGCGGCGTGATGCCCAACACCGCGGCGCGCGGAGACGCCGCAGTGAGCGCCCGGCGCGCGGCATCGGCGCCGGGCGAGGTGAGATCGACGATGGCGAGATCGAGCTCCGGGCTCGGCGCCTCGACAACGGGAATGCCGGCGCGCTCGAGCAGCGACACCACCTGCGCCCGCTTTGCGCCTCCGGCCGGAAGCACTGCGACGGGCCTGTGGGCGGGGGAAGACACCGACCACGGTTCTAGCGCGGAACGGGCGTGGTGGGGTCACCAGCTCACGTTGAACGTCTGGGTCGCCAGGTGCAGGCAGGCGCCGCCAGTCACCGCGACGTCATTCGTGGTGTCCCACTCGACGAAGGTGACGTCGCTCAGCGTGACACCGAAACTGCCGCCATCGACGTCGGCGCTGAACGCGCTCACCGTGGCCGTGCCGGTCTGCCCCATGTAGTAGCGGCCACACGTGGTCGCGTCGCAGTCCTCGTAGACGAACGCGCAGTGCGAGCAGTTGGCGTAAGGGCCTTCGACAGCGCCGCTGACGGGCAACGTCGGCGTCGGCGTCTCGGACCAGAACTCGTAGGCGAGGTAGTCGCCGTTGCCGCTGGTGCCGACCACCGTCGCGTAGCCCGCTTGCAGCCAGTCGTAGTGCCAGCCGTCGGCCTCGTACTCCGGGTCGTAGCCGGCGCCGACGAGGTCGCTCGCGGCCCACGCGGTCAGCTCGCGACACGTGCTCGTGCCGGTGCCTCCACCGGTCGCGACCGCCGACCCACCACCTGTGGCACCCGACCCACCACCGGTGGTGGTGCCGGTGCCGCCGCCGGTCGCCGTCGCGGTGCCACCACCCGTCGACGTCGTGCCGCCACCGCCGCCGGTCGCGCTGCCACCGCCCGTCGACGACGAGCCGACGCCACCGCCTGTGATGAGGAACCCGCTGCCTGCGTCCGTGCCGTCGGTGCCCGCGTCACACGACGCGAACGCACCGAGCAGGGCACACAACTGCCATCCGCTTCTGCGCTTCATTGACTCCCATGTGCTTTCCTTCCCACTGTCTCTCTGGTCGCGTCCCGCGGCCTTCCCTGCGAGCGCTCGGGTTGCTGGTCGCGTTCTCGGCGGCCAAGACTCCGCTTCGCTGCGTCTTGTCTCGGCCCGCGTCCCGCGGCCTTCCCTGCGAGCGCTCCGGGGCTACTCGAAGCGCAGCGCGGTGATGGGGTCCATGCGGCTCGCCTTGAGCGCCGGGTACAGCCCGAAGCCGACGCCGACGAGCCCGCTGAACACCGTGGCCACCACGACGACGTCGCTGCGCACGTAGAGCGACCACCCGAAGCTGCTCGACAGTTGTTGGGCAATCAGGACTCCGGCGACGACGCCGATGAGACCGCCCAGCAACGAAAGTGTGAGGGCCTCCGCGAGAAATTGCGCCAGCACCTGGCCTGGCGTCGCGCCGACCGCCATGCGGATGCCGATCTCCCGCGTCCGCTCGGTCACGCTCACCAACATGATGTTCATGATGCCGATGCCGCCCACCAGCAACGAAACCGCAGCAATCGACGCCAGCAACGAGGACAACGTGTCGGCGCCTTCCTGCTGCGCGCTCGCCACCTCCGCGAGGTTGCGGATGTTGAAGTCGTCCTCGGCGCCCGGCCCGATGCGGTGACGCTCGCGCAACAGCGCCGTCACCTGACTCATCGCCGTCGGCACCGTCTCAGCGCTCAGCGCGCTCACCAGAATCGGCCCCGGCAGGTACGAGCCCAACGACGGGCTCAACCGAGACAAGTACGTCGACAGCGGCACCACCGCCGTGTCGTCGTTGTCCTGCCCCATCGAGCTCTGGCCCTTCTTTTCCAACACGCCGACGACCTGAAACGGCACGCCCTTGATGCGCACCAGCTGACCCAGCGAATCGCGCGCCGAGCCGAACAACTTGTCGGCGACCGTGGCGCCCAGCACCACCACCTTCGCGCCCGAATCGACGTCGGACTCAGTCAGCAGCGAGCCTTCCACCGCGCGCCATTGGCGAATGCGAAAGAAGTCGGGCGTGGTGCCGCGCACGCTCGTCGCCCAGTTCTGCTCTTCACTCTGCAGCTGCGCGTTGGTGCGCAGGTCTGGCGCGGCGGCCTGCACCATCGACAGCTCGCTGCTGATGGCCTTGAGGTCGTCGCGCGTCAACGTGGGCTGGCTGCCGAAGCCGCCGCGCGCGCCACCCGACGTGCTCGAGCCCGGCATCACGATGATGAGGTTCGTGCCCATCGACGCGAACGACGCTTCAACGCGCCGCCGCGCGCCTTCACCGATGGACACCATGGCGATGACGGCCGCCACGCCGATGATGATGCCCAGCGCCGTGAGGAAGCTGCGCAGCAGGTTGCGCCGCAACGCCTTCACCGCCAACCGCAGCGTCTGAAACGGTCCCATCACGCGGCTCCCAGGCGCTGCGGCGCTTGCCGCACGTCGCTCACCAGTCGCCCGTCCTTCATCGTCAGCACGCGGCGCGCCCAGGCGGCGACCTCTGCTTCGTGCGTCACCAACACCACCGTCATGCCTTCGCTCGCGAGGTTCGACAGCAGCGTCATCACCTCGACGGTGGTCTTCGAATCCAACGCGCCGGTGGGCTCGTCGGCCAACAACAACGGAGGTCGATTCACCAACGCGCGCGCGATGGCCACGCGCTGCTGCTGACCGCCCGAGAGCTGGTTGGGCAGATGGTCCACACGCGCGCCGAGGCCCACGCGCTCGAGCGATTCTTGCGCCCGTCGCGCGCGCTCCGTGGCCGACTTCACGCCGCCGTAGAGCAACGGCAGCTCGACGTTCTCCAGCGCCGTGGTGCGCGAGAGCAGGTTGAAGCTCTGGAACACGAAGCCCAGCGTGCGGTTGCGCACCTGCGCCAGCTCCGCGCGCGATTTCTGCGACACCTCTTCACCGTCGAGCCGGTACGCGCCGCTGCTGGGCCTGTCGAGACAGCCGATGATGTTCATCATCGTGCTCTTGCCGGAGCCCGACGAGCCCATGATGGCGATGAACTCGCCGCGGTCCACCCGCAGGCTTACGCCGTCGAGCGCACGCACCTCGTTGTCGCCGAGGTTGTAGGTGCGATGCACGTTGTCGAGCTCGATGAGTGACATCACAGAATCCGCCCCATGCCGGGAGGCCCCGGAGGCCCACCACCCGCGCGCCCTGCTCCGCTCGTGCCCGTCGTCGCGCCCTGCTTGTCGGTCACCACGACGTCGCCGTCGTTCAGCCCGTTGACGACCTCCGTGAAGCTGCCGTCGGTGATGCCGGTGACGACCGCCACGCGCTCTGGGCGACCCTCACGCAGCACCGTCACCGCACGCGCGCCCGGCGGCAGCGGCGGCACCCCGTCGAGGCGCTTCGCGTTGGGCGGCGGCTCGAGCTTGAAGCGCAGCGCCGCGTTGGGCACGCGCACCACGTCGAGCGCTTCTTGCGTCACGAACGTCACGTTGGCCGTCATGCCGGGCCGCAGCAGCTGCTCGGGGTTCTCGACGTCGATGATGGCCGGGTACGTCACCACGTTCGACACCACCGTCGCCGCGTAGCGGATCTGCCGGACCTTCCCGACGAAGCGCTTGTTGGGGAACGCGTCGACGGTGAACGACGCCTCCGCGCCTTCCTTCAGCTTGCCCACGTCGGCCTCGGCGACGCTGGTGTCGACCTGCATGCGGCTCAGGTTCTCGGCGATGGTGAAGAGCGTCGGCGACTGCAGCGACGCGGCGACGGTCTGCCCCACGTCGACCGCGCGGCTGATGATGGTGCCGTCGATGGGCGAGGTCACGGTGGTGTACGCGAGGTTCACCTGCGCCTGCTGCCGCTGCGCGCGCGCCTGGGCCAGCGCCGCTTCCGCCGCTTCGATGCTGGCCTTCGCCACCTCGTACGCAGCCTCGGCGGTGTCCAACTCGGCCTTCGCGACGAAGTCCTTCTTCGAGAGTTCCTGCGTGCGCTGAAACGCACGCTGCGATTCGAGCGCCTGCGCCTTCGCCTTGGTGACGTTGGCCTGCGCCGCGCGCTCGTTCGCGTTGGCCTGCGACAACGCGGCGGTGAACAGCTCAGGGTCGAGCTTCGCCAGCACGTCGCCCTTCTTCACGGTCGAGTTGAAGTCAGCCGAGAGCGACGCGATGCGCCCCGAGACCTGCGTGCCGACCTGCACGGTGACGAGCGCCGAGAGCGTGCCCGTGGCGGTGACGCGACTGACGATGTCGCCGCGCGCGACGGTGGCGGTCAGGAACGACGGCGGCGGCGGCGGGGCCTTGCTGCGTGCGTAGAAAAAGCCGCCGATGGCCAGCACCACGACGAGCCCCGAACCGATGTACAGCGCGCGCTTCATCTTCATCTCCCTGGCCTCCTCAACACCGGACAAGCGAGCGGGGTAAAGCGTGAGAAAGACGAAGGCCCCACTCCCGACTGAAGGAGTGAGGCCCGGTGTCAGCACGCCGAACGGTGCGTCAGTACACGCTGACCGCCACGTGCCCGTTGCGACCCTGGAACGTCACGCCGCCGCGCGGGCCGTAGCCGTACTGCTGCCGCGGAGGCGCCGGCGGCGGCGAGCGGTACGCGACCCACACCCACTGCTGCTGGGTCACGTAGTGGCCCGCCGAATAAACGGTGCGGTAGTACCCCTGCGTACACTGCTGGTTCCACCCGCCGCCGCGACCACCACCACGGCCCCAGCGACCGCGCCCACGACCACGGCCGCGGTCATCACAGGTGCCGTTCACCCACACCTGCTGCTGGCCGCCAGGCACCCACTGCTGCACCGACTGCAGCTCGTAGTGGCCGGTCTGGAAGCTCTGCCCCATCGGCGCGTAGTTCGGCTGGGGACCGCAGTCCTGCGCGTGCGCTGCCGTCGCGCCCATCAGCACCACCACCGTTGCCATGCCGAGGAGTGTCTTGTTCATGTCGCTGCAGACGGTGTCTATCGGCCCGGCATTCAATCTCGCGGGGTAGGGTCCGCGGCCCATGAGCTACCGCCGCGAAGAAGTGAAGGCGCCCCGGGTTTCAGGTCTCGCGCTGCGCGCGTTCGTCAGCGCCCTCGAGAGCAAGGTCGGCCCGGTGTTGTTGGACAAGCTGGTCAAGGACAGCGGCATCACCGCGTGGCGTGAGACCAGCCCCGGTGACGCGCCGCCGCTGCAGCTGCCGTTGCCGCACCCGACTCCGCCGCCGATGACGGGCTCGGCGGTGCAGCAAGCGCAGCACGCCGTCAGCACCACGTCGGCGCCGGGTCGCCGTGAGACCGTCGCCGCGTTCGCCAGCGCGTACCGCGAAGGCGCAGACCCGCAGGTCATCATTCGGCGCGTGCACGAAGCCATCGAGCGGCTCGACGGCCGCGACGAGCGCCTGGGGCTCTTCATCGCGCGCAAACCTGACGAGGTGCTCGCGGCGGCCGAAGCGTCTGCGAGGCGTCACCGCGCCGGCGCGCCGCTGGGCGTGCTCGACGGTGTGCCCGTGGTGCTGAAAGACGAGGTCGATCTGGAGGGTTTCGTCACCACGCTGGGCACGCGGTTCCGCAAGGACGTCGCGACGAAGGACTCGACGGTCGCTGCACGACTCAAGGCCGCCGGCGCCGTCATCCTCGGCAAGGCGAACATGAATGAGATCGGCATCAACCCCATCGGGTTGAACCCGTGGCACGGCGCCGCGCGCAACCCGTGGAACCGCGCGCACATCACCGGCGGCAGCTCGAGCGCTTCAGGCGCCGTCGTCGCGGCAGGCCTCTCGCCGTTGAGCATCGGCGCCGACGGAGGCGGCTCCATTCGTATTCCTGCGGCGCTCTGCGGCATCGTGGGCCTCAAGGCCACGTGGGGGCGCATTCCCGAAACGGGCGTGCCGCCGCTGTGCTGGAACGTCGGTCACGTCGGGCCCATGGGCCTCACTGTCGACGACGTCGCGGCGATGTACGCGGTGCTGGCCGGCCCCGACGAGCACGACCTCGTCTCGCGCATGCAGCCGCCGCCGCATCTGCACGGCCTCAACGACGGCTCGCTCGCGGGCGTGCGCGTCGGCATCTGCCGCGCGTGGTTCGAAGACGCCGACGCTGACGTGGTGGCGCGCTCGAGGGCCGCTGTCGAGTCGCTCACGCGCGCCGGCGCGGTCATCGTGGAGATCGACGGGCCCGACCTCAACACCGTGCTGTGGACGCACTCGTGCCTCATCTTGAGCGAGATGGCGCAGGCCATGCGCGAGGCCATCGCGGCCGACGTGACGCGCTTCGGGCTCGACTCGCGCACCAACCTCGCCATCGGCCAGCACTTCACCGGCACCGACTACGTGCACGCGCTGCGGCACCGCCACGCGATGACGCGCGACTGGCTCAAGCTGATGTCGACGTGTGACGTGGTGGCCACGCCCACCACCGCCATCACCGCGCCCGCCATTCCCGAAGCGGCGCTGCCCGACGGTGAATCGAACCTGCCAGTCGTCGACGCGCTCATGCGCTTCATCCGCGTGGCGAACCTCACCGGCTTCCCGGCGCTGTCGGTGCCTGCGGGCTTCGATCGCCAGGGCCTGCCGGTCGGCGTGCACCTGATGGGTCGGCCGTACGAAGAAGCGCTGCTGCTGCGCCTGGGCCGCGTCATCGAGCGCGACGTCGAGGTGCGCACGCCGGCGAACCACGCCACGGTGCTCTCGCGGTGAAGACGTTCGTCACCACGCGCTGCGCAGCGGCCGGCCACCCGGAGTTCACGCTCGTGTTCCGCGGTGAGCCGCCGGTGCCCGACCTCGAGAAGTCGCTGCTCGACTATTTCGAGACGGCCGTCGCGGGCGGCACGACGTTCAAGGCCGGGCAAACCGTGCAGCTGGGCTGGGCGACGCTGCGGCTCATGCAGCGCGACGACGGCACGCTCGGCGTGCTGGAGCCCGACCTCGGCGATTCGCTCAAGTGGCACGAGGGCGTCGACCAGTCGCTCTACGAGACGTGGAAGCAGAAAGAGGTGCTGTCGAGCCTCGAGCTGTTGCCCCAAGCCGACTTCCCGCGGCCCGCGCTGCACGCCGTGGTGTGCACGCAGATGTTCGACGCGCCCGCGAAGATGCTGGGCCGCACCGAGCCGCACTCAGGCACCGACTCGGGGTGGTTCATCGGCTGCTTCGACGACGCGCACGACCACCAACGCGAAGACGCGCTGACAGTGGCGCCGTTGGTGGAGATCGCCGCGCGCGTGCCACAGCTCGTGCAGTTCTTCGCGTTACCCGTGGGTGTCGACCTCGTGGTCTCGCCAGGAGAGCTGCGTGTCTTCGTTGACGGCGAGGCCCGTGCGCCGCGGCCCGGCTCGTATCTCCAGGCCATCGGCGGGCGCTGAAAGTCACTCGACTTGAGCGGCGCGGTGGGGAAGCCTGCGGCCCTTTCCCACCAAGGACGGCACCACCGCATGGCTCAGGTCACACTGCGCGATCTCGCGACCAACGAAGACATCGTCGTTCCCCCCGAGGGCTACATCTTCGGCCGCGTCGGAGGCGACGCCGACATCCAACTCGAGGACAACTCGATCTCCCGTCGACAGGCGCGCGTCTCGCTCAAGGGCGGCATGTGGCTCTTCGAGACGCTGGCGGTGCCGCAGGGCACGCGCCCGCCCCGCCCCGTGCAGCTGCAGGAAGGCAGCACGTTCGCCATCGGCGGCGCTGAGTTCGAGGTCGTCGCCGTCGAGGCCGATGAAGAAGAGCCCGACGCCGGCGCGGCCACCATCGCGCCCGGTCGCGGCAACATGAAGCCCGTCGCGCCCGCGAAGAAGGCGCCCGCGCCGTCGAACGCCAAGACGGCCGCCGCGTCGTCCGCGCCTCCTGCGAAGCGCGCTGCGCCGGCGAAGGCCGCCGGTGGCGCGGAGCCTGAGGAAGAAGCAGCGCCCACGGACATCAAGGCCCTGTTCGCCGGCGTGCCGAAGGGCATCGCCTACTACATGGTGAACGTGCCGAAGCTGCTGGTGAACCCCATCGGCACGGTGAAGAAGACCATCGAGGAGCTGCCCAACGAGCCGCTCGGCCGTACGGGCCTCATCGGCTACTCGCTGCCGGCGCTGCTGGCGACGGGTGTCATCGGTGCGTGGGCCGGCGGCATCGCCACGCTGATCGCCGGTGGTGGCTTCTCCATCATGTCGTTCATCCCCATCGGGCCGGCCATCGGCGCCGTCCTGGGCGCGGTCATCACGGGCTTCGTGTTCCACCCGGTGCTGAAGTGGGTCATCGAGAAACTGAAGGGCGAGTCAGACGCGCGCTCTCGTTCGAACTACTTCCTGCAGCTAATGACGGTGAACATCGTGCTCGCGGTGCCGAGCGCGCTGGGCGCCATCCTCGCCGCGTTGCCGGTGCCCTTCATCGGGTTGCTGGGGCCGCTGCTGAGCGTCGTCGCCTCGCTCGCGGGCATCTACGTCTATTACCAGTGGTTCTCGTTCTTCAAAGTCGTCGACTGGTTCAAGAAGGTCCTGTTGGTGGGCGGCGCGATCCTCGTGCTGCTGTCCGTGTGGGGCTTCATCTCTGGCGTCATCGCCACGGTGAAGGGCCTCGGCAGCGGCGGTGGCGGCTCGGTTGATGTCGCCGACGTCGCTGACGGCGAGGTCGACCTCGGCGAGATGCCCACCGACCCCGACGAGCTCAAGGCGTGGACCGAGAAGCGTCAGGCCGCGCTGATGGCGAAGGCCAAGGCCGACACGCAGAAGGCGATGGACGTCGCCAAGGCCGCGCAGGACAGCGCGAACGCCGCGGTGGAAGACGCGAAGGAGAAGATCGACGCGGCGAAGGAAGACGCCAGGACGCCGCCTCCGCCCGAGAAGACGGAGAAGCCCGAGAAGGTTGAGAAGTCGCCCGAGCCGAAGGCCGTCGCCGCGCCGGAGCCCACGCGCGACACGCCGCCGCCCGCGAAGGTGGAGGCCTCGCCCGTCGCCGCCAGCAGCGCGTACAGCACGTTCGCCCGCCGTCGTGAGGCCATCGAGAAGACCTTCGAGGCCGACCCGGTGCTGCTGCAGAAGAGCCCCGAGCTGCAGGGCCTGTACGCGGAGTACCTCGACGACGCGTACGAGATTGAGAAGAAGTACCAGAAGGAGTGGAGCAAGAAGCCCGAGCGGCGCCTGCTGATTCAGCGCCTGCGCGACGCCGAGCTCTTCCAGAAGACCGGCAAGACCGTCGACCAGCTCGCCGGGAAGCTGGGCATCAAGTAACCGTCAGCGAGGCTGACCCAGGCCCTCTGTGCCCGCGCGGCGCAGAGGGCTTTTTTACGTCTTCACTTCGTGCGGCGGTCCGGCAGGTAGCCGTGCGCGCGCAGCCAACCGTCGGTCTGGTAGCGAGGCTTGTCCTGCGGGCGCCACGCGTCCTGCGCGACGATCTCGCCCCAGATGCTGGAAGCCGGCGCGCTCTTGCGACGGTCGTTGGTCTCTTCGATGCGCTGCTCGTTCATGACGTGTCTCCGGGTGCGTGCAACAGGTGGCTACGCGCCTGATCCAACCCGGGGAGCGGCAGTCGTCAAAAAATCAGTCGGCGTGCGGCACCAACAACGCGCGAATCACGAGACCTTCTTTCACGTGGATGACGCGGCGTTCGCGGCCACAGCTCCACGTGTCGGGGATGGTCTTGAGCTTCCACGCGGGTGGCAGCACCTCGCTCACCCACTTCGGCCGCGCCTCGCCGTTGAAGTCGCCGCAGCCCATGCTCCAGAGGTGCGCGTCGGCGGGGGCGATCTTCACGATGGCGTGCACCACCGTGCCGTCGTCGGTCTCGTAGATGTGCCACGCGGCGTCTTGCGGCTCCGTGGGGCAGGCCGCGAAGTCCTTGAGAAACGTGACGCGCTCTTTCGCGGTGGCGAGCGACGTCGAGCGCCGGTCTGACGCGCCCTGCTCTTTCGGGCACGCCGTCAACGCCAGCAGCGCGCAGCAGAGAACCGCTGCTCTCACTGCTTCACTTCGATGCACGACAGACCATTGGCCGGCGCGCAGTTCTGCCCGATGAGGCACCCGCCTCCGCCCTGGTAGTCGACGCAGCGGATCGACCGGCAGTCGCCGTCGTTCACGCACGCGCGGCGGCTGATGCTGCACTCGCCGGCGCTACACGTTTCCTGCGCGCAGTCGTCGTCGACCTGGCAGGTGCAGAAGCCGTTGTCGTCGCCTTCGTCGATGGCGCACTTGCCGGCGCAGCTGCCCGATGTCTGGCCGGGCAGCTTCACGCAGGTGCCGCCGCGACGGCAGTCGGAGTCTTGCGTGCACGAGAGCGAGGGGTTCGTCGGGCACGACGGGTTCGCGCGCGTGCACGCCCACTGGCTCACCACCACGATGACGTCCTGGCACGCGTAGCCGCGCGGGCACGACTGCCCGGAACCACAGTCGGCGCCGCAGTAGTTGTTGCCGGGGTTGCGCGTGTCGATGAGGCAGTAGTTGGGCCCCGTGCCGCACACCGACGTGCCGCCGCCGAAGCTGCAGTTGTCGCAGTACGGCCGCAGGCGCGTGTCGTAGTCGCTGTAGCAGTGCGCGCGCGGGAAGCCCGCGTCGGGCTGCGGCGCGCAGGTCTCGCCGAAGCGGCAGAACGTCTCGTCGGCGCAGAACTCCGCGTCGCACACGCCGATGGTGCAGCGCGCGAGCTCTTCAGGCGTGGTGCCGGTGCACGCGCAGGCCACGTCGGCGCAGCGACAGCTGGTGCCGGGGCAGTCGCCGTTGGTGCGGCAGCCAGCGACGCACCGTGAAGCGGCGGTGTCGCAGACCTCGCCCAGGTTGCACTGCAGATCTGACGAGCAACGCCCGCGAGGAATGCACTGACCACTGGCCGTGTCGCAGTACGTCGTGGCGTCGGCGCAATCGAGGTTCGTCGCGCAGCCGCTGCGGTCCTGGCAGAAGCCGATGGCGTTGCAGTACTGCGAGCCGGGACACGCTTGATCCGTGCGGCAGTAGCAGACGCCCGTCTGCGTCTCGCAGCGGTACGCGCTGGCGGGCGAGCCGCAGTCACTGTCTTCGCGGCACCCGTCACCGTTGAGTCGATTTTCACGACAGCCGACGAACGCCACGAGCGCCGCAGCCGCCACACACTTCAGGAAAGACGTCATGGAACGAAGCCGTTGCTCAGCGCGATGGTGTAGCTGGACCACGAGACGCCCGAGAGCGTGTCGTACGTCCACTGGTTGTAGGCAAACCGCGGCGAGCGGCTGCTGAAGATGGCGACGAAGAGCTGATTGCCCGCTTCTTCACGGTTCAGCTTGTCGACGGCGGCCTGCGGCAACACGACCTGTGTCTCGGCGCCGGGTACCACGAGGTTCCAGACGACGATGGAGATCCGCGGCGTGATGACTCGCCGAATCTGGATGTTGTGAAGGTCCGGCACGGGGCCGGGGGCCATCGTCCACGAGACAGTGCCGCCGAACGAAGTGATGGGCGCCGTGATGTTCGGCGCGGGCAACATCGGGCCGATCGTGACACCGGTCGCGAGGTTCCCAGGCTGCCTGCGGAAGTAATAGCTGACCGGATACTGCGCCGAGCCCGACGACTCGTTCATGAAGATGAAGTTGCTACCGTCGAGTCGTGGCAGGTGCGGCATCGTCAGCGTCGGCGCCGCAGACGAGATGATGGTGCCTCCAATCATCCCGGTGTCGGTGTTGTTGGGGTTCGGCACGAAGCCCTCAGCGCCAAGTTCGAGCCACGAGTAGATGCGGTTGAACCCTGGCTCTGGCCCGAGCGGACCTTCGAACTCGAGTGGCGAGTCGATGGTGATCGGCACCGAGAGGTCGAGCGCCATGTCGATGATGATGTCGCGGCCCGTCGCCGGGTTGTCGGGCGAGGTGGTGATGCCGCGGCGAATGCCCATGGCCACGGGCGTGAAAGCCACGCCGCGCGCGATGCCCAGCACTGCGTAGACCGCGCGCAAGCCAGCGCCCGTGTAGACGAGGTAGTCGCCGCCATCGTTCACGATGCGCCACTTCTCGCTCGAGCGATCTCGCAGCTCGTCGAAGGGCGGCCCGTCGTAGAGCGAGGTCTGGGCGACAAACACGCGCGCCTCGAGCGTCTCGCCCGGCATCAGCGGCCTCGGCGCCTTGAAGCCCGCCACGCGGCCCGCGATGACGGACGGCGGTACACCCGGCGGAGGGCTGCCGTTGCCCGGCTCACCGCCACCTGTGGGCGCGATGAACACGGTCAGGTTCTCGGCGTTGACGCCGGTGACGGTCGCCGACTCGAAGAGGTCCTTGTAGACGGTGACGATCTCCGCCTTGAGCAGCGTGGTGTCGCTGAAGGTGATCTGCCCGCGATGATCCGTCTCGCCCTGGAACGGCGTGGTGGGGTCGACGCCGATGATGACCTTCGCATTCGGCACAGGCGCGCCGTACGAATCGCGCGACGAGTTCAGCACCGTCACGTTGAGCGTGCCCGACATCGGCCCGCCGGACAGACCACCCGAGATGCTGCGCGGGTCGAAGAACGAGAACCCGCCGGGCAGCGTGTCCATCTCGCCGAGGCGCTCGACCTTCACGTCGACGACACCCACGTTGGCCTTGGGCGTACGACAGGTGACGGTGTGGCTGTCGACCAGCTTGAAGTCCTTCGCGACGCCGGTGCCGAAGCGGATGAGCGTCGATTCACCGAAGCCGCTGCCCAGCACCGTCACGAGCGTCCCGCCGGCGATGGCGCCGCGCTCCGGCTGCACGCGGCCGATGCTGAGCGGCTCGAGGAACGTGAAGCCACCCACCAACGTCGCGTCGTTCTCGACGTCGCTGGTGTCGACGACGCGCACGTCGCTGGGCGCGCCGCCGCTGCCCGCAGGCGTCGTCAACGCCACCGAGGTCTCGGAGCTCACCGTCACGCCCGTCGCCGCGAAGGTGCCCACCGTCAGCTCGATGGCCGGAGGCACGTTCGCCGCCGTCAACGTCGCCGCCGTGCCACCCGCCGCGGGTCCCGTGCTGGGCGACAGCTCGGTCAGCGCCACGCGCCACGTCGCGCCGCCCGTCAGCGTCACCGTCGACGTGCCCGTCACCACGACGTCGGCCACCCGCGGAGACGCGCCGCGCACCGGCACCGTCACTTCAGCCGTCGAGAACGTGCGCGCGCCCACCGTGGCCACCACGCCGCCGATGGTCACCGTCAACGCGCCCTGGTCGAGCGCCTGGCCGGTCAACAGCACCGAGTCCGCCGTGCGCAGCAACCGAGGCGCGAGCGCGAACGCCGCGAAGCCGCCCGCAGGGTCGAAGTAGCTGAAGCCGCGCTTCACGACCCAGTTCCCGGCCGGCGTCGTCACCGTGACATCAACGGCGCCAGAAGCAGCCGCGGGCGTCACCACCGTCAACTGCGTGTCGCTCACCACGGTCAGCGCCGTGCCCGCGTTCGCGCCGAACGTCACCGCCGTCGCGCCCGTGAAGCCACTGCCCGTCAACGTCACCGTCGTCGCGCCCGTGATGGGGCCGGCCACGGGGCTGACAGCATTGACGACCAACCGCGGCTGGTACGTGTACGCGCGGCGCTGATTGGAGACGCCGTTCTTGTTGTAGACGACGAGGTCGACCGGCCCGGCGACGCTGCTGCGCGGCGCGATGACCTTCAGTTCGGTCGCCGACACGAACGTCACGCGCGGGCTCGAGAACGCCCCGAAGTTCACCTGCGTGTCGTTGGTGAAGCCCGTACCCGTCAGCGTCAGCTCGTTGCCGCCAGCGAGCGGCCCTTCACGCGGCGTGAAGCCGGTGACCGAGAGCTCTTCGAAGTACGTGAAGCAGTTGTTGCAGACGAAGTTGCCGTTGGTGTTCTGCATCGACACCGACGCGGCGCCGACAGCACCGGGCGGCGTGCGGAACTCGATGGTCTCGTCGTCGATGATCTGGAAGTCCTGCACCTGATTGCCGCCGATGCGCAGCGTGGTGAGCGGCTTGGCCTGCGTACCGGAGCCCGCCACACCGCGAAGGAAGCCCGTGCCTTCCAGCAAGACGGCCGTGCCGCCAGCGGTCGCGCCGCGCGGAGGCAGCAGGCGGTTGAGCCGCAGCTCAGGCGGCGGGCCGGCGTCTTCCACGCCCGCGTCCTCGATCTCGGTGCCGGCGTCGAAGCCCGCATCGACCTCGGTGGTGCCCGCGTCTTCCACGCCTGCGTCGTGCGGCACCACCACCTTCGGCGGACACGCGGCGAGAGCCAGCAAGAGCGACGCCCACAGCAACGAAGCGGAGGTTCTCATGGGAACTCCAGGGTCAGCGTGTACGAGTTGGCGATGCGCTCGGTGTCACCGACGACGCGCACGACGACAGAGGTGCCTTCGAGCGACGCCGTGGCCGCCGTGATGGACGGCATTCCGTCGGCGCTGCAGCCGAGCTGCGTGACGCCGTCGCTCTTGAACAGGCAGAGCCGCAAGAGGCCGTTGCCGGCCGTGTAGTTGATGAGCCGCGCGCGCACGTTGGTCGCGGTGCCCGGCACGGTGGCGCGGAACCAGTCCTGGTCCTGCGGGCAGATGCGGCCGTCGGCCTGCGTGGTGCTGTTGAGCATGACCGCCTGCGCGACGGAGTCGTTGGGCTCGAGCGCGTCGTCGTCACACGGCGTGCCGCGCGACTTGAGGAACGTCACGTCGTACGGCTGGAACGGGTCGATGGTGCTGACCACCACGAAGTACGTCGCCGGGGCCGGCGCGACGTAGCTCGCCAGGAACCGACCACCCGCGACGGTGCGGCCCGCGCTGTCCTTCACCACCGTCGCGAAGTTGTTCTCGGAGAACGGGTCGGCGTCGACGTTCACACCCAGCTGGTCGCCGCGCGCCAGCGCGATGGAGAACCAGTCGACGTCTGACGGGCACAGCGTCAGGTCGCGGTACGCACCTTCAGCGACGCCGAACGCGTGCGCGTCGTCATTGTTGGGCTCGTAGCGGTCGGGCTGGCAGTCGCGCGCGATGCAGCGGCCGCTGGGCACGTCGCAGCGCTGGTTGGCGGCGCAGTTGTCATCGCTGCGGCACGACGGCGCGCGCGTGAGACACGCGCCGGTCTGCACGTGACAGACGAGCGGCACGCTGCAGTCACGGTCGGTGTAGCAGCGCGAGCCCGCAGAGCAGTTGCCCGCCGCGTCGCACGACAAGCCGGGGCCACAGTCGGCGTCGCTGCCGCACTGCACGCACTTCTCTTCGACGCAGCGGGTAGACGCCGGGCAGATCTCCGCCTGCGTATCGACGGTGCAGCGCGGCTGGCACGCGCGCGAGCCGGTGTTGCAGATCTCTCCGGCCGAGCAGTCGTCGTCGGTTGAGCAGCCGAGATCTTCTTCACACACCAGCGTCAGCTGGTTGCAGCGCTCACCTTGCGGACACTCGGACGACTGGCCGCCGGGGCACAACGAGACCTGCGAGCGCGCCTGACACAGGCCCTGCTTGCACCACGAGCCCAGCGTGCAGTCGTCGTTGGTGGCGCACTCGCTGCCCCAGCCCGCGCGCAACGCGCACAGCCGCGAATCGACGTTGCACTCTTCCTTCAAGCTGCACTGACCGGACGTGGTGCAGGCCGCGCAGTAGCGCTCGGCGGTGCACACGAGGCCTGCGTCGCACTCGGAGCGGCTGGTGCATTCAGGCTCGCGCCCGGCGTCAGGTTCGGTCTTCGTCGGCGGGCACGCGGCGAAGAACAGCGCGATGACGAGTGACGCGCGCTTCACGGCAGCACCACCACGTCGCCGCTCGGCCAGGTCACGTCGGCGACCTCCCAGATCTCACCGGACATGTTCAGCGTGCGCGTCGCTTCGGCCTCGAGCACACCGAACAGGTACACGCGCACCGTCACCTTGCTGGCCGGCGTGGGCGAGAGCAGCGCGTTCTGGAACACGGCGGCGATGCGGTACGTGCTGTCGACGGGGTTGATGTAGCCGAACACCTCGGGGCCGTAGCCCGTCAGCGCGTCGCGCACGAACTCCGGGTCGTCCATCGCGTCACCGGCGACGCCCCAGTCGGGCACGCGGTTCTGGTAGTGGCAGTCGTCGGGCGCGGTGAAGAGCGGCGAGGTCGTGGTGCGCAGCACGTGCAAATCGACGTCGGTGCCCGCGTTGTCCCAGAACATCTCGACCAACAACTTCTGTGCAGGCGCCGCGACGATGGTGGCGCGCGCGGGCTGACACGACTTGGCGCCGGTGGCGTCGGTGACGTCGAGCTGCACTTCGTAGGCGCCGGGCACCGCGGGGTCCAACGTCATCGCGGTGCTGGCGTCTTCGGGCGCGGCGATGGTGGTCACCGACGACAACGGCTTGCTGCGCAGCGACCAGCGGTACGACAGCGGCATGTCGTTGTCGGCGTCGCTCGAGCCCGAGCCGTCGAGCGTGATGGCCTGACCGGGCGCGCCGTTGCCGAGCGGCGCGATGACCGCGACCGGCGCCTTGTTGACGGTGGCCGTGATGGGCACCAGGACCTCGCGTTGGTCGGGGTCTGTCGTCTCGAGGCGAATGGTGCCGGTCAACATGCCTTCGCTGCCGGCGGGCACGGTGACGCGCACGGTGATCTGAATCTCACCAGGCAACCCGTTGGCGTCGACGGTCTTCACCACCGCGGGCGTGCGCGTCGAACCGACGAAGGTGAACGCAGGCGAGCTGTCAGCGGTGAACGAGATGTCGTTGATGACGAGGTCGGCGGTGCCCTTGCTCTGCACCGAGAGCAGCAACACCGTCGCGCCGCACTCGGCGACGCGGCCGAAGTCGAGTATCGCGGGCTCCACGGCGACGATGGCGCGCGTGCTGCCGACGCCGACGAGCGAGAGCGTGATGGTCGGGTTGTCGCGGTCGTCGGTCTCGAAGGTGAGCGTGTCTTCGTAGCTGGCCTCGGCCTGCGGCGTGAACACGACGACGATGTTGTCCGTGACGCCGCCTTCGATCTCCGTCGGCTTCGCCGTCACGCGGAAGATGCCGTCGTCCTTCGCCAGCGCGATGTTCGAAACTGTCAGCTTCGCGCGGCCGAGGCTCGTGAGCGGGATCTCGAGGGTCTTCTCGTTCAGCACCGGGATGGTGCCGAAATCGACGGGCGAACCGGGCGGCAACAGCTGCGGCCGGACGCCTTGCAGCATGTCGCGGGGGCAGCCAGCGAACGCGAGCAGCATCGCCAGCAATCCCAGTCGAGCCCATGAGGTCTCCTCTCCGCCGCGGCGGAGAGGCTGGGTGAGGTGGTGCGTGAATTGGTCCCTCACCCCAACCCTCTCCCGCCCGCGGGAGAGGGGGCCTTGCGCTGTGGCGCTCAAGGCTCCTTCCCTTCTTCGTAGTACTGCAGCTCGATGATGGCCGAGAGCCCCGGCACCGACTCGCCGGTGAAGTACACGAGGTTCCCGCCCTCCTCGTAGACCCAGCCGTCGGGCTCGCCGCGCTTCGGCACACAGACCAGCTCTTCGGCGTCAGCGGCCTGGCCTTCACACGCCGCGCGATCCGTCGACGCGCAGTTGGCGATCTGATCAGCCGGTACGTTGCACGGGTAGCGCAGCGTCACCTCGAGCGTCTGCAGGTTGGGCGCGGTCTGCAGCGCGAACTTCCGCTTCAGGCCCACCGCGTTGCGCGCCAGCTTGCCCAGCGTCTCGGAGAAATTGCCGTCGCAGATCGACCCCACCTCGCCGCCGGTGAGATCAGACAGCGCCTTGTATCGGGTGCCCGGCGTCGCGCCGCAGCTGTTCGACGGCGTGTCGCCCATGATGGCCGCCGTCGTCACCGTGCCGTCGTTGCCCACGCCCTTCACCGTCTCGAAGTACCGGTAGAAGAAGCGCACGTCCTGGCTCGAGCGGTCTTCCTCGTCGGTGACGAAGATGAGGTACAGGTACGCGTCGCGCCGCAAGAACGGGAACTCCGAGTCCGTGTCGCACTTCGCCTGGCACACCGCGCGGCCGTCCGTCGGGCACGCCGCCTTGCACTGCATCACCTGCGCGTCGTTGGCCTGCTTCTGGAGATCGAGCGACATGCGCGCCGCTTCGAGGCCGACCTCGTAGGGGCTGCCGTTGATGCCGACCTTGATGTTGTTCGCGAACGCGGTCGCCACGTTGGGCGTGGTGTTCTGCAAGACGCGCGGCGTGCCGACGAAGCGCCCGGCTTCCTTGAAGATGTCCGTGGTCGTCACCGCGATGCGGTAGTCGATGGAGTTGCGCGTGAACTCGGTGATGAACGACTGGAAGTTGCGCGCGAGGTTCTCCTGGCGCGCCGCCATCGAGCCGGAGTTGTCGACCACCCACAGCACGTCGATCTTCGACGCGGCCTGCTGGCTGTAGGTGTCGACGCGCACATCTGGCGGCAAGGTGCGCTGCAGCCGGTCGGGGCCACAGTTGCAGCCGCTCGCCGCCACGAAGAGAAACAGAGCTGGAATGATCGGGCGCAAAACGCTTCCGGTATAGCAAGCGACGCACCGCGCCGCGCACATCAGAAGCCCTGCTACTTCAAAGGCTTGGCGCTAACGGGCCTTCCTCATTGACTTGGTTTCCTACGGCTTCTATGGCGCGCCCGCCATGGCCTCACTCCGCGACATCCGCAAGCGCATCAAGTCGGTGAAGAACACCCGCCAGATCACCAAGGCGATGAAGATGGTGTCGGCCGCCAAGCTGCGCCGCGCGCAAGAGAACGTCGTCGCCTCGCGCCCGTTCGCGCAGACGCTCGAAGCGGTGATGTCGACGCTGATGGGCCGCGCCGAGCCCGGCTCGCTCTCGCACCCGCTGCTGACCAGCCGCGAAGTGAAGAAGGTCGAGCTGCTGGTCATCACGTCTGACCGCGGCCTCGCCGGCGGCTTCAACGCGAACATCAACCGCCGCGCGCTCAAGTGGGTGGCTGATCAGCAGGCCAAGGGCATCGAGGTGTTCGTCACCACGGTCGGCCGCAAGGGCCACGAGTTCCTCCGCGGCCGCGGCGTCAGCATCCGCAAGGACAACGCGGGCCTGCTGCAGAAGCTGAACTACGCCGCCGCCGACGGCATCGCCAAGGAGCTGAGCCACCGCTTCCTCAACGGCGACGTCGACGCGGTGTACGTGATGTTCAACGAGTTCGTGTCGGCCATCGCGCAGGTGCCGACCACCGCGCAGCTGCTGCCGTTCGAAGCGAAGATCGCCGAGGGAAAGTCGGGCGAAGCGCAGGTCGACTACAAGTACGAGCCGAACCCGCAGGCGGTGCTCGAGCAGCTCGTGCCCCAGGCGGTCGCGGTGAAGATCTACCGCTCGCTGCTCGAGAGCTTCGCGGCCGAGCACGCGGCGCGCATGACGGCGATGGAAAACGCCACGCGCAACGCCGGTGACATGATCGGCTCGCTCACGCTCTTCTACAACCGCTCGCGCCAGGCGCAGATCACCAAGGAGCTCGTGGAGATCGTCTCGGGCGCCGAAGCGCTCAAGGGCTAGTCACCAGCCTTCGCCGCACCAAGCGCTCCACGGCACCTGCTGTGGGGCGCTTCTTCATTTCTGCGCAGAAACGGTCAAACCGGGCGCGCGTGGCCTCGGTAGCTGTACGTCATGTTCATTCGACGTCAGTGGTACGCGGCGCTGCCTTCCTCCCAGCTGACCACCAAGCCCGTCGGCGTGGTGCGCTTCGGCCAGAAGCTGGTGCTCTTCCGCGACGCCCACGGCGCGGCCATGTGTCTGCCGGATCGCTGTCGTCACCGCCTCGCGCAGCTCAGCCGCGGCCGCGTGCGCGACGGCTGCATCGAGTGCCCGTACCACGGCGTGCGCTACGACGGCTCGGGCCGCTCGACGCTGGTGCCGTGGACGACGACGCCACCGCCGCCGAGCCTCGCGCTGACGCCGCTGCCGTGCCGAGAGGCGCGCGGCCTCATCTGGGTGTGGAACGGTGAGCTCGACGACGCGCTGCCCGACCTCCCGTGGGACGACGCGCTCGACGCCGAGCTGAACGCCGACGGTCGCGACTGCGCGCTCGAGGCCGAGTTCGACGTGCCGTTTCAACGCGTGATGGAGAACCTCACGGACCTCACGCACCTGCCCTTCGTGCACCGCACCACCATGCCGGTGGGCAACGCGCTGCGCGACTACGCGTGCGAGGTCGACGGCGTGCACGTGCGCGTGCGCGGTGAGATGGCCGGCGGCAAGACGCTGGTGCGCGGCGCCATGCACGTGGTGGCGCCGTTCGTCGGCTTGCTGCACTTCGGCGACGCGGTGCGCTTCCTCGCCATCGCCACGCCCATCGACGCCACGCACACCTGGCTCTACGCGCGCTACGTGCAGGACTTCGTGACGTGGCCGCTGGTCGGCCGCGCGATCACGAAGCTGCTCGGGCTCTTCGACTACAAGCTCTTGCAGGTCTTGCAGGACGCGCCGGTGTGGCGCTCACAACACTACGAAGCGCCCGACGACCTGAGAGACTGTCACCTGCTGCCCGGAGACGCGGGCATCGCCGCGTACTTCCGGCTTCACGCGCGGCTGTTGAAGGAAGGCCATGAGAGACCTGCAGCGGGCGATCGACTTCATCGAGGCGAGGCTGCTGACGCCCTTCACGCTCGATGACGTCGCCGTCGCGGCGGGCCTGTCCGTGTACCACTTGCATCGGCTCTTCACGGCGGCCTTCGGGCACTCCATCAAGACGTACGTGCGCAAGCGGCGGCTCACCGAGGCCGCGAAGCTCTTGCGCACCACGCAGCGCGGCGTGCTCGACGTCGCGCTCGCTTGTCAGTTCGAGAGTCAGGCGTCTTTCACCCGCGCGTTTCGCGCGCTGTTCGGCCAACCGCCGGCGCAGTTCCGCCGCGAGGGCCCCGCCGTTTGGTACGGCGGCATGGAACGCGCGACGTCGGCCTCGCTGCGGCACCTCAAACACGGCGTCACGCACGAGCCTCGCTTCGAGACCCTCGCGTCACCGCTGCATGTGCGCGGGCTCCGGCACGAGCTCGACCTCGAGAACGAAGCCGAACTGGTGTCGCTGTGGGTCGAACTCGCGGCGTCGATCACCGATGACGTCGACGTGTACGGCGTCGGCTTCCCGGCGCCCGACGCGCGCTACGTGTACCTCGCGGGGCTCGTCGCGACGCAGCCGTGGCCGTTTGCACCGGCGCCACAGCAGACCGTCGAAGTGTCGCCCGGTCGCTACGCGGTGTTCACGCACACCGGCGCCATCGAGCTGCTCGGTGCGACTGTCGATTTCATCTGGGCCACGTGGCTGCCACGCAGCGGCTTCATCAAGTCGTCGCGGCCCGACCTCGAACGCTTCTCTCTGCGACAACTCGCGAGCGGCGCGGCTGAAATGCAGCTCTGGGTTTCTGTCGACTCAAGGTGAGGAGTCGTCGACCCGCGGCGTGAAGTACGCACACGCGCGCACCGGCTGCGGCGGGTACTTCGGCGGCGTGCCCTGCGTGCACATGAGGAAATGCGAGCGCGCGGTCTTCACGTCGCGCTTGTGCGCGCACGCGTGGCATCGACTTTCGGGGAAAGGCAGCTCGTCTGGCATTGCGACCGGGTGAAGCAGGTGAATGGAGAAAATCACGCCCGTGACTGACTGACATGCTGCCGATACTCCTGAGCCTTGTCGTCACGCAGTCGCCGCCTCCGTTGGTGAGCGCAGACGTCGATGCCCCACCGCCCACGCCCGTCGCCGAGGTCACCGCGCCACCGCGCGAAGACAAGCACGCCGCGCCGCTGTGGCAGGCCACCGCGCTCGCGACCGCCATCGTGCCGACCAGCTTCGAGGGCACGCCGTTCGTGTTCGGCTTGCGTGGCGAGCTCGACGTGTGGCGCATCAGCGGCGTCTTCACGTTCGACCGCGGCGTGGTGACACCGTTCACCATGGCGCAAAGCAACGAGTGGACCGGGCTGCTCGGCTTCTCGGCCATCAACAACACGTACGCGCGCGTCCGCGTGCAAGGTGGCTTGAGCGCGCTGACTGCTGACACGTTCACGGCGCGCTTCGGGCCTTCGCTCGGCGTCACCGCGCGCGCAGGGCTGCCCGTCATCTCGGCTGAAGTGGCGGCGCTCTTCACGCCCGTCGGAGGCCTCCGACAGTTCGACGCGCGCGCCGAGCTGGTGCTGCGCGGCGGCGTCTTCGAGCTACACGGCGGCTACCGCGTGCGCTTCTACGACGCGGCGGAGGCCGGCACGCTCGACGCGCTCTTCACGTCGACGCCGCTCGCGGGCCCGTCAATCGCCGTCGGGCTGTCCCTCTGAGAGGCCGTACTTCTTCAGCTTGTCGTGCAGCGTGGCGCGGCCGATGCGCAGCTGCCGCGCGGCTTCGCTGACGTTGCCCTTCGCGGCGTCCATCGCCGACACGATGAGGCCGCGCTCGATGGCCTCGAGCTTCTCCTTGAGGCCTGCGGTCGAGTCTGTGACGTCCGCCTGCGTCGGCAACAAGACGTCGAGCACGCCGTCGACGCTGAGCGCCACCGCCGACTCGATGACGTTCTCGAGCTCGCGCACGTTGCCGGGCCACGACCACGTGGCGAGCTTGTCCACCACGGCCTGGGTCAGCTGCACGTTGGCGACGCCAAAGGCCTTCGCGGCGCGCGACAAGAAGTGCCGCGCCAGCACTGGCAGGTCTTCCGGGCGCTCGCGCAACGCGGGTACGTGCAGCTGCACGACCTTCAGCCGGTAATAGAGGTCTTCACGAAACCGGCCGGCCTTCACTTCTGCGGCGAGGTCGCGGTGCGTCGCCGCCAGCAACCGCACGTCGACCTTCACCGGCCTGTCTTCGCCGACCGGGCGCACCTCGCCTTCTTGCAGCGCGCGCAGCAGCTTCGCCTGCACCGACGCGCCCAGCTCGCCCACCTCGTCGAGCAACAGCGTGCCGCCGTCGGCTTCACGAAAGAGCCCTCGCCGCGCGCGCACCGCGCCCGTGAAAGCGCCCTTCGCGTGACCGAACAGCTCGGCCTCTGCGAGCTCTTCCGTCAACGACGCACAGTTGAAGCGCACGAACGGCGCGTCGCTGCGGCGCGACGCGGCCACCAGCGCCTCGGCAACGCGTTCCTTCCCGGTGCCTGACTCGCCGGTGATGAGCACCGTCACGTCGCGCGGCGCCACGCGCGCCACGAGGTCTGCCAGCTTCGACATCGCGGGCGAGACGAAGACCAGGTTGCGCAGCAGCGTGACTTCACCCGTGAGCCGGGCGTTCTCGCGCGACAGCCGCGCGCTGCCGAGCGCCCGCCGCACCACCGCCATGACGTCGTCGAGCTCAAACGGCTTCTTGAAGTAGTCCCACGCGCCGCGCTTCATGGCCTCGACGGCGAGCCGCTCATTGCCGTGCGCGGTTACGAGGATGACCGGAGGCCTCGGCTCCGGCAGCGCGCGCACGCGGTCCAACAGGCCCAGCCCATCCAACTCGGGCATGCGCACGTCGCTGATGACGAGGTCCACGCCGTCCAACTTCGACAAGGCGTCTTGACCATTCACCGCTTCGACGACGCGCAGCCCTTCGTCACCGAGCAGCGCCTTGAGCGTGAAGCGAACGCCCGCATCGTCATCGACCAACAACACCAACGGCGCAGGCATTCAGTCACCCTTCCCGCTTCTGCCAGCTCACGTCGTACTCCGCGTCGACGCGGGAACCCGAGCGACCGAGGGCGATGCGCTGCGCGGCTTCGTTCAAGTCGACGGGCATGAGGGGCTTCTCGTCAGGGAAACGGGGGAGCGACCGGGAGCGACAACGCCGCGACTGTACCGCCACCTTCGCGCGCGCTCAGCGTCACCTCTCCGCCGTGCTGGCGCGCGACCAGCCGCGAGACAGTCAAGCCCAGCCCACTGCCTTTCTCTTTCGTCGTGTGTCCAGGTTGAAAGGCGCGATCGACGTCGTCGACGCCCGGGCCGCGGTCCATCACTGACACACGCGCGCCGTCCCCTTCACGGCCCACGACGACGTCCACCACGCCGCCCGCGTTCGTCACGTCGAGCGCGTTCTGCACGAGGTTGATGAGCACCTGCTTCAGCTTCCGCGCGTCGGCCTTCACCTCGACGCCCGGCCGCGCGTCGAGCCTGAACGACACGTCGCGCTCGGCGCACACGCCTTCGTGCAGCGCGATGACCTCCTGAGCCAGCTCGGCGACGCGCACGGGCGCCACGTCGAGCGGCACCACGGGCCGCGTGTAGGTGAGGAACGACTCGAGGATCTCCTGCATGCGGTCGACCTCGCGACGCAGCACCTCGATGCGCTCCTTGTTCTTCCCTTCGACGTCGCGGTCGACGAGCGCCGCGAGGCCCTTCACCGACGCGAGCGGGTTCTTGAGCTCGTGGGCGATCTCCGCGGCCAGCGTGGTCAGCGTGCGCGTCGTCTCGACGTGCGTGTGCAGCACCTCTTCGCGCGCGTCGATGGCCTTCTGGATGGCCGAGTGAAACCCGAAGCGCATCACCCAGCCGACGCCGATGCCCCACAGCACCGAGACGCAGCCGAAGAACGCGCGCGCGTACAGGAGGCTGTCGGTGGGCGAGCTGCGCGGGCCGCCGCCGAAAGACGCGGGCATCAACGTGGACACGAGGCCCTGCTGCGCGACCACCGCCAGCGCCACGACGACGAGCGACGCCACGATCGCGAACCCCGTCGCGAACCGGAAGCTGATGAACAGCGCCACGAAGACCGTCACCATCGGCAGCATCGCCACCATCGGGCTGTCGACGCCGCCAGACACGAAGAGCACCACGATGAGCAACAACGCGGGCACCGGGAGCAACGACGAGAGCCGCGTGCGCTCGACCGGGTGATGACGGGCGCGCAGGAACTCGTACGTCAGCCGCGTCAACGCCAACAACACAGCGCTGATGACCGCCACGCGTCGCCAGGGCGCCGGGTCCCACGCGAGCAGGCCAGCGATGCTCAAGAAGACGAAGGGCGCGAAGTACAGACGCAAGCGCAGGCCGCGGCGGAACAGGTCGTCCATCGCGGCGCCTTCGAGCGATTGAACACTCAGGCTCTCGGCTTTCACCCCGTCAGCGTGCTCCTGACGCGCCGCGCGCGCACCTGTCGGTTTTCCGACACCACTCGTCGGGTCGCCGACAGGTCTGCCGACCTTCCCGAGAGAAGACGCCTGGCACGCGCGGTGCTGTGCTGGCGCGTCAATGAGCGCCCTCGTCTCGATGGCTTTCCGCAACGTCTTGCGCAACCGGCGCCGCACGCTCATCACGCTGGCGGCGCTGACGGTCGGCGTGACAGCCGTCGGCGTCATCCGCGGCGTGTTGAACGGGCTGCAGGCCACCATCGTCAACACCACCATCGAGAGCTCGCTGGGCGCGTTGCAGATTCACCGCACTGGCTACCTCGCGAACGTGTTGTCGACGCCGCTCTCGCTCGACTTCGAGTGGAACGACGCGCTCGCGCAGAAGGTGAAGTCGGTGAAGGGCGTCACCGCCGCCGCGCCGCGCATTCAGTTCGCGGGCTCGGTGACGGTCGACACACAGAGCCCCGACGACACGCCCGAGGCGATGTTCTTCGCGGCGTCCGCGGTCGACCCTTCACTCGAAGCGGCGGTCACCCCGCGCCGCGCGCAGATCTTCACGCCGGGCACCACGTTCGACGACGCGCACCTGGTGCTGGGCGATTCACTCGCCGCGGCGTTCGGCGCGAAGGCCGGTACGCGCGTCATCTTGCTGGCGCCAGACCGCGACGGCTCATTGAACGGCGAGCTGAGTGAGGTCGGCGGCGCGATGCGCGCCATCATGCCCGGCGAGATGAAGGTGGCCGTGGTGCCGCTGTCGCTCGCGCAGAAGCTCCTCCGCATGGAAGGCCGCGTCACCGAGGTGGCCGTCGCCGTCGATTCGCTCGACCGCCTCGACGCCGTCGCCGCCGAGCTGCGCGCCGCGCTGGGCCCTGACTACGAAGTGCACGGCTGGAAGGAGCTGGCGCCCGAGCGCGCGACCATCATGGGCTTCCAAACCGCGGTCTCAGCCATCGTGTCGTTCGTGTTCCTGATGCTGATGCTGCTGGGCGTCGCCAACACGATGCTGATGAGCGTGCTCGAGCGCACCCGCGAGGTCGGCACCATGATGGCTGTCGGGGTCACCCGCGCCAGCGTGATGACGCTGTTCCTGCTCGAAGCGCTCGTCATGGGCGCGCTGGGCGCGGCGGCGGGGCTCGCGCTGAGCGGCGCCATCGTGTTCGCGCTCTCGCTCAAGGGCATCAACTTCACGCCGCCCAACGCCACCATGCCGCTCGACGTCTTCCCGTTTCTCACGGCGCCGTACACCGCGCTGACGCTCACCGCCGCCGTCGTCGGCTCGGTGCTCTTCGCGCTCTACCCTGCGTGGCGCGCGAGCCGGCTGCGCCCGGTGCAGGCCCTCGCGGGTCGCTGAAAGGAACGCCATGTTGCTCTCGCTCGCGCTCCGCAACGTCACCCGCTCCCGCAGCCGCTCGGCGCTCACCATCGGCGCCCTCTTCTTCGGCGTCGCCATGAGCCTCATCCTCTCGGCGTTCGTCATGGGCGTCGGCGAGTCGCTCGTGTCGGAGACCATCGAGTCGCGCGTCGGCGCCATCCAGGTGCACCGCGCCGGCTACTTCGAGAAGCGCGACCGGCAGCCGCTCACGTTCAACCTGCCGCAGAGCGCCGACTTCGAGGCCAGGCTGCGCGCCGCGCCGCACGTCACCGCCGTCACGCCGCGCATCACCTTCTCGGGCTTGTTGACCAACGGGAGCCGCGGCACTGTCGCGGTCGTCACCGCCATCGACGCGAAGACCGCCGACGCGGTGTTGCCGAAGCTGGACCTGTACCTCGTCGGCCAGAAGCTGGTGCCCGGCGACCGCAACGGCGCCGAGGTGGGCGTCGAGCTGTCGCGCGCGCTGGAGCTCAAGGAAGGCGTGCCGTTGATGTTGTCGGCGCAGGGCCTCGGCGGCCGCGACAATGCGCTCGACCTCGAGCCGCGCGGCACGTTGAACGGTCAGAGCCCGCTCGAGAGCAAGCGCAACGCGACGGTGCCGCTGGCCTTCGCCCAGTCGCTCCTGGGCATGGACGGGCTCGTCACCGAGTACGTGGTGGCCATCGATGACCCGGCGAACCTCGACGTGGCCGCGGCGGGGCTGCGCAGCGCGCTCGGCGAGGGCTTCGAGGTCGACACGTGGGAAATGTTGCGCCCGGGCCTGCGTGACATGCGGCTGATTCAGCGCGCGATCCTCGGCGCGGTCAGCTTCGTGTTCCTCATCATCGCGCTCTTCGGCGTGGCCAACACGCTGTTGATGAGCGTGATGGAGCGCACGAAGGAGATCGGCACGCTGATGGCCGTGGGCATGACGCGCGCGAGCGTGGCGTCGATGTTCCTGCTCGAGGCGCTGGTGCAAGCGGTCTTCGGCAGCGCGCTGGGGCTCGCGGTGGCGCTCACGGTGGTGACGCTGGCGCGCAACGCGGGCGGCTTCGCGGTGCCGTTCGGCTCGGGTGGCGGCTACCTGCGCGTGATGCCGACGTTGCTGCCAGCCGTGCCCGTCATCGTCATCGTCGGCGCGTGCGTCGGCAGCATGGTGGCGGCGTTCTCTCCTGCGCTGCGCGCGTCGCGCCTGCGCCCCGTCGAAGCGCTCTCTTCAACCTGAAAGGACCCCATGACCGCGCTCGTTCTGATGTTGGTGCTGACCGCTGAACCACCGCCGCTCAAAGAGGTGCTGACGAAGTACGACGCGGTGATGGCGCCGCCGACGTTCAAGGGCAGCGGCGTCATGACCGCGCACCGCGATGACGGCAGCACGCGCGCGTACAAGATGACCTTCCTCAAGGGCTCCGACGACAAGTCGCGCGTGTGGTTCTCGGAGCCCGCCGCCGTGCGCGGCCAGGAGATGCTGCGCAACGGCGACAACTTCTGGGTCTACATGCCGAACCTGAAGCGCGCGCTGCGGCTGGCATCGCGCGACAACTTCCAGGGCGGCGACTTCAACAACGCCGACGTGCTGCGTGGGAACTACGCGGCCGACTACGACGGCACCGTCAAAGAGGACGCCAGCAACGCCGAGGTGTGGCTGGTGGAGCTCAAGGCCAAACACGCCGACGCCGCCTACGACGCCATCAAGCTGTGGGTGAAGCGCGCGCCGCTGGGCGTGCCGGTGCGCGGCGAGTACTTCACGGCGAGCGGCAAGCTGCTGCGCTCGGCCCAGTTCTCCGACGAGAAGGACTTCGGCAACGGCCTGATTCGCCCCGCGAAGACGGTCATGCGCAATGAGATCGCCACGCAGCGCTTCAGCGAGCTGGTGTGGGAATCGCTCGACGTGAAGGCCACCGTCAGCGACACGAAGTTCGGCCTCACCGACCTCGGGCACTGAGTCATGACGCCGCTGCTCTTCGCGCTGCTGGTGCAGGGACAGGTCGTGCAGACGACGGGCTACGTCGACTCGCGCACCACCGGCGCGTGGACGCAGTTCGACGGCGCGCCCGGCCTCACCGAGCTCGTCGAAGGCAACGTGCAGCTCAAGCTGACGCCGCACGAGATGCTGAAGCTGGTCACCGACACGTCGCTCTTCTGGCAAGGCGCGTGGCTGGTGCACGGCGGCGAGCGCGAGCTGCCCAACTACCGACCGACGGTCGTCGTCTCCGAGCTGTACGCCGACGTGCCGCTGCAGGAGCACTTCCGCCTCGTCGTGGGCAAGAAGCGCATCGTCTGGGGGCCGGGGCTGGCGTTCAACCCGACCGACGTCTTGAACCCGCCGAAGGACCCGACGGACCCCACGTTTCAGCGCGCCGGCGCGTGGCTGGCCGAGGCCGAGTGGGGCTTCGAGAAGGTGGCGCTCTCGGCAGTCATCGCCACGCGTGCTACGCAGCAGTTCGCGGGGCTCCCGACCGCGCTCGTGTACGACCCCGTCGACCGCGTGGACCGCTGGGCCTTCACCGCGCGGCTCTACCTGCTGCTCGCCGACATCGACCTCAACGTCATCTACGCGTTCACCAACCAGTACAACGACGCGTTCACCAACAAGTCGCGCGTGGGCCTCACCGCGTCGCGCGTGTTCGGCAGCCTCGAGCTGCACGCCGAGGCGATGGTGTACTCGGGCAGCTCGCGCATCACGGTGAACGGCGACTGTGTGGCGACGCCGGCGCTGTGCGTCTTCCGGGGGACTCCGCTGGCCGAGCGCCGCGAGCTCGACGGCACGTACGTCAACGCGCAGGCGCTCGTCGGTGGTCGCTACCAGTTCGACAGCGGCGCGTTCATCTCGCTCGAGTACTACTTCAACGGCGAAGGGCAGCCGTACGGCGACTTCAAGAACCTCGCGACGCTGGCGTTGGCGAACCCCGCGCTCGCGCAGCAGGCCATCGTGGGCACCGTCGACCCCGGCACGCCGCAGAAGTTCACGCTCAACGCGTTTCGTCGGCACTACGCAGCGGCGCAGGTCTCGGTGCCGCAGCTGTGGGACGACTGGACGCTGGGCGGCGCCGCCATCATCGGCCTCGAAGACCTGTCGATGCAGCTCGTGCCGCAGGTGCAGTGGATGCCGTGGGAATGGCTGCAGCTCACCCTCGCCGCGTACGTCCCCATCGCGGGGCTCAAGAGCGAAGGCGTCGAGGTCGACGGCACGCACTACGGCCAGTTCACGCTCTCACCGTTTCAAACGCGCCTCATGTTCCAGGCGCGCGCGTTCTTCTGAAGGAGGCAGCACATGGCGATCATCAGCTTGAAGGGCATTCGCAAGTCGTACCGCCTGGGGCAGACCGAGGTGCCGGCGTTGCAGGGCGTCGACCTCGACGTGCAGGCCGGCGAGTTCACCGTCGTCATGGGGCCTTCGGGCTCTGGCAAGACGACGCTGCTCAACATCGTGGGCCTGCTCGATCGCGCTGATGCGGGCTCGTACAAGTTGTCAGGCGAAGAGCTCGCGGGCCGCGACTTCAACGACATGGCCGCGCTGCGAAACCGGAAGATCGGCTTCATCTTCCAGAGCTTCAACCTCATCCCCGTGCTCGACGTGCGCGAGAACATCGAGTTCCCGTGCCTGCTGCGGAAAGAAGACAAGAAGGCGCTCGCGCAGCGCGTCGAGCTGTTGGCCGAAGAGGTCGGCCTGACAAAGGTGCTCAAGCACCGGCCCGATGAGCTGAGCGGCGGTCAGCGGCAGCGCGTGGCCATCGCGCGCGCGTTGGTGACGCAGCCGGAGATCGTGCTGGCCGACGAGCCGACCGCGAACCTCGACTCGGCGACGAGCGAGCAGATCTTGCAGTTGATGGAGCGCATGAACGCCACCCACGGCGTCACGTTCCTCTTCTCGACGCACGACCCCCGCATCATGAAGCGCGCCAGGCGCGTGGTGCTGATGGCCGACGGGCGACTCGTCGATGGCGCCGAGGCCGCGGCGCGCGAGACCGGCGCGTCGTCAGGCTTCGATCATTCTTGACGACTGGGGAGGCGTCGGGCACAAGGCGCTCCGCTTCACGCCCAAGTAGCTCAGTTGGTAGAGCAGGGGATTGAAAATCCCCGTGTCGCTGGTTCGATTCCGGCCTTGGGCACAGACGAATACGTCAACAATGACGGGCACTTCGGAGACTCCGAGGTGCCCGTTGGTGTTTCCGGCCTCAGGCGTGCTTCGAGCACTCGTCGGGCTTGAAGTTCTCGTAGATGAAATCGGCCAGCAGCCGCACGCGCGCGGGCACGTATTTCTGCGCCGGCATCACGAGGTGCACGCCACCGCCAGCCACCTTCCAGTCCGGCAACACGCGCTCGAGCTGCAGCCCCTTGGTCTTCGCGTGCATGAAGAAGATGGGCAGCAGGCCCAGCCCCACACCGCTGAAGACGAGCCCGCGGATGTACGAGAGGTCATCGACGCTCACCGGCCCGTGCACCGTCACCTCGCGCTCGTCGCCACGCTCGTTGCGCAGCTTGAGCCGCTGACGCCCCTGTCGCCCGCGGAACAGCACGACCTGATGGTCGACGAGGTCCTCGAGCTTCTTCGGCGCGCCGTGCTTCTTGAGGTACTCGGGGCTCGCGAACAGCCCCAGGTCTGACTGCGCGAGCCGCCGCGCCACGAGCGACGAGTCGTCGAGCTTCCCCGCGCGCAACGCGAGGTCGACGCCTTCCTCGATGAGGTTGACGTGGCGGTTGGACACCAGCAGCTCGACGTGGATGTTCGGGTGCTTCCTCGTGAACGCCGCCACCACGCTGACGATGGGCATCGCGTCGTTGGGCACCGACAAGCGCACCGAGCCCCACCCGTCGTCGGCGTTGTGCGTGACCTCTGCCTGCGCCTCTTCCAGCGCGGCGCGCGCGGCCTTCGCACGCTCGTAGAACACCCTGCCCGCGTCGGTGAGCTCCAGCGCGCGCGTGGTGCGCTGCAGCAGCTGCGTCTCCAGCTCCTTCTCGAGCGAAGTCACCGCGCGGCTCGCGGTCGACTTGGGCACGCCCAACGACTTCGCCGCCGCGGTGAAGCTGCCGTGGTCGACGACCTTCAAGAAGACGGGGACTCGGCTCCAATCCATGGGTTGCGTTTTTAACAACAAAGAGTTGGTGAATGCTCGACTGGCGACCGCTGCGCAACCGACTTACCTCTGGCCGCGTCGTCAACCCCGCTCCCTGGAGAGTCCCCATGAAGAAGTACGCAGCCCACCTCCCCCGCGTCTTGCTCGGCCTCATCTTCACAGTGTTCGGCGCTGCCGGACTGTTCCACCTCATGCCCGACCAGCCGCTGCCAGAAGGCATCGCGGGCACGTACGTGCAGGCGCTGGGCGGCACGTACCTGATGACCACCGTGAAGCTCGTAGAGACCGTCGCTGGCCTGATGCTGCTCTCGAACCGGCTCATCGCCTTTGGCGCGGTGCTGCTGGCGCCCATCGTCGTGAACATCGTCGCGTTCCACGCCCTCGTGGTGCAGTCGGGCGTCGCGTTGCCGTTGCTCATCGTCGCGCTGCTCGGCGTGCTCGCGTGGCAGCACCGCGCGACGTACCGGCCGCTGTTCTCGCTGCAGGCTGCTTAGCGCTGGTGCCCGAGCCTGACCTCGACGTCTGGGTGCGCGGCGATGAAGGCCTGCAGCCGCTCGAAGCTGTCGCGGCTCTGCTTCGGGTTCGCGGTGAACGTGCCCGGCTCGACGTGGTGTTCCCAACCCCAGCGCGTGTGGCTGACGTCGCCGGCGAGCAAGACCGGGCCCGTGGTGGTGCGCACGAGGTAAGCGGTGGTGCCCGGCGTGTGCCCCGGCAGCCAGAGCGCCCACACCGACCCATCGCCGAACAAGTCGATGACCTGGTGTGCGTCGTCGAACGCGAGCTCCTGAATCGCTCCTTTGCCTTCGAGCGCCGCGTCGATGGAGCCGCGGGTGAAGAGGTTCATGAGGCCAGCGACGTTCGTCTCACCCGGGCCGGCGTAGATCGGCGTGGTGTTCGGCACGTCGCGGAGCCCGGCGACGTGGTCGAGGTGCAGGTGCGTCAGCAGCACGCCGTCAACGCGACCTTCCTTCGCGAGGACCTCGCCGAGCGGCGCCTTCACGTCGAGCAACTCCATGTTCATCGCGCTGCGCACGAGGCCGCTCAGCGCTGATCTCGACGGGTCGTCGCGCAGCGCCGTCTCCATGCCGGTGTCGACGATGAAGGTGCCCTTCGTCGGGTGTCGAATGACGTGAAAGAAGACCTGGATGGGTTCGAGGCCGTCTTCGAGCCCGGCGCTCTTCGCGGTCGGGTGCGTCAGGTTGATGAGGCCACTGCGATCGATCTGCCAATCAGCCGACGCGACGGTCTCGAGTGTCACTGTGCCGGTGGCGGTCAGCGAGGCGTCGAGCGCCGCGAGGTCGCTGACGGTGCCGAGCGTGGCGCGCTGCGTGGCGTGCGAGGAAGCGGTGCAGCTGGACAAGACGACGAGGGCGGCGAGGAGGATGGTTTCCATGCCTCACAAGGTAGCGATGCGCTGGCGCATGGAAATCGGCTGTCTCGGCATGACACCATCCGTTCATGGATATCTCGTGGGACGACGCCCGCCTGTTTCTCGCCATCGCCGAGGCCGGCAGCTTGAGCGGCGCGGCGCGCGCGTTGAAGCTGGGACAACCGACGGTGACGCGGCGCCTGGCGTTGCTCGAGTACACGGTGGGGGCGTCGCTCTTTCGTCGCGGCGTCAGCGGCGCGGCGCTGACCGCGGCCGGTGAACGGCTGCTGCTGCCCGCCCGGAAGATGGCCGAGTGGGCCGGTGAGCTGCACCGCGCCGCCGAGAAGCAAGACGGCGCGCCTCGCGGGCTCGTGCGCGTCGCCGCGAGCCCATCGCTCTGTTTCGACTTCCTCGCGCCGTTCGCAGGGTTCCTCGCCGAGAAGCACCCCGGGCTGCGGCTCGAGCTGTCGTCGGCGGTGCAGTACGTCGACCTGGCGCGTGGCGACGCCGACCTCGCGCTACGCCCACTCGCGCCGTCGAACCCGGACCTCGTGCTGGTGCACAGCGTCGTCACCGACGCGGCCGTCTTCGTGTCGCGCGCGTTGAAGGCGCGCCTGCCGAAGAACCCCGCGCTCAAGGACCTGCCGTGGATCGCCTGGAGCCCGCAGTTCGACAGCGTTCCGCCGAACCCGCAGCTGGCCGCCGCCATCCCCGACTTCACGCCCGCGCTCACGGCCGACCACTACCTGGTGATGATGGCCGCCGCGGAGGCCGGCGTCGGCGCAGTGCTGCTGAACAAGGGCCTGCACCGCTTCAAGCGCGACACGCAGCTGGTGCCGCTTGAGGTCGACCTCGGGAAATGGGCGAAGCAGCCGTTGCACCTCGTGTGCGCGAAGTCGGCGCTCGACATTCCCCGGGTGCGACGCGTCGCAGACCTGTTGGTGAAAGAGTTGACCCCATGGCCGCGAAGAAGCGCGCGCAGCTGAGCGTCGGTGTGATGGACCATGCGGGCTGGGCGGTGCTGGTGACCGCGCAGCCTGACGGGACGGTCGTCGACCGCCGTCGCGTGGAGCTCGTCGAAGAAGGGCTTCCGGTGATGCCGCACCACCACGAAGGCCAGCGCCTGCCCATCGACGAGGCGGTCAACCTGGTGGCGCGCGTTCGTGCTTCAGCCGCGCGTCGTGCGGCGCTTGAGCTGGCGTCGCTCCCGCCTGGCGTCGGCGCCATTGCCCTGCGTGCGCTGCAGCCGCTGCCCCACAGCGTGGCCGAGCGGATTACGGACTACCGCGCGATGTGCGTGGCGGATTGGGTGATGTACCGCGAGGTGCTGGCCGAAGCGGCGACCGCGCGTGGGTGGCGCGTGCGCTGGTTCGACCCGGAGACCGTCATCGATGCAGCGGCGACGACGCTGAAGCACGCCTCGCTCGACGCGTTGTTCGCCGAGACGAAGGCTCGTCTCGGCAAGCCGTGGCAGCAGGACCATCGCCTCGCGCTCGCTGCGGCCATCGCCTCGCGCTGACGCTATGGCGAGAGCGGATTGCCGCCGCCGCGCCCCGCCGGAAACTGCACTGTCGACGTGAAGACAGTGCTCGGCGCGACGCTCGTCACGACGTCGGTCAGCGTCACCTGCTGGCCGTGTACGTCGGTGAGTCGAATCGACAATGGGGCGACCCAGCCCGAGTTGTTCTGAGCGATCCACTCATTCCACGACGCGCGCGGGAGCGAGAGCCACATCGCGTTCGGAGACGCGTCGCGCACTTCCGCCGCGACGAGCGCGTAGCGGTGCGCGCGCACCGTGAAGCTGAACCAGTACGGGTTCGACCCCGACGAGCTCGCGATGGAGATGGTGCTGTTGTCAGGCCGCTCGACCCAGCGCCAGCCGAAGCCCTGCACTGCGCCGCACGCGGGCACGAAGAGCTCGTCGAACGTGTTGTCGGACAGATCGAAGTGCATCACGCCGTTCTGCGACGGGCCGCACCACTGCGGGTTCGACGCTTCGGGGCATTGGTCGGTCACCATCGCGATCACCGTCGTGTTGTCGGTGCACGTGCCGGGTGACGAGACGCCAGTGGCGCCCACTGAGGAGAGCTCGACGAACGCGCCGCACGGCCGGCCGCCGTCATACGCCCACGTCGGCAACGCGACGGTGAAGGGCCAGTCGGGGGTTCCGAAGCTGCAGTTCCCGGGCGAGAGGTCGGCTTCGTAGAACGTCGCGCGTCCTGGCATCCACGCCCCGCCATCCGGTGTCCCTGCGTCACCGGTCGCGGAGCCACCGCCAGTCGCGGTGCCGCCGCCAGTCGCAGTGCCGCCGCCAGTCGCACTGCCTCCACCGGTCGCAGTGCCGCCACCCGTCGCGGAGCCACCCCCAGTCGCAGTACCGCCACCCGTCGCAGCGCCGCCACCAGTCGCAGTGCCGCCACCAGTCGCAGTGCCGCCACCAGTCGCAGTACCGCCGCCAGTCGCAGTGCCACCACCAGTCGCACCGCCGCCACCAGTCGCACTGCCGCCACCAGTCGCACTGCCACCGCCGGTCGCCGCTCCGCCGCCGGTCGCTGTGCCACCGCCGGTCTGTTCGCCAGCGTCATTCGGGGTGGTCATCGTGCCGCAGCCCGCGAGCAGCACCGCCATCATCACGAATCGCATTCGTCCGCTCCTCCGGCGCTACGCCGGTCTTGGCCCGTACTCGGAGATCTTCTGCGCGAGTCGCGTCGCCAACGCTTCATGCGCAGCGTGCAGCGCGTCGTGAATCTGCTGCGCTTCCGCGCGGTACTCGCGCACCTTCTCGGCGCTCCACTGCGGCGGCGGCGGCTCGAGGTTGGTGATGCGGTCGGCGAGCTTCACCATCGCCACTTCACGCGGCTGCTCGGCGATGCGGCGCAGCGCATCGGTCATGCGGTCGACCTTCGCGACGCGCTCGTCCTTCGTCAGCGCCAGCACGCCGTCCGCGACGCGCTTGCTGAACGCGTGCTCAAGCTCAGCCCAGGTCACGCCACAATCTTCAGCGCAGTCATGCAACAGCGCGCACTGCAGCGCGAAGTCGACGTCGAACGAGCCATCGGCCACGCAGAGCAGCTCGCTGCACACCTTCATCACGTGCACCACGTACGGCGCGCCGCTGCCCTTCACCTTCTGCTCACCGTGCGCGCGGGCCGCGAAGTCGAGCGTGCGCTTGAAGAGGTCCTGGTCCCAGTTCACGCGGGGCCCCTCGCCTGCAGCGCCGCGTACGTCGCGTACTTGTAGGCCTCGGACAGCGTCGGGTAGTTGAAGCACGCGTCGATGAAGAGGTCGGCTGTGGCGTTCGACAGCATCGCCACCAGGCCGACGTGCACCAACTCCGTCGCGCCTTCGCCGATGACGTGCACGCCGACGAGCTTCAGGTCGTCGCTGCGGAACAGCAGCTTGAGGTGCCCGGTCTCGCCGATCATCGTGCCGCGCGCGTTCTGCGCGAAGTCCGCGACGCCCTTCACGTACGCGATGCCCGCGGCGCGCAGCGACTCTTCGGTCTCACCGGCCATCGACACCTCGGGGATGGTGAAGATCCCGTACGGGAACAACGGCGCGAGCTTCGTCTTGTACTTGAGGTCGAAGAAATCGACGACGGCCACGCGGGCCTGCTCCATCGACGTCGACGCCAGCGCTGGAAACCCGATGACGTCGCCGACGGCGGCGATGTGCGGCACCGCAGTGCGAAACCGCGCGTCGACGACCAACTGCCCGCGCTTGCCCGGCGCGAGGCCCGCTTTGTCCAACGCGAGGCCGTCGGTGTTCCCGCTGCGACCCGCGCAGATGAGCGTGGCCTCGACGTCGAGCGGCGCGTGGTTCTCGAAGCACAGCTTCACGCGGTCGGTGGCGGCGTCGCACTGCGAGACCTGCGTGTTGAAGATGAACTCGATGCCGAGCGCGCTCATGCGCTCCACCAGCCAACCGCGCAGCTCCGCGTCGAGGAAGCCCATCACCTCGCCGCGCGATTCGATGACCGTCACCTTCGTACCCAGCGCGGCGAACAGACACGCGTACTCACAGCCGATGACGCCACCGCCGACGATGGCGAGCGATTTCGGCAGCGCGTGCACGCGGACGATCTCGTCAGAGTCGTAGACCTGCGGGTGCTCGAACGGAAACGTCGCGGGGCGGTGCGGCTTGCTGCCCGTGGCGATGAGGAAGTGCGCGCCCCGCAGCGCTTCGCCGTTCACCTCGACCGTGTGCGGCGACGTGAAGCGCGCCTCGCCGTGCAGCACCGTGACGCCGTGCCGCTCGAGGTTCTGCGCCATGCGGCTGCGCTCGGTCGCCGTGACCTGGCCGAGGTGAAACAGGAAGTCGTCGACCTGCGCCGCGCGCTCGAGCCCCATGCCCACGCCGTGCAGCCCGCGCTGCCGGAAGCCCGACAGGTACAACGCCGTTTCGCGCAGCGTCTTCGACGGCAACGTGCCGGTGTTCACCATCGCGCCGCCGAGGTGCGGCGCCTTCTCGATGAGCGCCACCTTCTTGCCGAAATACGCGGCCTGCACCGCGCCCTTCTCTCCTGCAGCTCCGCCGCCGATGACGATGAGGTCGAACTCGCGCATGTCGGCGCGAATGGTAGCAGCCGCGCGCTACAGCGAGGTCCGCGTCTCGCTGTGGTGTTCGACGGGCAGCTCGAGGTGCTGCGCGACGCGCGTCCACAGCTCGGTCGAACGAAAATAGCCGTGCGCGTCGAACCAATCGACCGCCGCCGAGGGCGACTGCTTCGAGATCAACGCCGACAGCGCCGCCACCACCTGCGTCGAGTGCGGGCTGCCTTCGGCGTACGCCTCCGCGCGAGGCAACGCGGCTTTGGCCTGTGCGTGATTCCCGGAACACAGCCAGGTCAGCGCGAGGAACGCCGCGGTCTCTGCAGGGTCCAGCTCTTCAGACCACCCGGCCTTCCGGTCTTCGAGCAGGTCGAGGCACGCGAGGAAGTCTGCGCGCGCGAGGCTCAGCTGCAGGCCGTCGCGGCGATCGAGGTGCCGCAGGAGCTTGAGGAGACCCGACAGGTGCCGCGTCCACGCGATGAGGCCCGGCCACCCGTTCTCTTCAGCCGCGCGCCGCGCTCGCAACAACGCGGGCTCCGCGCGGTGCACGTCGAGCTGCTGCACGTAGACGAGCGCCATCGCCGCCGGGCCGTACGCGCGCGCCGGGTGGTTGCCGATGGCCTCCGAGAGCTGCAGGTACTTTTCCTGGCAGGCGAGCGACGCGCCGTACTCACCCATGTACGCGAGCACGAGGCCGAGGTTGTGCAGCGCCACCGCTTCACGTCGGCGAAACCCGATGCCCCGCGCCAGATCGAGGCTGCGCTCGAAGCCCTCGCGCGCCAGCCCGAGCGCGCCGTCACGCAGCGACAGCAGCGACCGTGCGTTCCACGCGACGCACTCCTCTTTCTGATCTCCGCGCGACTGCGACACCGCGATGAGCTCGTCGGCCAGGCGCCGCGCCTCGGCCGGGTCGCCGCCGCGCGAGTGGGCGATCTGCTCGGCGCGCAAGAACGCCACCGCGTGCGAGCTGGCGGCGATGCCGTCACCACCGACGCGCTGGCGCGCCGCTGTGCAGATGTCCCGGGCGAGCGCGCCGTCGGCCAGCATCTCGGCCGCGAACCACGCCCAGGTGCGCGCCAGCCTCAACCACAGCGCGTCGGTCGCCGGCGTGCGCTTGAGCGTGACCAGCCGCGACTGCACACCTTCAAAGGCGCGCCGCGTCTCACCACCCTGCCCCAGGTGCGAGAGCGCCTCGGCGCGGGCGAGCTCCAGCGCGCAGCTCGCTTCTTCCGTCGTCAGCGTCTCCCACTGCTCGAGCTCATCGCGCACGTCGCGCAGCACGAGCTGGCACCACGGCGCCGGGCCGTTGCCGAGCGACGAAGAGCCGACCTGACGAAACGCCGTCTGCGCCGTCTTGGCGGCCTGCGCGGCGCCACCGTGAAACAGCTCGTCTTCCGCGCGCATGCGGGTCAGCACCAACCGGCGCACACCGGTCGCCGCCGCTTCGGCCCGACGCAACGCGAACGCCGCCGCTCCCGACCGCGCCGTGAGCTCCCACGCGAGGCTCACGCGCGCGGCGTCGCCGATGCTCTCGGCCGCGCGAATCGACATCGGCAGCAAGAAGGACCGCTGCGCGGGGTCGGCGTGCGTCGCCAGCAGCTGACGCTCGGCCCACGCGCCAATCGCCTCGCACCACGCGCGCGTCTGGGCGGGCGTGCTGTCGGGCACCAGTGAGGGGAAGCGCAGCCACACCTCACGCTCGCCGTGGCACCGCGTGGTGCGGCCGCTCCGCACCAACAGGCGCCGCTCGAGCGCGTCGACCACCTCGGCGCGGTGCGGGCCCAGCACCGCTTCCAACGCTGACAACGGCACACGGCCACCGGCGACGCTGACGACCCCCAGCACGTCGCGCTCAGAACTGGTGAGCGAGTGCTGCAGCTCGCGCACCGCGGCGTCGAGCGTGAGGCCCGAGACGCCCTCGTGACCAGACAGCTCGAGCAGCCGCGCCGTCAGCGCCAGCCCCTTCGACGCGCGCGCCGACGAAGGGAAAGCTGCGTGCAGCGCGTCGTGCTCGAGCGAGGGCAGCGCGACCTCTTTCATGCGGCCGCTCACCCGCAGCGCCTTCACGCGGGTGTCGAACACGGCCTTCTCGTCGTCGCGCACCGCCAACACCACGAGGCCTGGAAAGTCGGCGCTCTGCACGAGCCACGTCGCGAACTCGAGCGACTCGTTGTCGAGCGAGAGCGCATCGTCGATGACCCACGCGAAGGCGCCCTCACCGTGCGAGAGCCACCGGCCCACCTCGGCCTGCGCGCCTTCCTGTCGGCTGCGGGCGTCGAGGCGCGCCACGTGAAACTCGGGCCTGAGGACGCCCATCGAGGTGGCCAGGAACTCGCGCCCGAGCGGCTCGAGGTCCGGTGCGCGGGCGTCGAGGGCCTCGAGCAGCACGCTGCCGCGGGCGGTGATGTCGATGCCGAGCCGCGCGCGGAGCAGGGAATCAAGACCGCCGCCGGTCTGCACGCCGACGCGCTCGGCGTCGGTCAGCTCGGCGCGATGGCCCCAGCCGCGCACCTCTTCGACGAACGACGCGAGCGCCCGGCTCAGCCCCGCGCCGCGGGGCGCGCTGCACAACACGGCCCGCACGGCGTTGTCGCCGACGGACGCCTCCAGCTCACTCACCAGCACCGCATGTCGTGCCACTTGGGAGCCCCCCGAAGCGTCGACGAGTGTGGCACGTCTGGCGTCGCGGCAAAAAGCGGTCGGCCTCGGTTTTTGCCGTGAGCGTGATGCCGCTCAAACCTGACGATCGGAAAAACGCGGTCAGGCCGACGCCGCGCGCGGCGCGCCGCCAATCGCTTCAACGTGTTCCACGAGCTGCTGGAGCATGCGCCAGGTCGCGCCCCACACCACGTGGCGCGCGTCGTCCCACACGTAGACGTCGCGAGCGGCGTGCATGAGCTCGCGCGTCTCGCGTCGCAGTCGCCACAGCGGCGCCGCGAGGACCTCCGCAATCTCGTGTGGGTTCGGCGTCAGCACCGTGTCTTCGGGGATCACGCCAACGAAGGGCGTGACCCAATACGAGGTGATGGTGGGCATCGCGCCCAACAGGCCAAGCACCTGCACGCTGTCGGGAGCGATGCCGAGCTCTTCTTTCGTTTCGCGCAGCGCGGTGTGCAGCGGCGTCAGGTCGCCCGCTTCACGCCCACCGCCGGGGAAGCTGATCTGCCCCGGGTGCTTGCGCAGCGTCTTGGGCCGCATGGTCAGGTAGGCCCACGGCTCGTCGCCCCGCCAGAACAGCGGAGCCAGCACCGCGGCCTGCTTCAGCTCGAGCCCTTGCGCCTCGATCGACTTCGACGGGAAGCGCTGCAGGTGGTCGCGGAGTGCGCTGAAGAAGTCGTCGCCCTGCATGGTGCGGCGTGACTCTAACGACGTGCGTCGTCGCGTGCCGCCCAACTCAGTACACGAGCCGCCACCGGCGCCCACCGTCGCGCGTGCGCACCGTGAAGCCACCCGCGTACCGGGCAGGTCGCAGCGCGGGCGGCAGCGTCATCATCGGCGTCCACCACCAGGCGTCGCTCGCGAACAGCGCCGGCTCCAGCGCACAACGGACAGCGACCGACTCGCGCTCGACCTCCCACGACTCGACGGTCGCGTTGTAGCTGGGCTTCTCGAGGTTCCACGCCTCGAAGGTCTTGCCGTCGTCGCTGCGCAGCACCACCAGCGCCTCGCCGGGCCCTTCGATGGAGTTCTCGAACAGCGCCCACGTGCGGCCGTCGCGTAGCTCGGCGAAGTGCCGCGCGTCGACGCCTTCGAGCCTCGCGACGTCGTCACCGCGCCGCAGCGCCGCGAACGACTGGGGTTCACCGTCAGCGCCCGTCACGCGCAGCACCTCGACGTCGCCGACGACCTTCAGCACCACGTGCGGCTCGCGGAGCACCTCGCGCTTCCAGGTGACAGGGCGCGACCTCGCGTCGAGCGGCGTCGGCCAGGTGACCCACAACCACCCCGCGAGGAGCGCTCCAACAACCGAAACCGCGACGGCGAGGGTCCACTTCATCGTTCGGCCCGACAGGCTACAGCTCGAAGACCTCACGCGCCTCGAGGTGCTCGAGGACGTGACCATCACCCGTCGCGAGTCTCCAGCCGCGGGCGCGCGCGTGCGCCACGATCAGACGATCGAACGGGTCGTGGGTCCACGACGTCGAGTTGGCGCGCTCGAACCAGTCCAGCACCGGCGGCTCGTCCACCACCCAGGCCGCTCCTTCGGCGAGCCGGAACGACGATGGCACCTTCAAACGAATGCGTCCCAGCTCGTGCAGGAACTGCAGCTCAAGCAGCGAGGCTGGCGAGACCGCCAGTGACACGCCGGCCTTCTCGAGACGCCGCGCCCGCCGGTGGCCGGTCTCCAGCCACAGCACCGCGTTGGTATCGAGGAGGATCACCGCGCCCCCTTCTTCGGGCGAGGGTGAGCGAGCGTCAGTTCGCCAGCTCGCCACGACCACGTCCACGTGCCGGCCGCAAGCTCGGGGTCGAGCACCTCGATGCGCGGCGCGCGAGGCTTCTTCGGCCTTGCGAGCGGCTCGATCTCGATCTTGAAGCGCTTCTCCCGGCGCTGAATCACGACGGGAACACCCTGCTCTACGAGCGACAAAACTTCCGCAAAGTTGCGGCGCGCGTCGGCGACGGAGAACGTTCTGGGCAAGCTCATGATGTACAAATGTACATCAACGGGCCCAGGCGGTGCAGCCCGGCCGGGCAGGTCACGGCTGCAGCACGCCCGCCTGCAACAGCCCGATGAGCAGACCGCCCAGCACGATGCGGTACACGACGAAGGCCAACATCGACCGACTGCGCACGAAGGCCAACATGCCCGAGATGGCCGCCAGCCCCGCGATGAAGCTCACCACCGTGCCCACCACCAACATCACCGTCTCAGGCCGCTGCGTGGCCTCGAAGAAGTCCTTCAGTTGCAGCAAGCCCGCCAGCGTCGTCGACGGGATGGACAAGAGGAACGAGTAGCGCGCGGCGTCTTCACGGCGCAGGCCGAGCGCGAGGCCGCCGGTGATGGTGGTGCCGCTGCGCGAGCTGCCGGGGATGAGCGCCAGCGCCTGCCACGCGCCGATGAGGAGGCCGTCTTTCAGCGTCAGGTCAGCCAGCGTGCGCCGCTGCTTCGCCACGCGCTCGACGATGAAGAGCACCACCGCCAGCACAATGAGCGAAGCCGAGATGACGTACAGCGAGCGCAGCGACGTCTTGATGGCCGACTTGAAGAGCAGCCCGATGACGCCGATGGGGATGGTGCCGAGGCCGACGAACCAGGCCAGACGCGACTCTTCGGTGCCGAAGGGCTTCCGTTCCTTGAGGCCCACCAGGAAGCCACGCGTCAGCTTCCAGAGGTCGCCGCGGAAATAGAAGAGCACCGCCACCACCGTGCCCAGCTGGATGACGGCGGAGTACGCGGCACCGGGATCTTCCCAGCCGAGCAGCGCGGGGACGATGCGCAGGTGCGCGGTCGAAGAAATAGGAAGGAACTCGGTGAGGCCCTGCACGAGCCCCAACACGATGGCTTGAAGGTACGTCACGAGCGCGTCGAGAACAGGTCCCACACGTCGCCGCCGAGCTCGGCCTTCTTGAGCTCCCAGGCAGCCAGCACGTCAGCGGTGTGGGCGAGGTATTGCGGGCTGGCGTCGAAGCGGTGCTCTTTCGCGTACTGGCTCAAGAACTCGCGCAAGACGGGCGAGAGGAAATGGGTCGCCAGGATGACCTGGCTGCCGTCGAGGTACTCGTTGAAGCGCAGCGCGAAGCCTGACGGGCCCTTGCCCGCGGTCTCGACGCGCACCACTTCGCCCTTCACCTTCACTTCGCGGCCGTGGTTCGGCAGCTGCAGCGTGATGAGGAGCTTCGTGCCCATCTTCAGGAAGAAGCTGGACTCGAGGAACATGCCGCCCACCGAGAGGTTCAGCGTCGGGAGCGTGGCTTCGAAGACGTGCGACGGGTCGTCGGCCAACGAGAGCTGCGCGCGCACATGGACTTCGGCGCGGGGGTACTGACGGCGGGCGTCGACCTTCGCGCCGGCCTTCAGCGAGACGTGCTGCGGCACGCCCGCGCGATGCCCGATGGTGGGCACCTGCGCTGGCGCTGACGGCGCGCGCTGCATCGACTGAAACGCGGAAGCGCGCGAGACCGAGGTCGTCGTGGCCACCGGCGCGCGGTTGATGGGCGCAGCGGTCGTCGTGGGGCGCGCCACCGTCGTGGGGACCGGTGGCGCCTTGCGTTCAGCCGCCTTGGGAATGGCGACGGCGGCTGGTTTGCGCTCGAGGGCTGCGGCGATGCGCTGCGCAGGCGTCGGGGCGTCACGCCGCTCGCTGACCACCGAAGCGGACAGCGTGCGACCGACGGCCTTCTTCTGCTGCGCCTTGCCCCCGCGCGCCATGGCGACTCAGGCCGCCTTGTTGCCGCGCACGCCAGCGGCTTCGCGGAGCGCGTCCTTCTTGTCGGTCTTCTCCCAGCTGAACTCCGGGCGGCCGAAGTGACCGTACGCGGCGGTGCGTTGGTAGATGGGCTTGAGCAGATCGAGGTGCTCGATGATCTCGCGCGGCTTGAGGCCGAACGTCGCGCGCACGGCGCGGGCGATCTTCTCTTCGTCGACCACCGCGGTGCCGAAGGTGTCGACCATCACGCTGACGGGCTCGGCGACGCCGATGGCGTAGCTGACCTGCACTTCGCAGCGCGTGGCGAGGCCGGCGGCCACCACGTTCTTGGCGATGTAGCGGCCCATGTACGCGGCCGAGCGGTCGACCTTCGTCGGGTCCTTGCCCGAGAACGCGCCGCCGCCGTGACGGCCCATGCCGCCGTAGGTGTCGACGATGATCTTGCGGCCCGTGAGACCCGAGTCGCCCATGGGGCCGCCGATGACGAAGCGGCCGGTGGGGTTGATGTAGAACTTGGTCTTCTTGTCGAGGAGCTTGGTGGGGAGCGCGGCCTTGATGACCTCCTCCATCACCACGTCCTTGATCTTCTTGTTGCTGGCGTCTTCCGAGTGCTGCGTCGAGAGCACCACCGCGTCGATGCGAACGGCCTTGCCGTCCTTGTACTCGACGGTGACCTGCGTCTTGCCGTCGGGGCGCAGCCAGTTGTGCTTCTTCTTGCGCACGTCGGCGAGCTTCCTGGTGAGCGCGTGCGCGTAGAAGATGGGCGCAGGCATCAGCTCGGCGGTCTCGTTGCAGGCGTAGCCGAACATCATGCCCTGGTCGCCGGCGCCGATCTCCTTGGTGCCCTTCTGGTCGACGCCGCGGTTGATGTCCTGGCTCTGGCCTTCGATGGCCGCCATGACGCCGCAGGTGTTGCCGTCGAAGCCCATGGCCGAGTCGGTGTAACCGATGTTGCAGATGGTCTTGCGGACGATGGTGGGGATGTCGATCCACGCGTTGGTGGTGACCTCACCGGCGACCATCGCGAAGCCCGTCTTCACGAGCGTCTCGACGGCGATGCGGGCCATCGGGTCCTTGGCGATGATCGCGTCGACGACACCGTCGGAGATCTGGTCGCAGATCTTGTCCGGGTGGCCCTCGGTCACCGACTCAGAAGTAAAAAGATAGTCCTTCGGCATGTGCGTGATTCCTCGTTGCTGAAAGGTGCGACTGAAGGGGCGCTCCCTTAGCCGTTGCGACACATCGCGGCAAGCGACCGTGAATCCGTACCGCGGGGCATCGTCAATCGCTTAGATGGCCATCATGAAAACGACCCTGACGCTCGCGCTGCTGCTCTCGTTGCCCGCCCTCGCCGGCCCGAAAGAGGAGCTCAGCAAGCCGCTCACCACCATCGTCAACTCGGTGCGCTACGGCCGCGACAACGCCGCGCTCAAGCTCTTCGCCGCCGAAGAGCAAGGCAAGCTGCTGGTGGCCGACTCGTGGGCCAAGGGCACCGACGCGCAGCGCAAGGAGTTCCAGGACCTCTTCCTCACGCTCTTCGGGAAGATCGCGTTCCCCAAGATCCGCAAGAACTTCGAGAACCTCGACACCATCCTCTACGACGAGCCCGCGGTGGACGGCGCGAAGGCCAGCATCGCCTCGACCATCCTCATCAACCACCCGCTCAAGAAGCAGGAGCTCAAGGTGAAGTACCAGCTGGTCAAGCAGGGCAGCGCGTGGCGCGTGGTCGACGTGGCGGTGCTGGGCGACTCGATGCTCATCGGCATCCGCGACGACCAGGTGCAGCCCATCCTCAAGGAAGGTGGGTGGGACGCCCTGCTGAAGGCCATGCGCGACAAGGCCGCGGAACTCAAAGACGTTCAGCTCAAGTGAGCGTGGATCTATTTTCTCCAGACCGGCAACCAACGCCGTAACATCTGCCAGTCACCCTCAAGGAGAACCCGCACATGATGAAGCGCATCGTCTCGATGGCCGTCGGTAGCCTCGTGCTCGTCGCCTGTGGCCCCGGCGCGAAGATCGACGGCAAGCAGGGCGCCGCTGAAGCGCTGTTCGCCGCGTCGAAGCCCTCGCAGGCCAAGGCCGACAGCTCGGCCACGCCGGTCGACCTCACGGGCGCCGTGACGTGGAACTGCCCCGAAGGCGGCAGCGCGAAGATCTCCGGCGCCAGCATCAGCGTGGGCACCGGCGGCGTCAGCACCGGCGTCACCATGACCTACAACGGCTGCGGCCTCTCGAAGGGCGGCCCGGGCGTCGCGGTGTTCAACGGCGACATGAACCTCTCGCAGAAGATCGAGATCGACAGCGGCTCAGTGCGCCTCGACCAGAAGCTCAAGGGCCGGGTCGACGTGCGCGGCGCCTACGACGACTTCCTCGACGCCGACATCACCCAGAAGATCTCGGTCGGCGATCTCGGCGCGGGCGCCACCGGCGTCTCGATGTACCTCCAGGGCACCATCACCACGTCGGAAGGCACCTTCACCTTCGACGAAGACGTGACGGTCAACAGCACCATCACGGCGCGCATCGAAACGTCGCGCTGAAGCAGGGCTTCGGCTGACCACGCGGCCCCGCCCACCTTTCCCGGTGCGCGGGGCTTCGTCGTTTCAGGCGACGTGCAGCGCGATGATGACGGCGCACCCGACGAGGTACGCCAGCGGAAAGCCGACCTTGCTGCGCGCGTCGAGCGCCTCGAACCGGGTGCGCAGCGCGCGGCGCTCGGCGTCCAGCACGGGGCGCTCTGACTCAGGCATCGACGGCAGCGCGGCCTCGAGCGACTGCACGCGGTCGTGCCAGCGCATCACCACCACGCACTCGGCCAGCACCGCGGTGATGACCACGTACGAAAAGTTGAAGACCTGGTCCAACAAGACGGTGGTGCCCAGGTACGGCAGGTCATCGGTGAACGCGAGCTGCAGGAAGACGATGGTGAGCAGCGCCGTGATGACGGTGCCCACGCGCGCCTCGACGTGCACCGGCCGCAGGAAGAACACGAACCAGCAGCACAGCATCACCAGCGCGATGGGCGGGAACATGGTGACGAAGAAGACGCGGCGCGGGCGCTCCAACCGCACGCCGAAGCGCACGCGGCTGTGCGGGCCGTCGGTCGTCAGGCCGAGCTGACCTGCGCGGCCCACCTCCGTCACCTCATGAATCGGCGCGCCCAGCTGCCAGCCGGGCACCACGAGCGTCTCGTCGAGCGCGCTCGCGGGGTCGAGCTCGAGCAGCACCTCGCTCGCCGGGCTGCGCACGTCTTCGAGCTCGAGGACGACGTCTTGTGCGTCCAACGGGAACCGGCCGAGCTGGAACTTGTGGAAGAAGCGGCCTTCCCCGACGAAGCGCTGGTAGCGGCGGCCGTCGGGCAACGTGAGCGGCTCGTCGTACACGGGCGCGAGCGACAGCGCCCAGGCCTCGAGCAGGTTGACGAAGCGCAGCGTCTTCGTCGCGTCGCGGTCACCCGCCCACGTCACCCAGAGCAGGAACGAGGCGTGGTAAGCGTTCTCCTCGAGGTTGATGGCTTCCACGTTGCGCAGCTGGAGACCGACGGTGACGCGTTCAGGGGACTGGGAGATGGCGAGCGCGCAGACGAGGGGCAGCAGCACCCGGTGGATGAGACTCCACGTCGCGGCCGCGTGCATCTTTTCGTGCGTGGCGATGGCGGAAGACGCAGCGCCGCAAGAAGCGCCAACGCCCGTCGTGGTGCCCGCGAAGTTGAAGATCCGCACCGACGCCGACGAGGCCGTCATCACTGTCGACGGCGAGGTGCGAGGGCTGGCGCCGCGCGTCGAGTCGTTGCCGCCGGGCGTGCACACCATCGTCGCCGAGACGCGCGGCGCGCCGCCGCTGACGCAGACGGTGTCGCTGAGCGCCGGTGAAGAACGGCAGCTCGAGCTGCGCTTCGACTACCCGCAGAAGCCGGGCGTGTTCCCCGCAGTCGGCACGCTGATGTTCGCCGCGGGCGGTGTGCTGGTGGTGGGCAGCCTGCTGCTGCGCACGCGCGCCGAGGTGGCTGGCGAGCAGGTCACGACCCTGTTCGAGCGCGGCGGCGGGTGGGACGCCACCGCCCAGGCCATCGAGCGCGACGGGCTGGCGGCGCAGACGTGGAGCTGGGTGCTGATGACGACGGGCGTGGCGATGGCCGCGTCGGGCGTGGTGGTGGGTGTGCTCGAGCTCCTCGGGTTGCCGCGCAGCCGGCCGACGCTGGTGTTGGCGCCCATGCCGGGCGGCGGCTTCGTCAGCGGAGCGTGGGCGTGGTGAGAGCGAGCGTCGTGGCGTGGCTGGTGCTGCTCGGCGGCTGTCGCCTCTACGACCCCGTGATCCTCGACTGTCAGGTGCGCTGCGGCCTGGCCGGGCAGTGCCCGGCGGACACGACGTGCAGCGCGAGCGGGTTCTGCCGACCGGTCGGCGCGACGGGCGTGTGTGACTGTCTTCCCGGAGAGGTCCAGGTGTGCCCGCTGACCGCCGGGTTGATCGGCGCGCCATGCACCGGCGGCACGCGCACCTGTCAGCCCGACCGCCGGTGGTCCGCGTGTCAGGGCGCGGTGGGCCCGCGCACCGAGGTGTGCAACGGCGTCGATGACGACTGCGACGGCATCATCGACAGCGACGCGCTCGACGCCCCGCGCTGCCCGCTGCGCGAAGGCGTGTGCGCGGTGCCGACCTACGCCACGTGCGTTGGAGGCCGGTTCCTCCCGTGCAACTCCCGTGAGTATGGCTACGACTACCAGGACGACGAGACGCGCTGCGACGGCCTCGACAACGACTGTGATGGCCACGTCGACGGGCTGCCGCTGCGCCGCGTGGCCGACGCGCCCGGCGACGACTGGTTCCTCGTGCCGGTGGCGGGCGAAGCGCTGCTGGTCACGCGCGAGGGCGACGCCGGCACGCGGCTGACCTGGTTCACGCGACGCCTTGATGTGCGCGCGACGGAGTGGCTCGACGCCGGGCACCCCATCGCCGTCGCGTCGGACCGCCTCTCGTATGTGATGGCGTGGCGCGACGACGCGGGCATGTTCTTCCGCTGGGTGTCGCACACTGGTCAGGTGTTGAACGAGCACCGACAGCCGGGCTGGCGCGACGCCACCGACCTGAGCCTGTCGACCCTGTTCGCGGCCGCCGTGGTCGACGGCGGCGTGGAGTTCGCGTTGGTGCAGGTCAACGACGGGCCTCGCTTTCTGGGCGCCTCGGACGGCGGCGCGCCGCGCATGAGCCAGTCAGGGCTGCACGTGGCGTGGGCCGGTGGCGTGGCGCGCACCAACACCGGCGTGCCGTTGCCGGGCGGCGCCATCGAGCCGCTCGTCGCGCTCGTGGAGTTCGAGGGCGGCGAGGTGCGCGCGGTGCCGGAGAGAGCGCCGTTCCGCTACTTCAGGGACCTGCGCGTCAGCCGCGACCAGGGGTCGTTCTCGTCGGGCATCAGCGCGCGCGCGGCCGCGACGGACGGACGGCGGCTGCTGGCCGTCGGCGACGGCGCCAACGCCACGTGGCTGTTCAACGAAAACGCCAGCACGCTGGTCGCGCCGTACACCACGACGGGCGCGGTGAAGCTGGCGACGGTGCCCGACGGCGTCATCGTCGGGCTCGCTCACGACGGCGGGCTGTGGCTGACGCAGCGCTGCGTGCCGTAGCTACAGCAGCCACGTCGGCACGCGGCCGACGCTGCGCAGCTCAATCTCGCCGCGCGGCTCGAACTCGAACTCCGGAGACAGCGCGCGGACGGTGCTCTCGAGCACGTGTACGCGGCCGGGCACGCCGTGTGACTCGAGGCGGCTGGCGGTGTTCACCGTGTCGCCCCAGAGGTCGTAGGCGAACTTGCGCGTGCCGATGACGCCGGCCACCACGGGCCCGGAGTGCAACCCCAACCGCACCTCGAGCGACGAGCCGACGTCTTGCCCGATGGCGCGCACCGCGTGCGTGAGTTCGAGCGCGAGGCCCACCATCTTCTCGCGGTGTCGCGGCAGCGGCGTGGGCACGCCCGCCACCACCATGTACGCGTCGCCGATGGTCTTGATCTTCTCGAGGCCGTGCTTGGCGGTGAGCGCGTCGAACGTGGTGAACACGCGGCTCAAGACCTCGACGACCTCTTCCGGCGAGCGCGGCGCGGCCCACGACGTGAAGCCGACGAGGTCCGCGAACAGCACCGTCACTTCGTCGTACCGGTCAGCGATGGTGACCTCGCCGCGCTTGAGCCGCTCGGCGATGGGCGCGGGCAACACGTTGAGCAGCAGCCGCTCGTTGGTGGCGTTGGCGTCGAAGAGCTCGCGCGTGCGCTCGCTGATGCGCGCCTCGAGCGTCGAGTTGAGCTGCTGAATCTCGCGTTGCGCGCGCAGCCGTTCTGAGATGTCGCGCACGATGAGCGTGGTCATGACGCCGCCGCGCGCGACCACGCGGCTCACCGACGCTTCGATGGGGAACCGCGTGCCGTCGGGCCGCACGGCCTGCAGCTCGAGCGTGCCGACCGGCGGCACCGTGACGTCGAACGCGGGAATCAACCGCCGCACGGTGTGGCGCAAGACCGTGTCGGCCTGGCAGCGAAACACGGCCTCGGCGGCGCGGTTGAACGCGATGACCCGGCCGCGCGCGTCGACAGTGACGATGCCGTCCATCGCGCCGTCGATGATGACGCTGTTGAGGCGCTGCATTTCCTGCAGCTGCTCGTCGAGGAGGAAGCGCGCGACGCGACCGGCGGTGACGCTGGCGATGGTGGCGAAGAGCTGCTCGTGCTCGGGCGTGAAGAAGCCGACCTGCGAGTGCTCCGAGTCGATGACGCCGATGATGGTGTCGCGTACCACGATGGGCACAGCGAGCTCCGACAGGCGCGCTTGGTCGTCGGTGATGTAGCGGGGGTCGACGCGCACGTCTTCGAGGCGCTCGGGCTTACCGGTGACGGCGACGGTGCCGACGATGCCCTTCCCCATCGGAATGCGGATGGGCGCGAGGATCTCGCGGCCGCGCGGGTTCTTGGGGCCGTACGCGGCGCGCTGCACGAGGTGCGTGCGGTCGTCGTCGACCAGATAGATGACGCAGTCTTCGAGGCCGAGGTGCGCGACGGCGCCGTTGGCCACGTCCCACAAGATGTCGTCGAGGTCGTCGAAGTGGGTCAGCGACGCCATGAAGCGGTGGAGCGCGTCCACCATCTGCGACTTGCGCTCCAGCGCGGCCAACGAGCTCATCGAGGCTGCCCATTGAGGCACCCGGCCGCCGGGGCGTCAAAGACAACACGCCGTGAGGTGTGCTGAGTCACCGTGCATGCGCTCTGCCTTCCTGCTGCTCGCGGTCACGGCCTGCGCCACGCCAGCGCCGACGTTTCCCGTCTCTCCCGCCGAGACGAAGGTGCAAGCCGTGGCCGTCACGCGCGGCCTCTCGCACCCGTGGGCGCTGGCGTTCTTGCCCGACGGCCGGTTTCTGGTGACCGAGAAAGACGGCCGGCTGCGCGTGGTGTCGGCGGCGGGCGAACTGGGCGCGCCGCTCACCGGCTTGCCGACGGTCTTCACGTCGGGCCAGGGCGGGCTGCTCGACGTGGTGCTGGCACCAGACTTCGAGAGCAGCCGACACATCTTCTTTACGTTCTCGGAGCGCGACGCCGACCTCGCTGGCACGGCCCTCGCTCGCGCGACGTTGGGCGACACGGCGGTGAGCGACGTGCAGGTCTTGTGGCGTCAGGCGCCGAAGCTGTCGGGTGGCCAGCACTTCGGGTCACGCCTCGTGTTCGCGCGTGACGGGAAGCTCTTCGTGATGTTGGGCGAGCGTGGGCAGCGCGACCTCTCGCAGTCGTTGGCGCACGGGCAAGGCAAGGTGATGCGGCTCAACGCCGACGGCACGGTGCCTGACGACAACCCGTTCATCACGACGGCCGACGCGCAGAAGGAGATCTGGAGCTTCGGCCATCGCAACATCCAGGGCGCGGCGCTCAACCCGACGACGGGCGACCTGTGGACGACGGAGCACGGGCCGATGGGCGGCGACGAAGTGAACGTGACGCGTGCGGGGCGCAACTACGGCTGGCCGCTCATCACGTACGGGCGCGAGTACAGCGGCGGTCAGGTGGGCGACGGCGCCACCGCGCGCGAGGGCCTCGAGCAGCCGCTGCACTACTGGGTGCCGTCCATCGCGTCGTCGGGCATGGCCTTCGTGACGACCGACACGTACCCGTCGTGGAAGGGCTCGGTGCTCATCGGCGGGCTCGCAGGCAAGACGCTCGCGCGGCTGGTGTTGGACGGCGAGAAGGTGACGAAGGAAGAGCGCCTGCTGACAGACCTGGGCCAGCGCATTCGCGACGTGCGCGAGGCGCCCGACGGACGCATCTACGTGCTGACCGACGAGGACAACGGCGGGCTGTACCGGCTCGACGTCGTGCCGTAGAGCGACCGCGTGACGCAACTGCATGGTTGGGGCGCGCAGCGCCGTGTCGAGTGTGATGAACGCCAGCCCGAGACCGCGAGTGAAGTGACGCGCGCGCTCTCGCCGCAAGGCACCATCGGGCGCGGGCTCGGTCGCAGCTACGGAGATCAAGCGCTCAACGAGTTTCGACGCGTCGTCACCATGACGCGGTTGGACCGCTACCTGTCGTTCGACGAAGGCACCGGGCTCCTGCGCTGCGAAGCGGGCGTCTCGCTCGAGCAGATCATCCGCGACTTCGGGCCACGCGGCTTTTTCCCGGCCATCACGCCCGGCACCAAGTTCGTCACCGTCGGCGGCTGCATCGCCAACGACGTGCACGGCAAGGCGCACCACGCGCAGGGCACTTTCGTCACCTGCGTCGAGTCGATGCAGATGTTGGTGGGCGACGGCCGCGTAGTGACGGCGAGCCGCAGCGAGAACGCAGACCTGTTCTGGGCGACGTTCGGCGGCGTGGGCCTCACGGGCATCGTGCTGGAAGCGACGCTTCGGCTGCGCCGCATCGAGACCACGTACTTCCGGCAGCGCGCCATTCCCACGAAGGACCTGACGCACACGCTGGAGGTGCTCGAAGAGCACGACTCGACGAGCCCGTACTCAGTGGCGACGCTCAACTCGACGGCCACGGGCGCGCGGCTGGGTGAAGGCGTGGTGAACGTGGGCGATCACGCGCACCGCGACGAGCTGCCCACGAAGCTGAAGCAGCGGCCGCTGAAGCTGGTGGGCGAGAGCCCGCTGGTGGTGCCGTTCGACCTGCCGGAGCTGACGCTCAACCCGCTCACCATTCGCGTGGTGAACCAGGTCATCACCACGATGATGAAGAGCAAGGGCGAGTTCACGCTCTACGAAGAGTTCTTCTACCCGCTCGACATGATCAACGACTGGTACCGCGGCTACGGCAAGCGCGGCTTCATCCAGTACCAGTTCGTCGTGCCGTACGCGGCGGGCGCCGAGACCGTGCGCGGCCTGATGGAGACGATGATGTCGTCGGGTCAGCTGCCCTTCTTGAACATCTTGAAGCGCATGGGCGACGCCAACGACGCGCACCTCTCGTTCCCCATGAAGGGGCTCACGTTCGCCATCGATTTCCCCGTGCGTGACGGGCTCGTCGAGCTGACGCGCGAGCTGGACGCGCGCGTGGCCGACGCCGGCGGCCGCATCTACCTCGGCAAGGACTCGTACCTCGAGGCGGCGATGCTGCGCCGCATGTACCCGCGCGTGGCGGAGTTCGAAGCGGTGAAGAAGAAGTGGGATCCGCAAGGCCTCTTCAGCTCGGATCTGGGACGGCGACTGGAGCTCTCGCGGTGAATCGGATGGCGGGTTGGTACGTCGGTGCGCACATGCGTTCCGCGCTCGTGGTGGCTGTGGTGGCTCTCTTCGGTAGCAGCTGCGCGTCGGTCGTCGGCGTGACCCGCGAGGTGCGGCCGGCGCTGTCTTTCACGGCAGAGCAACAGCCGGTGCAGGTGCGCGCGTCGGACAGCGGCGTGCTGATCATCGAAGTGCTGCGCGTGTTCTCGGCGAGCGACCTGCGGCGTCGCACCGCGGCGGCTGACATCACCACCACGCTGCAGTCGGTCGGCTACTCGGTCACCAACGACACGGCGACGGCGCGCAGCCACGTGGTGCTCGACGTGACTGAAGACGACATCACCACCGACTCGCAGGGCGTGAAGACGGCCAACGTCACGATGTGGCTCACGCAGGACGGCGTCGACCTGAACGTGCGCATCAAGGGCACGGCGAGCGGCAACGAGCCCGACGGCACGCTGTACGAGAACGCCATCAACCACGGCGTGCACCAGGTCGCCGAGCTGCTGCGCGCCACCGAGGTGCTCGACTCGTACCGCCTTGAAGAACCGGAGCACCTCTACGACGCCAACAAGCTCCTGCTGGCGCGTGATTTCCAGGGCGCGGTGGCGGCGTACCAGGCGCGGGTCGCGCAGCAGCCCGACGACGTCGCTGCGTGGTTGAACCTCTCGGTGGCGCTGGTCGCGATGGGCGACCTGCACGCGGCCACCGATGCGGCGCGCCACGCAGCCGCCGCCGACACCACGGCCAAGAAGCAGAACCGCGTCTTCTACGCGGAAGACCTCGCGCACCACGCCGCCGTGACGACGCGCATCGTCGACGTGTGGACGCAGAGCGGCCCGAAGGCAAAAGAGAAGCGCTGAGCGTCGCGCTACAACGCCCGCCATGTCTGAACAGACGTGGCAGGGCGAGCTGGAGACGGTCGAAAAGCTGCTGGGGGTGGGAGACGTGGCGCACGCGCTGACGCACCTCGGCTCGGCGCTGGCGTTGGCGCCGTGGGAAGAACGCGTACACGCCCGCATCGAAGCCGCCGCAGCCAGCCAGCCGCTGCTCGAGCTCCTGCCGCAGGACACGTTCATCGGCACGGCGTTGCTCAAGGGCTTCTTGCTGCGGCGCGCGGGTCGCGTCGACGAGGCGCTCGTGCTGGTGGCGCAGCTGGCCGAGCAGTTCCCCGCGCGGCGCTTCGAGTCGTTGTTGGCGCTGTGGCTGGTGACAGCGCGCGCCGAGGGCAAGACGCCGTCCACTGAGACGTTCGGGCAACTCACGCGGCTGTTGATGTCCGTCGGCCAGAGCACCATCGGGGTCAACACGTTGCACGCCGGTGAGCGCGAGCTGCTGTCTGGCTACGAAGCGCTCGCTGACGCGGCGGTCGAGGCGCTGCCGGGCGACGACGATCTGCGCTGCGTGGCGTCGGGCGTCTACCGGCGCCTCGGGCTCCACGAGAAGTCGCTGCGCGTGGTGACCGGGCTGCAGGGCTATTTCCCGTTGCTGCAGCGCGGGCTCGTGCAGCGCGCGTCGCGCGACTTCCAGGCGGCGCTGCAGTCGTTTCAGGCGGCGTCGCGGTACCCAGAGACAGGCCTGAGCGACGTGCTCGAGCAGGTGCGCTGTCACCTCGCGCTGCGTGAGTTCCGCGTGGCGGGCGAGCTGCTGGAGACGGTGTCGCCCGAGCCAGGCGTGGAGCTCGACGGAATGAAGCTGCTCGCGGACAAGGGCCACGACGGCGATGTGCTCGACATGCTGGACAGCCTGCGGCGCATGCGCGGTGGAAGTCTCGCGGCGCCCGGAGACGCGACGGTGAACACCTTTCGTGAGCACCGCGCGAAGTTCACGCCCGGGTCGGCGAAGCTGAAGCTGGCCATCAACGGGTGGGAATCACCGTCGAACCACCTGCTGGCGGCGCTGTTCTCGTCGGGCACGACCGACCTCGCGAGCGTGGATTTCTCGATGAACGGCGGGCCGGTGTTCGAGCGCGACCCGGCAGCGACGGTGCGCGGCGCGGCGCCCTCGACGTGGCACAAGGTCGGCGACGCGGTGGTGCAGGTCTCGCCGGCACCGAGCGAGGCGCTGCGCGAGCAGCTCGCGACCGTCATCACCGCCGACCTCGAGACGATGTGGTCGAAGGCCGGCGCGCTCGCGGCGTCGCTCACCACCACGCCCGCAGAGTTGATGGCAGCGATGGTGCACCCGCCGACGCATCAGCCGTTCCTCGAGGCGCTGCCGGAAGCGCTCTACCGCTACCAGGTCGCGACGGCGCTGGTGCTGGCGCAGCTGCCGCTGCCGTGGCCCGAGCTGAAGCGGCACTTCGAGTCGTTGCTGTACGGCCCGGTGGACTGGACGTCGGCGGCGGCGGTGTCGGCGTTGGCAGAGAAGGCCCGGCGCGACGCGACGTGCGCGCGGGAGGCGGTGGCGATGGTGAACGAGGTGGTGAACGACCTGTTGCCGCACACCTGCGAGCCGCGCGCGTTCGCGTTGTTGCCCGAGCTCGACGCGCTGACCGGCGTCTCGTGGGAAGCGAAAGAAAAGCTGCGCGGCTGGTTCAAGCAGCAGTTCCCGCCCAAAGAGAAGCAGGCGCCTGCCGCGCCACGCGCTGCGGCGCCGACCCCTTCGCCCGCGCCAGCGACGGCAGCGCCGGGCATTCCCGGTTGGGTGTGGCTGGTGGGCGCCGTCGCCATCGTCGGAGCCCTCCTCGCGTTCGCGCGGTGAGCGCCGCAGTTCACACGACCCAGAGGCCCGAGACGTCCTCGAAGGCAACGAGAGGGCTTCCGTCGCGAAGCGCAAACTCCGGGACGCAGTTCACCCGTTCCTCGACGCCAACCACGCTGCGATCGCCGTCACTGCGAGCAACCAGAGCGTTCCGACTCCCGCGACGGTCGGGCTCGCCTCGATGAAGGAGGCGTAGCCCCACCACGAGAGCACGAATGCGCCGCCGAACATCGTGGCCAGGGTGGCGCGCGCCTTGCCCTTTTCGCTGGGCCCCACCACCGGGCTGTCTTCCGTGGTCAGGAAGCCGACCCGCGCAAACCGCCCCGACAGCGCCCGGGCGAGCGCGACAACCTCGACGAGCGTCTCGTGGCTCACCGCCTCGGGAACCTTCAGCACCACCACGTTGCCGCGCACCGTCGATTCCGGGAAGCGTTTCAAGAACGTCCGCAGGTGCGTGCGGAGGTCTTCGTCCGCGAGCAGTTGCTCGATCGTCGGGGCGTGGCCGGGCAGCGCGACCACCTGCATCACCTCATCGAAGGCGGGGTCACCGGTCTCGACCGCGTCAGGGTGGTTCAGATCTCCGTGCTGAAAGCGCAGCATCGCGAGCGGCAGGGCGCCAGCGAGCGTGACGTGGCACTCACGAAAGGGCGCTTCGCCGACGAGCGCCACCTCGAACCCATCGACGGTGCCGCAGACGCGGTCGTCTTCGACGCGGAGCGCCGAGAGCTCGAGGCGCCGCGCGAGCCCCTCTCTGAACTGTGCGGAGTTCTCGGCGATCCGTTCCATGCGTCAGCCCTCGTGTGTCTGCGACAGGCCGCCTCAGCGTAGTGCAGCAACACCGCGCCGGTTCCCGATCCCGGGCAACAGCTCGACTGTCGACCTTGGGGCTCATGGAGCGCGGCGGGCGTCGACGCGACCGCAATCACCCCCGCGTCGACGTCAGCGACGCCCACGCGACGAGCGAACACACGGAGCGATTCCGTTCGGTAGCGCACGTGGCGGCGTGGCGACGCGTCGCTACGAACTTCCCATGCGCTCTGCCCTGCTCGTCTGTGTCGCGTTGTGTGGCTGCGCGTCGACCGTGCGCGTGCTGCGTGAAGAAGCGCCGAGACAATCGCTGGCCATCGAGCGACAGCCGGTGCGCATCTCGCCGCAAGAGACCGGCGTCGTGTTGGTCGACGTGCTCAACCTCTTCACCGACGCCCACGCGCGCGACCAGGCCGCGAGCGATCAACTCGCCGGTGCCTTCCACCGCAGCGGCGCGCTGCAGCTGACCAACGGCTGCGACGGCGAGACCTGCTCGGCCCCCGCGTCAGAGCTGTTCGTCACCGTCACCACGATGAAGTTGGAGGGCGAGCCCGGCGCGCAGCGCACCGCGACCGTGCAGCTCGCGCTCTCGCTCGGCGACGAGACCTGGAAGGTCGACGGCACCGCCACGCATGGCGCCGACGACGCGACAGTCATGCAGATGGCGATGACCGACGCAGCCGACCGGTTCGCCGCGCAGTTCCTCCCGTCGCAACAGCTCGAGGACTTCACGCTGCGCGAGGGTCCGGCGCTTGGCCCCATCAACAAGCAGCTCCGAGGGGGCGACGCGGGCGGTGCAGCGCAGGCCTATCGCGCACAGGTGGAGGCCAACCCCGACGACGTCGCCGCGTGGCACAACCTCGCCGTGGCGCTGACCGCGCTCGGAGACCTGCCAGGCGCCGCGACTGCGGCGGCGCGCACGAAGAACGAGGACTTCGCGAGCGCCGCAGCCGAGCGCGCGAAACACACCGCACGCGTCGTCTGGTGGGGCGACGGCCGACCGCCACCTCGAACCCTGCGCATCTGGCCGGAGGCCACCATTCGTGCGCGCTAATAGGCCGTAACTACTTAGCAATCGCTCGGACTTGCATTCATGCGCATGAACGCAATATCTAGACCTCATTCATGCAGACCGCCCTGCCCCAGACGCTCCCGCGCGTGGAGCTCTTCCGCTTGCTGGCCGAGCCCGGCCGGCTGCAGCTGCTGGCGCTGTGTGAAGCCGAAGCGCTGAGCGTCTCGGAGCTGGCGGCGCTGCTGAACGACTCGCAGCCGCAGGTGAGCCGCCGCGTGGCGACGCTGCGCGACGCGGGGCTGCTGGACGGTCGCAAAGACGGCACGCGGCTCTTCGTGCGCACCGACGTCGACACCGTCGCGGCCGACCCCGTCTTGACCGAGGCCGTCGCTGAAGGCCGTCGTCTCTCGCTCGCCGACGGCAGCCTCGCGCGCGTGCCGCAGATCGTCGCCGCGCGTGAAGAGCAGGGCCGCTCGCACTTCGAGGCCGCCGCGCCGGCGCGCGAGTCGGTGCCCACGTCGCCTGAACATCTGGCGCACCTCTCGGCGCTCTCGCTGCTCTTGCCGGGCCGCGCGCTGGCGGTCGACGTCGGCACTGGTGACGGCCTGTCGCTCGACGTGTTGGCGCCGCTCTTCTCGCGCGTCATCGCGGTCGATCGCAGCCAGGCGCAGTTGGCGCGCGTCGCCGAGCGCGTCGCGGCGCGCGGCTTTCACACCGTCAGCCTCTTCCCCGGCTCCTACGACGACGCGGCGCTCGTGCAGCGCGTCGACGCTGCGGGCGGCGCCGACCTGGTGTTCGCCGGGCGCATTCTTCACCACGCGTCACGGCCCGCGCAGGCCATCACCGCGTTCTCGCGGCTGCTCAAGAAGGGCGGCCACCTCGTGGTGATGGACTACCTGCCCCACGAGGCAGACGCGCTGCGGACCGAGGCCGGCGACGTGTGGATGGGCTTCTCGCCCGCCGACGTGCGCGACTTCATCACGCAGGCCGGTCTGCGCTTTCAGGGCGACGCGCCAGTGCCCAACGCCTTTCACCCCGTCGGCCCCGACGCTGCCGTCACCTGGCACGCCTGGGCCGCCGTCAAACCCACGTAACCCACGCAGTTCACCTCAACGAAGGAGCCGCACATGCAACACAAGACGACTTTCCCCGCCTACAAGATCGCCAACCCCGAGCTCGCCGCCTGGGGCCGCAAGGAAATCGCGATGGCCGAGAAGGAGATGCCCGGCCTGATGTCGCTGCGCGCTGAGTGGGCTGGCAAGAACCCGCTCAAGGGCGCCCGCGTCGCCGGCTGTCTGCACATGACCATCGAGACCGCGGTGCTCATCGAGACGCTCGTCTCGCTCGGCGCCGAGGTCACCTGGACCTCGTGCAACATCTTCTCGACGCAGGACCAGGCCGCCGCGGCCATCGCCGCCACGGGCGTGCCGGTCTTCGCGTGGAAGGGCCAGACGGTCGAAGAGGCCGACTGGTGCCTCGAGGCGCAGCTCTTCGCCTTCAAGGACGGCAAGGGCCCGAACATGATCCTCGACGACGGTGGCGACCTGACGATGTGGGTGCACAACAAGCACCCCGAGCTCTTCACCGGCGCCGACCCGATTCGCGGTCTGTCGGAAGAGACCACCACGGGCGTGCACCGCCTCTACGACATGATGAAGCAGGGCACGCTGAAGGTGCCGGCCATCAACGTCAACGACTCGGTCACCAAGTCGAAGTTCGACAACCTGTATGGCTGCCGTGAGTCGTTCCTCGACGGCATCAAGCGCGCCACCGACGTGATGATCGCCGGCAAGGTCGTGGTCGTCGCCGGCTACGGCGACGTGGGCAAGGGCTGCGCGGCCGCCGCCAAGGGCATGGGCGCGCGCGTGTTCGTCACCGAGATTGACCCCATCAACGCGCTCCAGGCGGCGATGGAAGGCTTCACCGTCACCACGATGGAAGAGATCGCCCCGCAGGCCGACATCGTCTGCACGGCCACGGGCTGCGTCGACGTCGTCACCGGCGAGCACATGAGCGCCATGAAGGACGGCGTCATCCTCGCGAACATCGGTCACTTCGACAGCGAGATTCAGGTCAGCTGGCTCGAGAAGAACCCGGAGATCCGCGAAGAGAACGTCAAGCCGCAGGTCGACCAGTTCATCTTCCCCAACGGCAAGCGCCTCACGCTGCTGGCGCGCGGCCGCCTCGTGAACCTGGGCTGCGCCTCGGGCCACCCGTCGTTCGTGATGTCGAACTCGTTCACCAACCAGTCGCTCGCGCAGCTCGCCCTCTGGGGCGCCATCGACACGGGCCACAAGTTCGAGAAGGGCAAGGTCTACGTGCTGCCCAAGAAGCTCGACGAGAAGGTCGCCGCGCTGCACCTCGCGAAGGTCGGCGCCAAGCTGACCAAGCTCAACGACACGCAGGCCAAGTACCTCGGCGTGTCGGTCGAGGGCCCGTTCAAGCCCGAGCACTACCGCTACTAAGAAGCTCGTTCCGAAGTCGGCTCGTTGCGCGCGGTTACGCTGCGCG
>CAYWON010000015.1:0-9892 GCA_964459885.1 uncultured Archangium sp.
CGCATCCCGCCTTCGACGACGTCCTCGGACTGCTTTGAGGGGATGCTTCAGCACCAGTGGGAAATTCCACACGTCAGAACGCTGTGGCGCCACTTCACCGGCAGTCGGTCAGGGGCGCGAACTCGTCGGAGGTCGCGGGGCCGCCAGTGACGCGCACTGGGTCGGCGAAGAGAACGACCGCTTCCATTCAGGCCGTCGGCGCCTTGTCTGACGAGGCACGTACGCGTGTCAGCAGAGGCGTGGGTCGCGTTCTTGCGGCGCGCGGCGTTGGGAGACCATGCTGAGACATGATCAGTCGTACGCCCGGTTTCGCGCGCTCTCTCCTCGTCGCCGCATGTGTGGTGTTGAGCGCCTGTCTCGAGCCAGTTGATGAACCGATCGGCGGCTTCGGCGGTGGAGGCTCCTCAGCGGGCGGAGGCGGCATGTCGTCAGGTGGCGGCGGAGTCGCGACGGGCGGCGGTGGTGGCTCGATTCCAGTCGGCGGCGGCGTCGCGACGGGCGGTGGCGGCGGCTCGATTCCCGTCGGCGGTGGCACGCCGTTCGGCGGCGGTGTCCCGACGGGCGGTGGCGGCGGCTCGATTCCTGTCGGTGGCGGTACGCCGTTCGGCGGCGGCGTTCCCACAGGCGGTGGTGGTGGCTCGATTCCAGTCGGTGGTGGCACGCCGTTCGGCGGCGGTGTCCCGACTGGCGGTGGCGGCGTTCCGTTCGGCGGCGGTGTCCCCACGGGCGGAGGCGGCGGCTCCATTCCTGTCGGTGGTGGTGTTCCGTTTGGCGGCGGTGTCCCGACCGGCGGTGGCGGCGGCTCGATTCCTGTCGGCGGTGGCACGTCGTTCGGCGGCGGCATTCCGACCGGTGGTGGCGGCGTTCCGTTCGGCGGCGGTGTCCCCACGGGCGGAGGCGGCATCCCGACAGGCGGTGGCGGCGTTCCGTTCGGCGGCGGCATCCCGACAGGCGGTGGCGGCGTTCCGTTCGGCGGTGGCATCCCGACAGGTGGTGGCGGCGTTCCGTTCGGCGGCGGCATCCCGACGGGCGGTGGTGGCGTTCCCTTCGGCGGCGGCATCCCCACCGGCGGTGGCGGCGTTCCGTTCGGCGGCGGCATTCCCACGGGCGGTGGCGGTGTCCCGTTCGGCGGCGGCATTCCCACCGGCGGCGGCGTGCCGTTCGGAGGTGGTGTGCCGACCGGCGGCGGCGGCCCCGTCGTCTGCAACGCGAGCACCTGCAACGGCTGCTGCGTCGGCGTGACCTGCGTGCCTCCACACTCCCAGGCGAACAACGCGTGCGGCCTCAACGGCGCGGCGTGCGGCGTGTGCCCCGGCGGCACGACGTGCAACTTCGGCACGTGCTCTGGCGCTGACGCCGGCGTCTCTCAAGTCGGCTCGGCGTGCACCAACGACTCGCAGTGTCGCCCGCCGTCGAACGGCCTCTGCATCCCCGAGACCATCTTCGGGCAGCAGACCGGTTTCCCCGGCGGCACCTGCTCGGCGTCGTGCAGCAACTTGAGCTGCCCGATGGGCTCGACCTGCGTCGATGTCGGCACGGCGACGGGCGGCGGCAGCAACCCGCTCTGCTTCCAGGCGTGCCCTGCGCCGCGCGGAGGCCAGTCGACCTGTCGCTCGGGCTACGTCTGCGAGATCAACCCGCAGGCCGGTGGCGGCATCTGTCTGCCGCGCTGCTCGTCGCCAGGCTTCAGCTGCTGGCAGGGCACGGCGTGCAACGTGAGCTCCGGGTACTGCAACCCGACGTTCCCGTGAATGAAGCGGGCTGATCAACTCAGCCCGCTTCGGCACTACGTCACGGACACAGCGAGTGCGAACCGAACGCGCTGTCGACCTCACTGATCCACGAGCACACGTCGTTCCACATGTTCTGGCGCATGCGCGCGGCGCGGTTGCGACCATCGCCGTCACAGCCACCGAACTGCGCGCAGCCGAAGTGCACGCCGAGCACCTCGTTGTTGCGCCACACCGCTGAGCCACTCTGGCCGCGGCTCGTGTCGATGTCGTACTCGAGCTGCTCGTCGCTGCGGAACGCGTCGGAGTCGAGCAGCGTGCTGTCGCCATACATCCAGCCGTCGCAGTTCTTGTTGCTCAACACCGAGGCCTGGCAGCGGTTCGTGCCGGTCCCCGTCTTCCCCGGGTAGCCGTAGAGCGACGCGAGTTGGTACGTGTACGACGACGCTGAGTTCCACCAGCGCACGCCCATCCACCCGAGCGAGGTGCTGTCAGCGCGGTCCTGCAGGTAGAGCAGCGCGTAGTCCCAGCGACCGTTGACGCGCCAGTCACGCGCGTACACGCCGCTCCAGCTGACGGCCGCGCCGTTGGGGTGCGTCGAGTTGGTCTGGCCCGGGTGGAACCAGCCGCTCGTGGTCCACGTGCCGCCTTCCGACAGCACACAGTGCGCCGCCGTCAACACGTGACGCGGCCCCACGCGCGTGCCGGTGCAGCCCGTCGAGCCCGCGCCGCTGGTGCCGTTGAGCGCGCCGATGGTGCGGAACGGGTAGCCCGTCAGCGTGGTGGTGCTGGTGACGCGCACGCGGCGGTCATCAGCCAGCTCGTCGCCGAGGATGCCGCGCGTGTGCTTGCGCGGGACTTCCTCGCCGATGACGCCGTCACCTTCGCCGCGCTCGAGCCGCAAGATGGCGTCTTGCACCATCGCGTCGGTGGGCAGCGCGCCTTCGAACGCGCCGAACTTGTTCTCGTCGCTCGGCAGCTTCGCGTCGGGCGCCGCGCCCTTGCGACCGAACGCGGTGCCGTCGGCCAGCACCAGCATCGCCTCGTAGCGCGTGCCGTCAGCCGCGAGCCACGAGGTGTCGGCCTCACGCAGCCGCGCGAGCTCGTCGGCGGTCACGTTCTGCAGCGCGGCGGCGGGGTCGCGCGTCGCGGCTTCACACGGCGTCGCCACCTTCACGCGCGCCGTCGTCGGCTCGAGGCCGAGGCCCGCAACGTCCTTCGCGGTCAGCTGCCACGGCACCGCGTCGACGGCGACCGCGCAGGCTTCGACGTTCGGCGCGTCGAGCGTGGTGAGGGGCGGCGTGGCCTCGAGGCCACAGCCGACACCGAGGAGCGCCAGGGTCGCGGCGCGAGCGAACTTCCAGACAGGGGTGTGCCTTCTCTTCATGAGGTTGGTTCCTTCGCTTCGGGTTGGTTACGGCGACTGCGAGGCCGGCCACGGTCCTTCCGTGACGGCGCGACACCGGCCTCGAACGCGTCAACGAAGGGCGCGTGAAAACTTCCCTGCGTGCGCTACACGAGCCGCATGAAGACCCTCGTTGCAGCTCTCGTCGCGGCCCTGCTGGTCGTTTCCCGACCGGCCGATGCGTGCACCAACTTCCTCGTGTCGAAGGGCGCGAGCGCTGACGGCTCGACCATCATCACCTACGCGGCCGACGCGCATGAGCTGTACGGCGAGCTCTATTTCTTCCCCGGCTCGATTCACCCCGCGGGCGCGAAGCGCGAGATCATCGAGTGGGACACCGGCAAGCGCCTCGGTGAAATCGACGAAGCGCCGCTGACCTACAGCGTCGTCGGCAACATGAACGAGCACCAGGTCGCCATCGGCGAGACGACCTTCGGCGGCCGGCAGGAGCTCGTGAACCCGCAGGGCGGCGTCGACTACGGCAGCCTCATGTACATCGCGCTGCAGCGCTCCAAGACGGCGCGCGAGGCGATGAACGTCATCGTCGACCTCACCAACAAGTACGGCTACCGCAGCTCGGGCGAGTCGTTCTCCATCGCCGACCCCAACGAGGTCTGGCTCTTCGAGTTCATCGGCAAGGGCCCGGGGCAGAAGGGCATCCTCTGGGTCGCGCGCAAGGTGCCTGACGGCTTCATCACCGGCCACGCCAACGCCGCGCGCATCCGCCAGTTCCCGCTCAGCTCGCCGGGCGACACCATGTACGCGTCGGACGTCATCTCGTTCGCGCGCAACAAGGGCTGGTTCACCGGGAAGGACGCCGACTTCTCGTTCGCCGACGCGTACAACCCGACCGACTTCGGCGCGCGCCGGTTCTGCGATGGCCGCGTGTGGTGCATGTTCCGCCGCGCGGCGCCGTCGAACAACCTGCCGCTGGGCTGGGTCGAGGGCGCTGACAAGAAGGCCGAGCCGCTGCCGCTGTGGATCAAGCCCGACCGCAAGCTGACCGTCGCTGACGTCATGGGCTTCATGCGCGACCACTTCGAAGGCACGCCGCTCGACATGACGAAGGACGTCGGCGCCGGGCCGTACGGTCTGCCGTACCGCTGGCGCCCGCTGACGTGGAAGGTGGACGGCAAGGAGTTCCTCAACGAGCGCGCGGTGTCGACGCAGCAGACGGGCTTCTCGTTCGTGTCGCAGTCGCGCGGCTGGTTGCCCAACGCCATCGGCGGCGTGTTGTGGTTCGGCGTCGATGACACCGCGTCGACCGTCTATTTCCCCGTGTACGCGGGCGTCACCGAGGTGCCGAAGCCGTACGCGGTGGGCACCGGCGATTTCCACCACGTCACGTGGGACTCGGCCTTCTGGGTCTTCAATCAGGTCTCGAACTACTCGTACCTCCGTTACAGCGAGATGATTGTCGACGTGCAGAAGGCGCAGCAGCAGCTCGAGTCGAAGTACCTGGGCTCGCAGGCCGACGTCGACTCAGCGGCGCTGGCGCTGCACAAGCAGTCGCCGCGGCTCGCGCGTGAGTACCTGACGCGCTACTCGGTCGGCGCCGGTGAAGAGGTCGTCGCGCGGTGGCGCGAGCTCTCGAAGGAGCTGCTCTACAAGTTCCTCGACGGCAACCTGAAGGACGCGCAGGGCAAGGTGACGCACCCGGGCTACCCCGAGGGTTGGTACAAGGCGCTCGCCGCGGCGACGGGCGAGAAGCTCGTGGTGCACAAGACGCCCGCTGAAGAGGCCGCCGAGAAGCTCGAGAAAGAGAAGCTCAAGGCCACCGCCGACAGCCTGCTGGCTCTGCTTGCTGCGAAGAAGCTCACGCTCGACGCCAAGCAGCAGGCCGAGGTCGCCGCGTGCGACGACGTCGAGAAGCTGCAGGGCTGGTTGGTGAACGCCGCGACCGCGAAGACGGCGGCGGCGGTGTTCGAAGCGACCGCCAGCGGCGGGCACTGAGTCAGACGGGCACGCCGGTGACGAGCGCGAGGCCGTCGAGCTTCGCCTCGTTCTCGTCGCTGAGCGCCGCGAGCGCGAGCAGCTGCAGCGCGCGGTCGGTCTTCTTGGTCTTCCAGTGCGCGGTCAGGCCCGCGTAGAGCCGCGACGCCTTGCCGCCGCGCCACACCGCCGCGAGCGCTTCGCCGGTCGCCTGCTGGCCTTCGTACGCGAGCGCGCCGGGGAAGAAGAGCCGGCTGCCTTCGTGCACCGTCGCTTCACCGCCGTCGTCGAACTGCTGCATGCCGTCGCCGCGCAAGCCCCGCGGCCCGAGTGACAGCGGCTGCTTCCACCCGTGGCGCCAGTACTTCACGCGCTCGTATTGGTCGAAGAGCTGAATCACCGCGAGCTTCACGGTGTCGAGGCCGAGCGCTTCCAGCGCTTCACGCCCGGCGCGGCGCGGGTTCTCGTTGTCGCCCGTCGTGCCGTCGAGCACCAACTTCACCGCGGCGACCACCTTCGGCAGCGCGTCAGGCGGCGCGCCCGAGAGCCAGACGAGCACCTGGCGGTCTGAGTGCAGCGGCTCGAGCGCGAACGCGTCGCCCGGTGACGCGAGGCACGCGAGCTCGTAGCGACGCGAGCGGAAGGTCTTCACCTCGCGACCCGCGGGCAGGGCTTTCAGCAACGGCGGCGACACCGCGCGCACGGCGGCGACGCGCACGTCTCCGACCGGCGCGTGCGTCGAGCGCCGCTTCTGCAGCTCGGCCCAGAAGCCGTTCTTCGCCAGCGTCACCACGCGCAGCGGCTCTTCACCGAGCTGCGCGTTGGCGACGTCGTTCAACACGCGCGGACCTTCGGAATACCCGCGCGCGCCGCGGCCCATGAAGCCGGCGGAAGGAATGAGGATGAGGTCACCCGCCGCGAGCTGCACGGGGCGGCCGTTGGCGAAATGATCAGCCGTCTCGCGCAGCATCTTCCGCTCGAGCGCGGCGTGGTGGCCGTCGATGGTGATGGTGCGACCCTCTTCACTCGAGGCCCACAGGAGTCCGCTCGACAGCCCCGCGGCGTAGGTCGTCACCTTCATGTGCTTGGGCTCGAACAACACGACGGCGCACTCGAGCTTGAGGTCGAACGGCTTGCTGCACAGCGACTCGAGCGCGAGGTTGGCGGCGAGGCCCGGGTCACCGTCGTTGCCGAGCGACTCTTTGAGCGCGTCGAACGCATCGTCGAGCGCGTGCGCGACGGGCTTGCCGTCCTTGTCGACCACGCGCAGCGACACGAAGGCGACGCGCTCGTCTTCCAGCTCGAGCCCGGCGAACAGCTCGGGCACCGCGTTGGGAATGCGCTGCTCGATGACCGAGAGCTCGAAGCGCGGGTAGACGCGCGCCCAGAGCGTCGAGTCGGGCTCGGGGTAGGGCGCTTCGTCGTCGTCAGCGGGGCTGGGCGCGGGCGGTCGCGGCCGGTGTGTCGAGACACGCTCGGCCTCGATGACCAGCGACGCGTTGCAGTAGCTGCAGGTCACCCGGCTCGCGTCTTCGGGCACCGTGAGCGGCGCGCCACAGGAAGGACAGTGCGGAGCCTGGATTCTCATCAGCGCGAGAGGTTACTCGCGGAAATACGAAGGCCCAGCCTCTGTGGAGAGACTGGGCCAGCGAAGAACTTCAGAGATGCTTCAGCCGACGAGACGAACGTTCGCCGCCTGGAGGCCCTTGGGGCCGCGGTTCACGTCGAACTCGACCTTCTGACCCTCAGCGAGGGTGCGGAAGCCGTCGGCCTGAATCGCCGTGTGGTGGCAGAACACGTCGTCGCCGCCGCCGTCCTGGCTGATGAAACCGAAACCCTTCGCATCGTTGAACCACTTCACAGTACCGAGTGCCATTTTGCTTTTTCTGCTTTCGAAAATTCGGGTCGCGTCATGCGCCCCGGCGTCGCGCTTGAGGCCGACGCGGGGGCCCACCTATCTGCATTCCCGACGAAGGGGAAGAGCCCCCCCTACACCGTCACCGAAGTAGCCGGATTGCCGACGTTTCACGGCAGATTTCTGAGGCGTTCGACGCACTGCGCCTAACCGTTTCAGCGAGTTGGCGCGCGGTACATCGCTTGCTGCCGCGGCTGATCATGCGCGTCGCACTCCTCTTCTCTGTGTTGCTGGCGGCCTGTGGCGCGCCCGTGCCGACCGAAGACGCCGGCGTCGACGGCGGCGTGGTGCCGACGGTGAGCGACGGCGGGTTGGACCTCAACGACGTGAGCTGGCTCTTGCCGTTGCCGGGGCCGACGCAGCGGAACGCGCTGCTGGGGCTCGACGCGGCGGGTGCGCGCGGGGCGCTGTTGCCGCGCTCGCTCTACGACGCGCTCCCGGAGCTGATGCCCGACGTGACGCTCGAGGCGCTGCACGACGAGCTCCGCGTCATCGGCGTACGGGTGGACCCGTGCTTCCCGGCTGACGCGCAGAGCGCTGGGTGCATCAAGCAGGTGAGGTTGGTGGCGCAGCCGGTGTTCTTCTCGCCGCTGGCCAGCACGCGCGACGCGACGATTCACCTCTTCTACGACTTGAGCGACGCCGACTGGGCCGACGTGGTGGCGACGCTGCGAGCGCTGAAGGCGCTGAGCGGTGACGCGACGCGCGGCATGCCGTTGGACGTGCACCCGGTGGTGAAGCGCGAAGGCTTGAGCGGTGCGTACGCGACGAAGCTGCACGCGCTGGTGACGCGGCTGTGCGGCGCGCAGAACCTGTCGCGGGTGGCTTTCATGCGGCTGCTGCAAGAAGACGTGGCGTGGCGCTTTGGCGCGTTCAACGTGGTGAGCGGCGCGTACGTGGCTGATCCGATTCCGCGGCTGTCGAACTCGCTCACAGAGCAGGGCGTGCAGGAGTTCGGCAACACCGCGTTCCGCTCGGGCGAGCTGCAGCCCGAGGCGATTGGAGATCATCTCTCGACGCTGTTGTCGGAGTCGGAGCTGCGGCTGACCGACGAGCGCACGTTGCAGCGTGCGGTGACGTCGGCGCTGCAGCTGGAGCACCCGGCGCGGTTGAACCCGAAGACCGCGGACTGCGGGAGCTGTCACGTGGTGTCGCGCGCGCTGACCAACGCGAAGCGACAGCGGCAGTTGGACGTGTCGGGCCACGCGGACTTCTTCAGCTTCAACCCGCGCTTCAACCTGGCGCGCGTCGACGCGGTGGGTGACGACCCGCGCGCGTTGAGGGCGTTCGGGTACTTCGGCACGTTGAGCGCGCTCAGCCAGCGCACCATCAACGAGAGCGCCGAAGTGGCCGAGGCGTTGTCGAGGGACTGACACTCCAGCGTGCCATCGAGCCGTCGGCGCGCCTGACAGTGCCTGGCGCTGTGCTAGCCAACCGCGCTCATGGCCCTCTCTGAAGTTGTGCTTCAGGAAGTTCAGGCGCTCGTTGAGTACGGCTTCCACAATCGGCACTCGCTCTTCGTCGAGGTGTTTGAAGGCATGGCCGACGAGCTCGGCTTGCCCGAAGACGTCACCGAGATCGGGCAGATGGATGCCGCGACGGTCGCCGAGCTCAGGGCCGCCATCGAAGAAGCGTTTTCACGTCAGGCCGACGCGCAGCGGTCGTGGGCCGGCCCGACCGATTGCGACCGACTTCGCCAGGCGTTCGATGTGCTTGATGCGCAGGGCATCGTCTCGCTCGAAGGCTGTGGCGACTCGCAAGACGAAGGCGTGGCGCGAGTCGCCCACGTCGCGATCGTCCGGAACGAGCTGGGTACCCTCCAGAACGACGCGTACTGCTTCTTTCACCGTCAAGACGTGATGCGCGCCGTTGAAGAAGGTGGCTTGAAGCTGACCTACGGGACCTTCAAGGAAGGCGCCTCCGAGCCTGTCGTGGCGTCGCCTCCCGTGCCTTGTCCCGTTTGTAATGGTCGCGGGTGGATTCAGCCTGACCCCACCGGGTTCCCGTCGGCGTGCCCGACGCACGTGGCGACGGTCGCGGCCAGGCCTGCCCCCAGCCTCTCCGAGCGGGTCGGCAATGCGGTCGTCAAGGCGTGCCGCGACGCCGGCCTCGAGGTCGAGTGGGACGGCGACACCAACAAGCGAATCGCGCTCCCGGACTTCGAGTGGAATCGGAGGTCCAGGCACGCCCAGGAGACAGACATCCGAGAGTTTCTGGAGAGCTGGGAACTGGAGATTCGCGCCGGATACACGCCCGCCGCGGAGTTGCTCGAGGTCCTGGACGTGCGCGCGAGTGATTGGTTCGGGGAGTTCGTGGACTTCGGCCCCGTGCTGCTCGACAGGCTGCGTTCCCATACAGAGAAGTTCATCGAGCAGGAGCGGGCTCGCGAGGCGACGTGGAACGAAGCGACGGTGAATGACAGGATTGGTGAGGCGTTCGCCAGCCTCAATGCGAGCGGCATCGTTGCGTTGGAGTGTCGTGGTTTGACCACCAAAGATGGATGGGGTTACGCGGGCCTCAACGCCTCGGACGAGAGTCGCGGCGCCGCCTTCTTCCATCAGGGCGACGTCGCCGACGCGGTGCACGGTGATGGGCTGCTGATCGCTTTCGGCGCGCTCGGGGTCGATGCTGCGGCGGACGACGAAGCCTCCGTCAAGATAGGCGAAGAGATCCTCTCGGTGCTCGCGGCGCACGGCGTGCCTGCAAGCTGGAGCAGATCGGTTCGTGAACGAATCAAGATTGCTCCCTTTGAATGGCGGAAGCGTCGTTGGACGCAGTCGCCTGCCATCGAGCGTCAAGCGACCTCGGCCAGGCCCTCGCTCTTCGCGCGCCTCTTCAGCTCGTCCAGGCGTCAACCCAGCGTGGGCGTGTTCGCGCCTCCGGCCCGGGAGTCCGCCGAGGTTGTCAGTG
>CAYWON010000015.1:9902-67481 GCA_964459885.1 uncultured Archangium sp.
TCGACGAGCGGCGGTTCGACCTGCGTCGGACGCATCGCATGCGTCAGGCATGGAAGCAGCTCGGCAAGGTCGGCGAGGCGCAGGTCGGGCATCTGGGCCTCCCCCACGTCTTCGTGCACGCGGGAGAGCTCACGACGATGTGGGCCGTCTCTGCGGCCGAGAACCCCCGAGAAGAGAAGCACGAGGTGCTCAGACGAGTGGCGCGGACGAAGGCCTGACCACGCGGTCCCAGTCGTCAGGTCACTGCCGTCGCGCCGTGACTGTCCCCGTCGTGTTTACGTAAACCCATCGCGGGTACGGCGCGCAGCTCCGGTTGGCCATTCTCCAGACAAGTTCGCTCACGCTGAGCGACGGCCTGGAGGTGTCCACATGAAGCACGTGTCCCTGATTCTGGTGCTGGCCTTCTCTGTCGCGTGCGGCGGCGGTGGTGGCTCGACTGGTGGCGGTGGAGGTTCGAGCTCCACTGGCGGGAGCGGAGGAAGCGGTGGCTCCGGCGGCAGCGGCGGCTCGGGAGGGACCGGCGGCGGGACCTCGACCGGCGGAGGCGGCGGCGGAAGCACCTCCGCGAACCAGAACTGTCCTTGGCTGGTCGACTGCGCGACGGCGTGTGGACAAGACCAGGCGTGCCTCAACGACTGTGGCGCGCAGGCCACGCCTGCGGCGGTCGCGGCGTACAACGCGCTCATCGATTGTGTGAACGCGTCATCGTGTACGGATGAGGCCTGCATCCTCGCGACGTGCCCCACGGAGGTCGACGCCTGCAATGGCAGCGCCGGCACGGGCGGCGGCGCCGGCGGTGGGGGCGGCGGCGCGGGTCTGACGACCTCGGGCCGCTGCGAGATTCGCGTCAACGTGCCCAACAGCGCCGAACTGAACTGGTGTTGGGACTACGAGCTGACGGTGACGACGGGCCACAACGACGGCATCGAGCATTGGGTGTACCGCGACACGATGACGGTCGGCGGCGGTCAGACGACGTGTACGAACGAGAACGGTCAGACCTTCTCGGGCCCCGCGCCCGGGCCGTGGGACAATGCCGCGGTCTCGCAGCAGAACGTCACCAACAAGCAGAGCGCGTGTACCCAGACCGGCATGCAGATGTTCACCACGGCGACCTGGACGCCCGGTGCTGCGTGCTCGCTGGCCGGCTCACTCGGTCACTGCAACCGCAACGTGACCAACACCTGGGACGGCAGCACGCTCACCAACGCGAAGCGACAGCGGCAGTTGGACGTGTCGGGCCACGCGGACTTCTTCAGCTTCAACCCGCGCTTCAACCTGGCGCGCGTCGACGCGGTGGGCGATGACCCGCGCGCGTTGAGGGCGTTCGGCTACTTCGGCTCGTTGAGCGCGCTGAGCCAGCGCACCATCAACGAGAGCGCCGAGGTGGCAGAGGCGTTGTCGAAGTAGGGCACCTCCAACGCCTGGCGCTGACGGTCTCGAGCGAGACGGCGGGTTGATCAGAAGTTGAGGTCTGCCGTCAGACCTGCAGCGCCGGCGCCACCGGCGTTGATCAACGCCGGGCCACCCACGCCTCCGGGGGCCGCCGCGCCCGCGGCGATGAAGAGGTTGTTGCTTCCCCACGTCGGCGTCACCGTGTGCCCGCTGAGGTGAATGCCGAACGAGACGCCGCCCGCGCCGCCGCCGCCGCCCGCTCCGTGGCCGCCGTCGCCGCCGTTTCCTCCGGCGCCGCCGACGCCAAGGAAGGCGCTGTTCGGGCACGCGCTGACGGAGCCAGCCGCTCCTCCGCGGCCACCGGCTCGACCTGCGGCACCCGCACCGCCGCTGCCGCCCTCGCCGCCCTGTCCGCGCGTCAGCGTGTTGCCTTGAATCGTCGGCAGGCTCGCGGTCGGCGTCGACGACGTGACGAAGATGGCGAACGAGCCACCGCCGGAGCTGCCTCCGGTGCCGCCCAGGCCGTGACAGCCGCCTGCGCCGCCGCCGCCGCCCGCGCTCCCGAGGAGGTCACTGAAGGGGCAGCCGTCGAGGTTGTTGAGGCCGCCGCCCGCGCCGCCGCCGCCGCCGCCGCCGCCTGGCGTGCCGTTGCCACCGCTCGCGGCGATCGCCCCGCGCCAGTGACCGGCGATGACCGAGCCGCCTGCGTTCGCCACCGAGACGCCGGCCCCCGCAGCGCCGGCGCTGCCGTTCTGCCCGTCACCGCCGCGCCCGCCGAGGTTCGACTGGCCACAGGTGTCGATGGCGCCGCACCCTGCGGTCGAGCGCCAGTTGTACGCGCTCGCGCCCGGCGTGCCGCCCGCAGCGCCGCCGCTCACGCCTTGCCCCGCGAGGCCCGCCGCGGTGGCGTCGCACGTCACAGCGCAGGCGGTCGTGCCACCGCGACCGCCGTTGACACCGCAGCTCGACGCACCGGCGGCGCCACCGTTGCCCGTGCGCCCGGTGCACGTCGTGGTCAAGGTGTTGATGCAGTGCGCGCCGGTGTCGCCGTCGGCGCTCGCGGGGAAGGCCGTCCCCGAGACGCCCGGCGTGCCGCGGCCCCCGCTGCCGGCGATGACGATGTTGTTGGTGATGGACAGCGCCGGCGAGTCACGCACGTAGAGGCCGTACGAGTTGGCGCTCGCCCCAGACGCCGCGGGGCCGAACACGGTGAAGCCGTCGAAGGTGGTCGGGCTCGACAGGTTCTCGGCCACCACGGTGCGGGAATGACCTCCCGTGTCGAAGCCACGGAGCACCGTCGGGTTGGCCTGCGGGTCGCGCGCCCAGGTGATGGGGTTGTAGCCGCCCAGCAGGCTGATGCCGGAGCTCAACGCGATGTTTCCCTCGTACTGGCCCGAGGCGACCAACACCTTCGTGCGACCGGTGGCCATCGCGCGCGAGAGCCCGGCGTTCAGCGTGGCGCAGGGGAATCGGCCGCCGCCCGTCTGCACCGGGCCGAGGCCGCAGGAGGAGGTATTCGCTCCATCGGCGAACGACACGTAGATGGCGTCGGCGTCGAGCAGCAGCTCGCAGCCGTCATCGGGGCTCGCGTTGAGGTCGAACGCGCCCGGCGCGCAGCGCATCGCGCAGACGGGCGTGGCGGGCGCCGCGTCGCAGACCCCGGAGGCGTTGGGCCGCGCGTACAGCGCTGTGCAGTCGGTGCTGCAGTTGCCGCACGCCGTGGCCTGGTCGTACTTGCCGCTGACCGCGTCACGAAAGTCTTCGTCGATGAGGCCATCACAGTCGTTGTCGACGGCATCGCAGACCTCCGCGCTGCAGCTGACGCAGCTCCCGTTCGTACAGCTGGCGTTCGAGCCGCAAGAGGTCGCGCAGGCGCCGCAGTGCGCAGGGTCGCGCTGGAGGTCGCGGCACACGCCGCCGCACATCGAGAGCCCAGCGCCGCAGCGCGCGACGCATTGGCTCGCGACGCAGCCTTCCCCTTCCGCGCAGGCCGTCGAGCAGGCGCCGCAGTGCGCGGCGTCGACTGCGACGTCGACGCAGCGATTCCCGCAGCGCACGGTGCCGCCGGAGCACTGCAGGCCGCACAGGCCGGCGGAGCACACTTCTCCTGAAGGACACGCGGCGTCGCAGGCTCCGCAATGCGCAGGGTCTGTCGCGGCGTCGACGCACCGCGCGCCGCAGCGCGTGGTGCCTCCGGCGCACTGAAGCGCGCACACGCCACCAGCGCAGACCTCTCCCTCGCCGCAGGCCACACCGCACCCGCCGCAGTTGGCAGGGTCTCGCTCGGCGTCGACGCACCGCTCGCCGCAGCGCGTGGTGCCGCCAGAACATCGGAGCGCGCACCCGCCGCCCGTGCAGACCTCGCCGGCTTCACACGCCACACCGCACGCGCCGCAGTGTGCCGGGTCGGTCGACGTGTCGACGCACGTGTCCTCGCACCGAGTGGTGCCGCCGGAACACTCGAGCGCGCAGGCACCGCCCGAGCACACCTCTCCGGAGGGACACGCGGCCCCGCACGCGCCGCAGTGCGCGACGTTGCGAGTGAGCTCCACGCAGGCGTCGCCGCACCGGCTGGTGCCGCCGGAGCACGCCAGCGAACACGCGCCTCCGGAACAGGCTTCACCCGACGGGCACGCGCTGTCGCAGCCACCGCAATGAGCGGTGTCTCGCTCGAGGTCGACACATGACTCGCCGCACCGCGTGCGGCCCGTGGCGCACGCGTCGTCGCCGACCTTCGCCGCTCCACAACCGACTCCGAGGACGGTCAACAGCAAGACGCTGTGTCTGAACAATTGAGGCTCCTCGCGCAGAGTCGATGGGGTTCGCGCTTATACCGCCGTCGCCGGGCCTCTCGATTCGCCGCAGCGTCGGGAGCGCTTACGTAAGCTCCTCACGCGAACAGCTCGCCGCCATGGTCCGGCATTCTCCCGGGCGGGCCGCTTGTTGGCCGCAAGACTGTCGGAGGCGTGCACATGAAGAAGTTGCTCGGGATTCTGGTGCTGGCGTTCGCCGTCGCGTGCGGCGGCAGCGGCGGGTCAACCGGTGGCGGCGGAGGCTCCAGTTCAACGGGTGGGAGCGGCGGCGGAGGGGGCGGCGGTGGAGGCTCGGCGACGGGAGGAGGCGGCGGTGCCACCGCGAACGAGAACTGTCCGTGGCTGGTCGATTGCGCGACGGCGTGTGGACAAGCTCAAGCGTGCCTCAACGACTGCGGCGCACAGGCCACGCAGTCCGCCATCGCGGCGTACAACGCGCTCATCGATTGTGTGAATGCGTCGTCGTGTACGGACGACGCGTGCATCCTCGCCACGTGCGCCACGGAGCTCGACGCCTGCAACGGGAACGCCGGCACGGGCGGCGGCGCTGGCGGTGGCGGCGGCTCGGGTCTGACGACCTCGGGCCGCTGCGAGCTCCGCGTCAACGTGCCTGGCAGCGCCGAGCTCAACTGGTGTTGGGACTACGAGCTGACGGTGACGACGGGCCACAACGACGGCGTCGAGCACTGGGTGTACCGCGACACGATGACGGTGGGCGGCGGCCAGACGACGTGCACGAACGAGAACGGTCAGACCTTCTCGGGCCCCGCCCCCGGGCCGTGGGACAACGCCGCGGTCTCGCAGCAGAACGAGACCAACAAGCAGAGTGCGTGCACCCAGATGGGTATGCAGATGTTCACCACCGCGACGTGGACGCCCGGCGCTGCGTGCTCGCTGATGGGCTCGCTGGGTCACTGCAACCGCAACGTGACCAACACCTGGGACGGCAGCACGCTCACCTCGCTCGTGCAGACGACGTGGACGGTGCCGTGACGGTCAGTCGTTGCCCTTGATGCACGCCACCGGGCGCAGCCGACGCTCGACGCGCGCGAGGCCGGCCAGCTCCACCGCGCCGAGCACCTGGTTCAGATCCTTGTAACAAGGGCCTGACTCATCGAGCGGCGTGTTGCGCGTGTTCAGCACGACGCCGAGCTTCGCCATGCGCAGGTCGGTGCGCTTCTGGTCGAGCTCCCGCTTCGCCCTCGCGCGCGACATCGCGCGGCCCGCCCCGTGGTTGATGGAGTGCAGCGAGGCGCTCGCGCCGGGCTCGGCAAACAGGATCGCGCTGCCCGTCTCCATCGAGCCGGGGATGAGAATCGGGTGACCGCTCGAAGCCCACGGCGTGCCCTTGAGCGACGGGTGCCCACCGGGGAACGCGCGCGTCGCGCCCTTGCGCGCCACGAAGCGACCGTCTTCGAGCTGAATCAGGTTGTGCGAGATCTCGTAGTACACGCGCGCTTCGCCGCCGAAGACCTGCTCGACGGCCTCACACACCGCTTCACCAATCAGCAGCCGGTTCGCGATGGCGAAGTTCGCCGCCATGTTGTGAAGGTTCCAGTACGCGCGCCCCGTCGGCGACTCCGCGTCGAACCACACCTTGTCTTCAGACTTGCCCGTCAGCCCCAGCACGAAGGCGCCCTTCACGAAGAAGTCCTTCGCGATGTTCCACCCGAAGCCGCGGCTGCCCGTGTGCAGCATCACCCACACGCGGCCGTCGTCATCGACCTGCATCTCGCAGAAATGGTTGCCGCCGCCGAGCGAGCCCAGCTGGCTGCGCTTGCTCCACGCCTTGGTGGGGATGTCGACGCTGTCGTCTTCCACCGGCACGTACGCGCGCTCGGTGACGTCGCGGCCGCGGCCCAGGGCCTTCGCCCCGTAGCGCACGACGTCGCTCACCTTCTTGAGCACGCCCGCGCGCGCGCCCGCACCGGGCTGGCCCACGCCGATGCCGATGCGCTGCACGACCGCGTCAATCCACTGACGGCGCTTGGCCGGGTCGGCCACGTCGTCCCACGTGAGCGACGTCGAGAGCTGCACCATGCCGCAGCCGATGTCGTAGCCCGCCGCCGTCGGCAGCAAGACGCCTTCGGTCTCGATGGCCGTGCCGATGGGCACGCCGTAGCCGACGTGACAGTCGGGCGTGAGCACCACGCGCCGCGCGCCGGGGAAGCTGCACGCGTTCACGACCTGCGCGAACACCTCTTCTTCCACGCCGCCGCCGCCGTCTTCACCGAAGACGAGCTCGTCGGACAGAAAGAGGTGCGCGTCGCAGCGCATCGTCTTGGTCTTCGGCAGCACCCAGTGCGCGGGGCCTTCGTTGACGAGTGTTTTCTTCCAGCTCATGGCGGTGTGACCTCGCGCCCGCCGACGACGGGTGCGTCGTCACCCTGACATGATCAGCCGCGAGGTGTGAGGCCTCGCCACACGGCCCCGCGTGTGCGCGCATGCCGACGTTGCGAGCGTCGACGCGCGTCTCCAGAATGGTCTCCGCAGCTCGGGGGGTGCCATGGAGTTCGACCATTTCTCAAAAGCGCTGCTCGACGCGGCGCCTGACGCAGTCGTCGTCACCGATGCGCAGGGTCGAATCGTCCTCGTGAACGCGCAGGCCGAAGTGTTGTTGGGCTGGGGTCGCGAGCAACTCAAGGGTCAACACGTCGAGAAGCTGGTGCCCGCTGCGACGCGGCCGTCGCACGAGCGGTGGCGCGCCACGTACACCGGCGCACCCACGCGGCGTCGCATGGGGGGTCACGCGCTCGAGGTGCGCGCGCTGCGTCGCGACGGCACCGAGGTGCCTGTCGAGATCACCCTGGCGCCCGTGCGCATCGACGGCGGCGACTTCACCATCGCGGTGTTGCGAGATCAGTCCGAACGGCGGCGGCTCGAAGACCACCTGCTCTTTCTGTCGACGCACGACGCGCTCACCGGCCTTTCGAACCGCAGCGCCTTCGACGAAGCGCTGGCGCGGCTCGACGAGCGCGGGCCGCACCCCGTCGGCGTGTTGATGGTCGACCTCGATGGCCTGAAACGCGTCAACGATGAGCGCGGTCACGCCGCTGGCGATGCGCTGCTGCGACGCATGGCGCAGGTGCTGCGCGCCACCTTCCGGGCGAGCGACGTCGTGGCGCGCATCGGCGGTGACGAGTTTGCGGTGCTCGCGGCGGGGCGCGACGCCGCAGCCGTAGCGGTGCTCGCCACGCGCCTCGAAGAAGCAGTGGCGAAGCACAACGACGGCTTCGACGGCGCGCCGCTGCAGCTGTCCATCGGCGTGGCCATCGCCGACTCGGGCGTGCCGGTGTCGAGCGCGCTGCAAGACGCCGACGCGCGCATGTACACGATGAAACGCGCGCACCACGGTCGCTAAATGCCTATGACGCCTCCATGGCGAACGTTGGTCTGACGTCGGCGGAAGCAGCGGCACGGTTGCAGCAGCACGGGCCCAACGAGCTGCAGCGCGAGGAGGGCACCAACCCGCTCTTGCTGCTCCTCGCGCAGCTCAAGAGCCCGATGATCATCCTCCTCGGCGTCGCGGCCATCGTCTCGGGCGTGCTGGGCGAGGTGCCCGAAGCGGTCGCCATCATCACCATCGTGGTGCTGAACGCCGTCGTCGGCTTCGTGCAGGAATACAACGCAGAGAAAGCGGTGCACGCGCTGCGCAACATGACGGCGCCGCGTGCGCGTGTGCTGCGCGACGGCAAGGCCACGCAGATCCCCGCGGCCGAGGTGGTGCCGGGCGACGTGCTGCTGCTCGAAGGTGGCGACCTCGTCGCCGCCGATTCACGCGTCATCGAAGCGCACGCGCTCACCACCGTCGAAGCCGCGCTCACCGGCGAGTCGGTGCCCGTCGAGAAGAACACCACGCCCAGCACCGCTGAGACGCCGCTCGCCGAGCGCCACGACCAGGTCTTCATGGGCACCGCCGTCGCCAACGGCTCGGGCCGCGCCGAGGTGCTCGCCACGGGCGCGAAGACAGAGCTCGGGAAGATCGCCAACCTCCTCGCCACCGCCACCGAGCAACAGACGCCGCTGCAGCTTCAGCTCGAGAAGGTCGGCAAGTCGCTCTTGTGGCTGTGCCTGCTGGTAGTCGCCGTCGTCGCGGCGCTCGGAATCTGGCGCGGCCAGCCGCTGCTGGAGCTGCTCGTCTCTTCCATCTCGCTGGCCGTCGCCGCCGTGCCGGAAGGCCTGCCCGCCATCGTCACCATCGCGCTGGCCATCGGCGTGCAGCGCATGGCCGACCAACACGTGCTGGTGCGCAAGCTGCCCGCCGTCGAGGCGCTCGGCAGCGCCACCGTCATCTGCACCGACAAGACGGGCACGTTGACCCGCGGCGTGATGTCGACGCGCGAGGTCTGGGGCCAGGACGAGCAGCAGGTCGTCTACGCGGCCGCGGCCAACTGCGAGGCCGAGCTCAACGACAAGGGCGGCGTCGGCGACCCGACGGAAATCGCCATTCTCGAGAAGGCGCGCGCGCTGGGCATCGAGCGTGACGCCATCGAGAAAGAGAACCCGCGCCAGCGCGTGTTCCCGTTCGATTCGGTGCGCAAGCGCATGAGCATCGAGCGCGCGGACGGCGTGCTCTACGTGAAGGGCGCGGTCGACCTGATGCTGCCGCTCTGCGTGGCCGGCACCGACGGCGCGTTGGACAAGAACGCCGAGATGGCCGCGCGCGGCCTGCGCGTGCTGGCGGTGGCGACGCGCAAAGACGCGCCCGCAGGCGACCAGCCACCGGAAGAAGGGCTGACGCTGCTCGGGCTGCTGGGCCTCGCCGACCCGCCGCGCGAAGAGGCCATCAAGGCCATCGCCACCGCGCACGAGGCCGGCATTCACACCGTGATGATGACGGGCGACCACCCGACGACGGCCGGCGCCATCGCGCGCGAGATGGGCCTCGTGGGGAAAGACGAGCCGCTCGAGGGCCGCGTGTACGCGCGCGTCACGCCCGAGGACAAGCTGCGCATCGTCCGCGAGCTGAAGCAGAAGGGTGAGATTGTCGCCATGACGGGCGACGGCACCAACGACGCGCCCGCGCTGAAAGAAGCGCACGTCGGCATCGCCATGGGCATCACCGGCGTCGAGGTGACGCGCGAGGCCGCCGACATGGTGCTGGCCGACGACAACTTCGCTTCCATCATCAAGGCGGTGAAGGAAGGCCGCGGCATCTACGACAACATCCGCAAGACGCTCGTGTACCTGCTGGGCGGCAACGTCGCGGAGCTGTTCGTCACCTTCGCGGCGTCGCTCATCGGGCTGCCGCTGCCGATGCTGGCGCTGCACCTCTTGTGGGTGAACCTCGTCACCGACGGCCTGCCCGCGCTCGCGCTGGTGATGGACCCCGCAAGCGAAGACGCGCTGCACCGCAAGCCGCGCCCGCCCGACGAGCCCATGTTGGGTCGCCCTGAATGGCTGCGCGTGGTGGCCACGGGCCTGCTGGTCGGCGGCGTGGCCTTCATCGCCTTCGAGCGCGAGCTGGAGTTCGACACGCTCGAGCACGCGCGCACGCTGGCCTTCAGCACGCTGGTGTTCGCGCAGATCTTCAACGCCGTCGCGTTCCGCAGCTTCGACCGTGTGTACTTCGAGGTCGGCGTCTTCACGAACCCGCGGCTCATCGGGGTGATGGTGCTGACCATCGCGCTGCAGTTCGGCCTCGTGGCGCTGCCGTGGACGAATCAGCTCTTCGACCTCGGGCCGTTCAGCTGGCAGGTGATGGGCATCAGCCTCGGCCTGGGCCTCATTCCCGCGACGGCCATCGAGGTGTGGAAGCTCGTGCGTCGGCCGTTCGTGAAGAAGGCCGCGTAGTCGCAACGTCATATGCGGCGCCGGCCGATTGTTGGTCTGGTGTCCGCATGCCCGCACCGCAGTTGCAGCACGTCATCGCGTCCCTGCAGTCAGAAGAACCCGTCGAGTCGTACGCCGCGCAGCACGGGCTCGACGCTGCAGCGCTCAGAGCGGCCCGCGAGCTGTACCTCGCTGGCGCGGCGTCGATGCTCACGCAGAAGCCCCGGCGTCGTTGGCGCTACGGGCTGCTGGCGGCGCTGGTGCTCGCCGCGGCGCTCGTGCCGGCGACGGTGAACGCCAGCAACTGCACGGCCGTCGTGCCTGCGCCGTTGCACACGCTGTGTCCCAACGCGCCGGCGCTGGCGAGCGAGGTGAACGCCAATTTCAAGTCGCTCGCCGACCTCATCATCGGGCGCACCGGCCCCATCTCCGGGCCCACCAGCTCACCGCAGGACATCTGGCAGCGCGCGACGGCCGTCTGGTACGCCGCCGACAACTCGTTCAACCTCCAGGCTGACGACGTCGTGCTGCAGAACCCCAACGGCCAGAGCGGCAACGCGCTCACGGCCACCACCGACGACCGGCTCGTCATCAACCGCGCGGGGCTCTTCAGCGGCGGCACCCGCTTCGAGGGCAACTCGGAGTTCCCGAGCCCCGTGCGGTTCGACGGAGCCCTCAGCGTGTACGGCACCACCACGCACGCCGGGCAGCTCAACGTGAACGGCATTCCCCGGTTCTTCGCCGGCTTCTCGCGACACGACTGCACGTGGATTGGCGGCATCGAAGCGCGGTGGGGCGACGCCTTCTCTGACGCGGTGTGTACGGGCAACACGTACTCAGCCGGTACGCGCTGCCGCGTGCGCGGTCAGAACGACGGCAACCCGCAGTACTCCATCTTCTGCCAGTCGCTGTGCTGTCAGCCCTGACGGAGCGCCTCGAGCAGCGCGTCGTGCGGTGAGCCGAAGAGCGCTTCAACGTCTCGCGTCGCTGCCGTGTCCATCGCGCTGAGCGCGAGCGCCACCCGGTCGCGCGCGTGCTCTGGCCAGCGCGGCGTGGCGGCGGGCGTGTCGAGCGCGTCAGGGCGCGCGAAGAAGTCGAGCTCGGTGGCGGGCGCCAGCTTGAGCAGCGCGCGGCCCACGGCGAGCTGTCGCAGCACGCGGTGCAGGAACACGCGCGTGGGCCCGTCGCTCGCTGGCGGCACCAACGCGTCGAGCTGGCTGCGCAGCGCGACGTCGTCGAAGTCGGGGAACGTGGCGCGCGAGACCTGGAACACGCCGACGGTGGCGCGGCCGGGGCCGTCGACGCCGCGCAGTCGCCCGAAGCTCCACGACGCGTGCAGGTGCATGTGGTCGGCGCCCACGCCGAACCAGGTCAGCTTTGACGTGTCTTCCCAGTGACGCGCGACGCGCTCCGCGGGCTGTCGCGCGCGCGCGACGACGACCTGCAGGGCGGTGTCGACCTGTTGTTGGAATTCCGACCAGCTCATGACGGGCTTCATAGTGATTTGAGGCTTCATCGGGCGGACATCGCGTGCGATGAGTCAGCGCGCGATGTCCGACGTGAGCCCGTCTGAGACCTTCCCGTCGCCGGGCGCTGCGCTCGCGGCCGGTACGTTGGTGCTCGACGGCCGTTTCCGCGTGGTGCGGTTGCTGGGCAGCGGCGGCATGGGCTTCGTGTACCTCGCCGAGCAGGTCTCACTGGGTCGCGCTGTCGCGCTCAAGGTCTTGCGCCACGACCTGGTGATGGCGACCGACTTCATCGAGCGCTTTCGCCGTGAAGCCGTGTTGCTCAGCTCGGTGGAGCACCCGGCCGTGGTGCGCGTCATCGACTACGGCACGCACGAGACCGCGCCGTGTCTGGTGATGGAATACGTCGAAGGCGAGACGCTCGAGCAGGTGCTGACGCGCGAAGCGCCGCTCGCCGTGGAGCGCGTGGAGCGGCTGTTGTCGCAGCTCGCGCAGGGCCTCGCCGCCATTCACGCGCGCGGCATCGTTCACCGCGACTTGAAGCCCGACAACGTGGTGCTGACGAAGACCGCCGATGGCCTCGAGCAGGCGCGGCTGCTCGACTTCGGCATCGCGCGGCTGATGGACCCCGGTGACGCGGGCGCGTCGGTGACGCAGGTGGGCATGGTGCTGGGCACGCCCGAGTACGTCTCGCCCGAGCAGGGCATGGGGCAGGCGCTCGACGCGCGCAGCGACTTGTACTCGCTGGGCGTGATGCTCTTCCGCGCGTTGACGGGGCGTCACCCGTTCCCCGGGCCGGGGCCGCGCGAGTTCATCTCGCAGCACGTTCACCAGCGCGCGCCGTCGGTGCTGGAGTTCGCGCCGCACCTCTCGAACTTCGCCGGCCTCGTGGCGGCGGTCGACGCGTGCCTGCAGAAAGACCCGGCGATGCGGCCGCAGTCGGCGACGGGGCTCTTCTCGTTGTCGACGGCGGAGGTCCTGGCGCTCGGCGCGCCGGTGCCGTCGACGACCGCGCGGCCGCGGCGGTCTGCGCTGAAGGGCGCGCTCATCGGCGGTGTGGTGGGCGCGGTGGTGACGGCGGTGCTGTGGCTCACGTGGTTCAGCGAGCCCACCCGCAAGGCGCGTCGGCTCATCGGTGCGGGGCGCGGCGCGGAGGCGCTGCAGGTGTTGGACGAGCTCGGCCCGCAGGGGCAGACGTGGGCGCTCTCGCAGCTGCGCGCGGCGGCGCTGCACCAGGTCGGTCGTCACGAAGACGAGTGGAAGGTGATGAGCGCGGCGCCGGAGACCGAGCCCGTCGAGTCGCTGGCGCTCGAGGCGCTCACCGACGACTACGGCCGCAACGAAGCAGCGCGGCTGAGGAAGTTGCTCGCGACGTTGCCCAAGACGTTCGCGTTGCCTGAGCTGCAGCGGTTGGCGAAGCGCGGCGAGGGCTGGCACCAGTGGGGCGCGCTGCGCTTCATCGACGCGGAGTTCGCGGGGCAGGGCCTGCCGTTGACCGAGCTGTACGTCGGGGCGCTCAAGAACAAGGACTGCGGTGTGCGGCGGGTGGCGGCGAAGCGGCTCGTTGATTTCCGGAGCCCCGAGGTGATGCCGGCGCTCGAGGAGTTGAAGGCCGTGCCGCGCGAGAAGGGCGAAGCGGACTGCGGTCAGGCCGCCGCCGACGCTGCGTTGAAGGCGCTCGCGAAGGAATAGTTCAGCCCTGACGCATGACACGTCGTCGTGAGTGCGACGCGCAGCGACAGTCGCGCACGTGGTGCCAACACCTGTCATCCGGCTTCGCTTGAGTGCGACACGACGCGCGTCGGACAATTCGCGTCCTTCGTCGCTTCCCTCGTCGACGGATCTCCGGGGACCACTCAAGAATGAATCGACTCTTCGTGTTCGCGACTGCAGCGATGCTCGTGGCGTGCGTCGGTACGCCCGGTGAGCTCGACGGCGGAATGGGTGGCGGCGACGGAGCGACTGGCGGTGGAGACGGCGGCGGATCCGCGACCGGCGGTGGCGATGGCGTCGGCGGCGGGTGGAGGCGCGGCGAGTGGTGGTGGTGTCGCCACTGGCGGTGGTGACGGCGTCGGCGGCGGTGCAGCGACGGGTGGTGGCGCCGCATCAGGCGGCGGTGACGGCGTCGGCGGCGGTGTGTCGACTGGTGGTGGTGCGGCGACTGGCGGCGGTGACGGCGTCGGCGGTGGTGTGGCGACTGGCGGCGGCGCAGCGACCGGTGGCGGAGCTGCGAATGGTGGCGGCGCAGCGACCGGCGGCGGCGCTGCGACTGGTGGCGGAACTGCGACTGGAGGCGGAGCTGCGACTGGCGGCGGAGCTGCGACTGGCGGCGGTGCAGCGGCCGGTGAGCGGCGGCGGGGTGCAGGTGCAGTTCCACGACGGCACGAACTGGGGCACGGCGACGCAGCTGGCGACGCAGGGCCAGCCCAACTCGCTGGCGTACAACGGCACCGAGTGGATCGCGGTGTGGCGCTACGCCACCGGCACCATCGGCGACTGGCACGTTCGCGCGCGCGTGTTCGACGGCGTCACGTGGGGCCCACAGGCGAACCTCATCACCTTCACCCGGCCCAGCACCTCAGCCCCGAAGTGGGACATCGCCAGCAACCCGAGCGGCTTCGCGGTGGCCTTCGCTGACGGCGGCGAAGGGTACTGCGCGGTGCGCGTCAACGGCGTGTGGCAGCCGCGCGTGACGACGGGCTTCGGTGGGCAGGGTCGCTACACCTGGTTCCAGGTCGTCGCGAACGGCAGCGGCTACGCGTGGGTCTACACAGTCGGCGCCAGCGTGTGGGACCTCCACTACCGCATCTGGGACGGCACGACCGAGGCGTGGAGCGCGCAGCCGACGCACGGCATTCCTTTCACCGCGTACCTCGGCCGCGGCCGCAGCATGGCGCTCACGTCGAGCGGCGCTGACTACTTCGTGGTGCAGGAGATGGAGACGTCGGGCGTGCGGCTCCACCGCTACAGCGGCGGCGCGTGGGCCACCACGACGTTGACGACGACAGCGGCCGCGCCTGTTGGCCCGGTGGTGGGCGCCGCCGGTCGCGCCGCGGTGACGTGGAACATCGGCGACGAGTGGTGGACTGCCGTCTACGACAACGGCTGGGGCGCGGCGGCGCGGCTCGACTCGGCGCCCGGCCTCAACCAGCTCGGCTTCAGCACCGGCGGCAGCGCGCTGCGCGCCTTCTATGTCGACGACGAGCAGCTGCGCGTGCGCACCTCGGCCAGCGGGCAGGCCTTCGACGCCGCGGCGCTGGTGCCCAACGTCGGCCTCAACGGCGCGGCGGCGCTGCCCAGCATCGCGGTGGCCGACGACGGCCGCGGCCTCGCCGTGTGGGAGCAATACGAGTCGGGCAGCTCGCGCCTGTTCGCGCGCGCGTTCGACGGCGCGGGCTGGAGCGGCCCTGCGTTCCGCGTCACGAAGACGGGCCGTCGGCCGCGCGTGACGACCAACGGGTCACGGTGGATCATCACCTGGCTGTTCAGCGTCTCGGGCCTGCAGCACGCGTTCGTCTCGTCGTGGTCGCCCGCTGGCGGCGTGACAGCGCCGGTGCAGCTCAGCACGTCGACGAGCAACTCCGCGTTTGACGTGGTGACCGCCAGCGCTGACGGCACCTTCCTCGCGGCGTGGAACGAAGGGCAGGACCTGCGCACGGCGTTCAGCCCTGACGGGCTCGACTGGAGCGTTCGGCAGACGCTCGGGTACAGCGCGTCGGCCCCGTTGTCGCTGGTGGCGACCACCGGCGTGTACGCGCTCGCGAGCGTGTACATCAGCTCGTACACCCGCTTCTCAGAGCGCGGCGTGACCGCCGGCTCGACGTGGAGCCCCAGCGTGCAGCGCGACGGCACCTGCGCCCTCGCGGCGCTCGAGTCGACGTGGGGCGGTGCGTGTCGCTCACCCTTCGGGAGCGGCCCTGTGTCGGGCTTCATCAACACGCAGCCGCTGGTACAGCTGGCGGCGTCGCACAGCGGCGCGGTGCTGGCGGTGGGCGGCGAGGGCGATCGGCTGCGGGTGGTCTGGGGCTCGACGGCGCGCGACTTCGACCCGCTCTTCGAGTGGACGCCGCCGCTGGCGTTGCCGGTGACGCCGACGCTGGTGTCCGACGACAGCCTGCACTTCTTCGGCTTCGCGGCGGGCGCCGGCGGCAATGGGCTCGAGGTCTTCGAAGAATCGGCGACGACGGGCTTCGGCAACCCCCGCGTGCTCGAAGCGGCAGCGCAGCCGGTGGTGACGCCCGCGGTGACGCGGAGCCGCGGCGAGGTCGGCGTCGTCTGGGAGAAGCAGGACGAGGTGTGGGGCACTGTCTTCTGAGGCCGCGAGGTCGAGAAACGTCGCGCACCGACGTTTTTCGACCACGCGTGGTCGCTCGCGCGGCGGAACGGCCGGTGCATCACCGCCACGCCATGCCCATCGAAGCGCCACCGCGTGGCTCCGCGGCCACAAACCCGTCTGTCTCTGACCGCGCGCTGCGGCTCTTCGCCCTCGTGGCCGTCAGCGGGCTGGCGTTGGGCCTGTGGCTCGTGCGTTCCCGCGCGTGGGCGCCCGGCTTTCAGTTCCTCTGGTGGAACCTCTTCCTCGCGTGGGTGCCGTGGGGGTTGTCGGTGGTGATGCAGCGCGTACAGCGGCCGGCGACGTTCGCGCTCGTCGGCCTCGCGTGGCTCGCGTTCTTCCCCAACGCGCCGTACCTGCTGACCGACCTCATCCATCTCAAGGCGCGCGCGCCGGTGCCGCTGTGGTTCGACGTGCTGTTCCTCTCTTCTTTCGCGTGGGCGGGTTGCCTCGTGGGGTGGGACTCGCTCTCGCGCGTGCACGATGGGCTCGCGCGTCGCTGGAGCCCGCACAGCGCCGCGGCCATCGTCGCCGCGTGCGTCGTCTTGTGCGGCGTCGGCGTCTTCCTCGGGCGCTTCGAGCGCCTCAACAGCTGGGAGCTGCTGACCGCGCCCCTCGACGTGCTGCGCACCACCGTGTCGTCGCTGCGGTCGCCGCGCGCGCTCGGCTTCAGCGCCGTGTTCGCGGCGTTCGTGGGCGCGGGCTACCTCTTTACCCGCGCGTCGCCGCGGTCGGCTTGACCGCGAGGGCTGCAAAAAGCCCGGTCGGCGGGCCTTTCGTCACCCTCGCGCTCCGGCGTGCTTCCGCGCGGCGGCCACCAGCACCTGCTTCGCCTCGACGACCGAGTCGCACAGCACGAGGTTGGTGCGGCCCGAGAAGAGAAGAATGGCGCGGTAGATGGTGCGCTTGATGCCGGTGATGCCCACCACCGCGCCGAAGCGCACGTGCGGGCGGTTGGCCTTGGTGTACTCGCGCAGCTGCCGCGTGACGTCGCTGTCGAACTGCGAGCCCGAGAAGTCGCTCAGCGTGTAGGCCGAGTCGAGCGGCTGCGAGCGCACCAGTGTTGCGCACTCAGCGAGCAACGCCGGCGCCTGCGCGATGGTGCACCCCGAGAAATCGAGGTGGAGAACACTGACCCCTTCGACGTCGATGACGGAAGCGCCAGGCACGCCCGTGAGGCTACTCGCTCAGCGCGAGGTCGCGCCAAACGCGATGCGCAGCACGAAGCGCTCGTTGTCGCGCAGAGTCAGCGGCTCTTCGAGGTCCTTGTCGGCGTCGCCCTTGTCGGCCGCCACCTGCGCCTGTGCGCCGATGGACACCCAGAAGCTGCGGCCCGAGATGGTGAGTGACGGACCCACATACAGCGCGGTGCCCTGGTACTCGCGCGTCGCCCAGCCGGTGCGCGCGCGGCCCTCGACGCCGAAGCTGGCGAACGGCGCCAACTGAAAGCGCACGGCGAGGTTCTCTTCGAGGCGGGTGTCGACGCCGCTGCGCCCGTTCCAGAACAGGCTGCGGCTGCCCGAGACGTTGAGCGCAAACAGCATGCGGCCGATTTCGAGGTCGGCCACCAGCCGCGCTTCGGCGTCGAAGAGGTCAGGGCCCACGGACACCCGGCCCTGGCCGCCGAACGACACCGGCATTCCTTCGCTGCGCCAGGTCGTCCACCGCCAGAGAGACGAGACGCGCGGGTCGATGGTCTCGCCGGTGTTGCGGCTGGTGATGTCGAAGTCGAGCGACAGCTGCGACTCGAGGGTGCGCGACACGCCGTGGACCCACGCGATGCGGGAGTCCCACTGCACGAAGTCCGGGGTGCGCTCGATGCGCGGCGTGAGCCACGCTTCGACGCCGTTCTCACCGGCTTCGGCGGTGCGGTTGGTCCACGTGAAGGGGAAGTCGCGCGTCGCGGCGGTGGCCGGGAGAGCGACGAACATCACGAGGACCCACGCGCGGAGCGACACAGCCGCTGGTGCTTAGCGCTGCTGGCTCATCAGCGTCACGAAATCGCGCGCGTAGAAGCTGTTGCTGAACTTGTTCGAGAAGCCGATGGCGTGCGACGGGTTGACCACCAGCGGGGCGCCGATGCGGGCGATCTCCATGCGGTAGATTTCGTTGTCGAACAGGTCGAGCAGCGCGCCGAACTGCAGCGCCGTGAGCGCCTGATTGGCGACGAGGGTGCGCAGCATGTCGCGCCGCAGAATCTCGTTCGACTGACCGCGCAGCGAGCTGTGCACGCCGTTCCACGTCACGCCGTCCATCGCCCAGCGACCGTTGCGCTGCATGCCGCAGCCGGGGTCGTTGGGGCCGGTGCCGCAGTCGCGCGCGCCGTAGCCCGGGCCGGGGCCAGGACCAGGGTCGTAGCCGGGGCCAGGGCCATAGCCGGGCTGACCCGGGCGCGGCGGCGCCGGAGGCGGCGGCTGGTACGGCGTAGGCGAGGGCGGCGGCTGGCCGATGGCGGGCTGCGACGTCAGCGCGGCGACGTAACGCTGCTTGTTGATGGAGCTGTTGAACTTGTCGGCGTAGCCGAGCGCGTGCTGCGGGTTGACGAGGCGCAGCGAGCCCGCGACGGCGATCTCCAGCTTCGTCATCTCGGAGTTGAAGAGGTCGAGCAGCATGCCGAACTGCACGGCGGTGACGGCCTGGTTGGTGAGCGTGCGCCCCATCATCTCGCGGCGTGAAAACTCGCTGGGCGTGCTCTTCATGGCCTGCAGCAAGCCGAGGAAGGTGGGCCCGTCCATCGGCAGCATGCCGTCGCGCATCATGCCGCAGCCGACGTCAGCGCCCGTGCCGCAGTCGCGCTGCACGAAGCCAGGCGGCGGCATCACCGGCCCCGGCGGCAGCTGGGGCAAGCGCGCGCGGAACTGCACTTCACGCGAGACCACCTCGCGGCCGCGCGCATCGAAGACCGCCACGCGCGCGACGAAGCGGCCGTTGGCGAAGTCTTCTTCGGCGAGCGTCGACGCGCGGAAGTAGTGCGTGAAGGCGTTCTTCCAGACGAACGGGTCAGCGGGCACGGCCCAGGTCTGCGTGGTGGTCCACTCGCTCCAGTTGCCCTGCAGGCTGCGGAAGCGCGCCGCGAGGTAGAACTGCTGGCCGCGCATGTTGCGCAGCGTCAGCTCGGGCACGGTGACGCGCACCGCGGGTTCGCCTTCGAACTGCGCGTTGGGCTGCACCTGCAGCTGGCGGAGCTCGCCGAAGCGGCTGCGCTCGTTGTCGTCGTCATCGCGGCGGTCGTCGTCGCGGCGGTTGTTCCACCGGGAGCTGCGCACGTTCTCGAGCGCTTCGTTGGCGCGGTAGAGCGCGTTCAGCACCGCGTCGGGGCAGTTGGCGAAGCCCGCGTTGCCGGCCAGCGCCGAGAGCGTGGTCTGCACCCGCTGTACTTCCCAGGCGTCGGCGTCGCCGTCGAGGGCGCGGAGGTCGCGCTGCACGCCTTCGATGCGGCTCTGCAGTGCGGGCCGACACGACGGGCCCGAGCGCTGCACCTGCCGCAGGGCGTCGGCCACGGCGGTCTCGGCCCGCTGGAGCGGGCGGCGGTTTTGAGCGGAGGTCGTGAGCGGCGCGAGCGTGAACGCGGCGATGACGAGGGACTGCACGAGGCGGCGCATCTGGGAGCGTCCTTTGGTGGGGAGTCAGGCTGGTGACGCGGAAGTGTGCGTCGGCATTCACGAAGAGTCTGTCAGAGCGGTGGCAGAAGTGTGGGGCGGCGTAAGCTGCGCGGCGCGTGTCGTGGCCCCTGTTCATCACCGTGGTTGAGGTCGGCTGGTTCCTCGTGCTCGTGCCGTGGATCGTGCTCGAGAAGCGCTCGCCCACTGCGACACTGGCGTGGATCTTCGGGTTGATGCTGCTGCCGGTGGTGGGCGTACCGTTCTACCTGCTGCTGGGCCCGCGCCGCCTGGAGCGCAAGAAGAGCCGGCTGCTGGCCGCGCGCGCCACGGTCGGTCGCCGCGTCGAAGACTGCGACTGGTTTCACGAGGTGAGCCCCGACGCCGCGGCGTTGATGAAGGTGGCGACGCGGCTCGACGGCATGGCGCCGATGCGCGCCGAGTCGGTGCGCGTGCTGGTCGACGGTGACGAGACGTACGACGCCATTCTCGCGGCCATCGCGGGCGCGCAGCACCACGTGCACTGCGAGTACTACATCTTCCGCGACGACGCGGTCGGTCAGCGGGTGATGACGGCGCTGATGGCGCGCGCCAAAGCAGGCGTCGAAGTGCGGCTGCTGGTCGACGCGGTCGGCGAGGCCATCTCGGAGGACTGGGAAGCGCGGCTCGACGACGCGGGCGTGCGGCTCGAGTACTTCAACCGCGCGTTCAGCGGGCGCATGGGGCAGCGCATCTTCAACTTCCGCACGCACCGGAAGATTGTCGTCGTCGACGGCGTCATCGGCTTCACCGGCGGCATCAACATCACCGACGACCACTCACAGCGCGAGCGCGGCGCGAAGGCCTGGCGCGACACGCACGTGGAGATCCGCGGCGAGGCGGTGCAGGGGTTGCAGCGCACCTTCCTCGAGAACTGGAGCTTCGCGTCGCAGGAGAAGAAGACGGGCGCGGAGTTGGACGCGTACTTCCCGGCGCCGACCACGCGGGGGCAACACCTCGTGCAGATTGTCGCGTCGGGGCCCGATGACTCGGCGCGCGCCATTCAAGCGTTCTACGTGGGCGCCATCGGCACGGCGCGCAAGCGCGTGTGGCTCACGACGCCGTACTTCGTGCCCAACGAGGCGCTCTACTCGGCGTTGCTGTTGGCGGCGCTGCGCGGCGTCGACGTGCGCATCTTGCTGCCGCACCAGACCGACTCGCGCATGGTCGACCTCGCGAGCGCGACGTACCACGACGAACTGATGCGCGCGGGCGTGCGCATCTACATCTACGGGCCGCCGATGCTGCACGCCAAGACCGCCGTCATCGATGACGTCGGCATCATCGGCACCGCCAACCTCGATGACCGGTCGCTGCGATTGAACTTCGAGGTCGTGGCCGCCTGCTACGGCGCCGACATCGTCGAGAAGCTGATGCAGCTGTTCGAGCGCGACCACGAGCACGCGCGGCTCAAGATGCGGTTGGAAGAGAAGAAGCCCCTGCGGCAGCGCCTGGTGCAGTCGCTCGCGCGGCTCTTCGCGCCCCAGCTGTGACTTTCTGATCCACCGCTGAAACAACCGAACGGCTGGTGTGTACGCTCTAGTGGACCACGTCCGGAGGGAGGCCACCGTGCAGAGCCGAGCTGCCCACATCGAGCAGAACCCCGCGGGATTATTGAGTCGCTACAGCGAGGCGCTTGAGGTGCGGCTGGCCGACGGCCTGGACGCGGAGGACGAGGACGGGCTCGACGGGCTGTGGCGCGAGGCCCGGCAGTCGGTGCGCGAGTACGTGCTGCGGCCCGCCAAGCGCGTGCGGCCGGCGCTGCTGACGCTGGGCTGGTTGATGGCGCGGCCCGAAGGCTTTCGAGACGGCGTGCCCGAGGCGCTGCTGTCTTTCGGCGCGGGCCTCGAGCTGTTGCACACGTTCATGTTGGTGCACGACGACGTGGCCGACCGCGCGACGACGCGGCGGGGTGGCGCGGCGCTGCACGAGGTGTTCGGTGGTGGGAAGCACGGCGACGACCTCGCGGTGGTGGCGGGCGACCACCTCTACGCGCGCGCCGTCGAGCTGATGCTGAGCGCGCCCGAGGGTGTGCAGGCGACTCGCTACATGTTGGAGGTCTGTCGGCACACGGCGGCAGGTCAGCACCTGGACCTCGTGTTGGCGCGCGCGCCGCTCTCGTCGGTGACGCTCTTCCGCACGCTGAAGGTCGCGGACCTCAAGACCGCGCGCTACGGCTTCGTGGCGCCGTTGGCGTGCGGGGCGATGTTGGCGGGCGGGCCTCCGACGCTGGTCGAAGCGCTCAAGCGCGTCGGGCGTCACGCGGGCCTCGCGTACCAGCTGCGCGACGACCTGTTGGGCCTCGTCGGTGACGACGCCGTGGTGGGCAAGGCCGGCGGTGGCGACTACCTCGAAGGCAAGCGCACGTTCCCCGTGGTGGCCGCGTGGACGCGCGCCGACGACGCGGGTCGGGCCGAGCTGGACGCGCTGTGGTCGTCGCCTGACGTCGAGCGGCTCGGCGCGGCGCGCGAGCTGGTGAGGCGGTGGGGCGGTGTGACTTCGACGCAGCGGCTCATCGACGCGCGCACCAGGTCGGCGACGCGCGCGGTGGAGGCGCTGGGCGACGCGCCGGCGGCGCTGATGTTGGGGCAGCTGCTCGCCGGGCTCGCGCGGAGGACCTCGTGAAGCGCGCCATCGTCATCGGCGCGGGCGTCGGCGGCCTCACCGCCGCCATGAAGCTCGCGCAGGCTGGTGTCGAGGTGACGCTCTTCGAGAAGACCAACGGCCCCGGCGGTCGCTGCGGTCGCGTCAGCTTCGACGGCTTTCAGTTCGATCTCGGCCCGACGATTCTCTTGATGCCGCACGTCCTCGAGACGGCGTTCGCGTCGGTCGGGCGCTCGCTGCGCGACTACCTCACGCTGACGCGCTGCGACCCGCACTACCGTGTGCACTACCGCGACGGCTCGCGCTTCACGCTGTGGACCGACGAGGCGCGCATGCGCGACGAGCTCGAGCGCCTCGAGCCGGGCAGCGCCTCGCAGTACCGCGCCTTCCTCGCGCACGGCCGCAAGCAGCACGACACCGCGTTCCCGCGCTTCATCAGCAAGCACTTCGGCTCGGTGTGGCCCTTCGTCGCGCCGGGCAACGTGCCCGCCATCTTCCAGGTGGGCGCGCTCAAGAAGCTGTGGCCGCACGTGTCGTCGTTCTTCAAAGACGCGCGGCTGCGTCAGGCGCTCAGCTTCCAGACGATGTACCTCGGCCTCTCGCCGTGGGACGCGCCGGCGGTCTTCTCGCTGCTGCCCTTCACCGAAGCCGTGCACGGCGTGTGGTTCCCCGAGGGTGGCCTGCACGCGGTGCCGTTGGCGCTCGAGAAGGTCTGTCGCGAAGAGGGCGTGACGCTGCGCTACGGCGCGTCGGTGCGGCGCGTGGTGGTGGAACAGGGCCGCGCGGTCGGCGTGGAACTCGACGACGGGAGCATGCACCGCGCCGACGCCGTCTTGTGCAACGCCGACTACGCGCACGGCGTGAAGCACCTCTTGCCGGGCGAGCTGGCGACGAAGCGCAGCGCGCAGGTCGAGCGCCGTCGCTTCACGTCGTCGGGCTACATGCTGTACCTCGGCCTCTCGCGTGAGGTGCCCGAGCTGCTGCACCACAACGTCTTCTTCGGCGGCGATTTCGAAGGCAGCTTCCGCGACATCTTCGGGCGGCGCCGCGTGCCGGGTGACGTCAGCTTCTACGTCAACGCGCCTTCGCGCACGGGGCAGGGCTTCGCGCCTGCGGGGAAAGACGCGCTCTATGTGCTGGTGCCGGTGCCCGAGCAGAACGAGGGCGTCGACTGGAAGGTGGAAGGCCCGAAGGTGCGCGCGCAGGTGTTCGAGCGCTTGAAGGCCGAGGGCTACGGCGACGTGGAGTCATTGGTGGAAGCCGAGCGCGTCATCACGCCTGATGACTGGGCGAGCGACTTGAACCTCGCGCGCGGCTCGAACTTCGGGCTCGCGCAGAGCTTCTGGCAGATTGGCCCGTTCCGCCCGACGGTGAAGGACCCCGACGTGGCGTCGTTGTTCTGGTGTGGCGCGTCGATTCAGCCGGGCACCGGCGTGCCGACGGTGATGTTGAGCGCGGGCTTCGCTGTCGACGCGATGCTGGAAGGCGCGATGAAGGCGGCCGCATGACGACCGCGCTCGCCCTCGGCTACCGGTCGGCGCAGGCGGTCACGCGGCACCACGCGAAGAGCTTCTATTTCTCGTCGTCGGCGCTCTTCGGGCATCGGCGTCGCGGCGCGTACGCGCTCTACGCGTTCTGTCGTCGGCTCGATGACGTCGTCGATGCGCCGCAGTCGGGCGTGTCGCTGACGAAGGCGTTGGAACAGGCGCACGGCTGCGTGGCCGACGTGTTTCGCGGCGCGGTGATGCGGGGCACGCCGTGGCCCGAAGAAGAACAGCTCGCGCTCATCGACACCGTGCGGCGCTTCGGTATCAACGAGCAGCCGTTTCACGACCTCATCGCCGGCATGGAGATGGACACCGTGAAGTCGCGCTACGCCACGTGGGCGGAGCTCGACGTGTACTGCTACCGCGCGGCGGGCACGGTGGGGCTGATGATGGCGCCGCTGCTGGGCACGACGGACGCGACGGCGCTCAAGCACGCCGATGACCTGGGTCGCGCGATGCAGCTGACGAACATCCTGCGTGACGTGAAGGAAGACCTCGCGCGTGGCCGCGTGTACCTGCCGCAGGACGAGCTGGCCGCGCACGGCGTGACGGAAGCGATGTTGGCGCGTGGTGAGGTGAACGACGCGTTTCGTTCGTTCATGCGCTTCCAGGTTTCGCGCGCGCGGGCGTTGTACGCATCGGGCGAAGCGGGCGCGGCCTGGCTGCCGGGCTACAGCGCGCCGCGCGTGGTGTTGCTGTTGTCGCGCATCTACGGGGGCATCCTCGAGGTCATCGAGCGGCGTGACTTCGACGTGTTCTCGCAGCGGGCGTCGGTGTCGAAAGCGGGCAAGTTGGCGCAGTTGGTCAGCGTGTTGTTCGCTCGAGTCGAGCGAGTGGCCCCTCACCCCAACCCTCTCCCCGCTGACGCAGGGAGAGGGGGCCTCTGATGAAGCGCGTCGCCGTCATCGGTGCTGGCTTCGGCGGCATGACCGCCGCAGCGGAGCTCGCGCACGCCGGTCACGCCGTCACGCTCTTCGAGCAGTCGGCCACGCTGGGCGGAAAGGCGCAGCTCGTCTCGCGCGCGGGCGTGAAGCTCGACACTGGGCCCACGCTGCTCACCATGCCGCATGTCGTGCAGGGTACCTTCGCGCGCCTCGGCGCTGCTGACCTGCTCCCGCGCTTTCACCGCCTCACCCACCACGCGCGCTACACGTGGAGCGACGGCCGCACCTTCGACTGCGGCGATGACCTCGACGCCACCGCGACCTCGGCCGGCGTCTTCGAGTCGCCCGCCGCGATGCGTCGCTTCTACGAAGACGCGCGCAACATCCACCACGCGGCCGGCGAGCCGTACCTCGAGGCGCCCTTCGAGGGCACGCTGGCCTTCATGACGCGCGTCGCGCGGCGCGGTGTCGCGTCGGCCATCGCGGGCCTCAAGATGTCGTCGCTCGACGCGCTCGCGCGGAAGCACTTCACGTCGCCGCAGCTGCAACAGTTCGCCGGGCGCTTCGCGACCTACGCGGGCGCGTCGCCGTACGAAGCGAGCGCGGCGTTCGCGATGATTCCGCACATCGAGCGCGCGTTCGGTGTGCACCACGTACACGGCGGCATGGCGGCGTTGGTCGCGGCGTTCGGTGAGGCGCTCAAGCGGCTCGGCGTCACCGTGGTGCACGGCGCGCGTGCGGGCTGGCGTGGTCACGGGCGCGAGCTGCTCGCCGGGCCTGTCGGTGGAGAAGCGGCCTTCGACTCCATCGTGGTGAATGAAGATCCGCTCGTCGGTTCGGACGCGCCGCTGGCGCTGTCTGGCTACGTCCTGCTGCTCGACGTCGACCGGCGGCTCTCGTTGCCTCACCACAGCATCGCGTTCACCGATGACCCGAAGACCGAGTTCACCGCGCTGTTTCGTGGTGAGCAGCCGCTCGCGACGACGGTGTACGTGTGTCACCCCGCAGCGAGCGACGCATCGGTCGCGCCGGACGGGCGCAGCGGGCTGTTCGTGATGGTGAACGCGCCGGCGCTGCGCTCGGCGGATGACGCAGAGAAATGGCAGACGTTGAAGGCGCAGCTGCGCACCGTGTGTGTTGATGCGGTCAAGCGGCTGTCACCGGAAGCGCGCGAGGCGAACCTCGAGGTCATCGCTGAGCGCACGCCGGTCGACCTGCAGCGCGGCGGTGCGCCAGGCGGCTCCATCTACGGCTTTCTGCCGCACGGAAAGTTTGGCCCGTTCGCGCGGCCGAAGATGCGCGCGAAGACGCGCGGCGTGTTCTACGCGGGCGGAGGAACGCACCCGGGTGGTGGCGTGCCGATGGTGATGCTGTCGGGTCACTTCGCGGCGAGCCTCGTCGCGAGCCATCTGGAGTCCGCGCGATGATGACGCGCACCACCTCACCCCAACCCTCTCCGCCGCGGCGGAGAGGGGGCCGCGGCGAAGCAGTTGGAGCTGCGCCATGACGGCGCCCCAGGACGCGCTCCCGTCGATGCCCGGTGCGTACCGTTGGTACTACTTCGACGTCGTCGCGGGCGACGTCACCGCGGTCGTCATCTTCATGGTCGGCTCGCTCTTCTCGCCGCGCTACGCGCGCAGCCGTGGCAACCCGCAGGCGCACTCGGCGGTGAACTTCGCGCTCTACGAGAACGGTGAAGCGAAGCAGTGGGTGCTCTCTGAGTACGACCGCGTCTCGCTCGACGACGACACGCTGCGCATCGGCAACTCGTCGCTTCGGTGGAACGTCGACGGCACCATGCAGGTCACCGTGTCGGAGCGCACGCCGGTGTGGGGCCGCGCCGCGCAGGCCGAGCTCGTGTTTTCACCCGAGGTGCGCGGTCACGAGGCGCACTGCTTGGTCGACGGCCTCTCGCACCACTGGCACCCCTACGCACCGCGCGGCGACGCGACGCTGAAGTTGCCGCTGCGCAACCGCACGCTCCACGGGCGCGGGTACCACGACGGCAACCACGGCGACGTGCCGCTCGGCACCGACCTCGAAGGTTGGGACTGGTCGCGCACGCACGACGCCGCCGAGACGCGCATCACCTACCGCCCGTGGGGTGATGGCCGCGCGCCGCTCTCGGTCACGGCGACCAATGACGGCGTGAAGCACGAGCGACGCGTGTTCCCGCGCGACGACACCACGCGCACGAAGTGGGGCCTTCCGGTGCCCGCGTCGCTGCACGGTCGTCGCACCACGTTGCTCGAGTCTTCACCGTTCTACGCGCGGCTCGAGGCCGCCGGCGACGGCACGCACACCGTCTGCGAGGTGGCCGACTTCAAGAAGTTCCGCTCGCCGCTCATCACGTGGATGGCGCACTTCCGCACGCGCGTAGAGGCGTCGCGATGACGCTCGTGCTCGTCGCCGCGCTGTGGGTGTGGGCGGCCGTGGCCATCGGCTTCACCGTCACCGCGATGGTGAAGGTGCGCCGCACCGAGGCGCTGCGTCGAACGCGCGACGACGTGGTGGCGTTGGTGCGACCCGTCGACGCGCCGACGCCGGTCGAGCTGCAGAACCTCCGCGCGGTGCCCTCGGGCGTGCAGCAGTACGTGCTCTCGCCGGTGCCCGGCAGCGGCGATTCGTGGTTGATGTCCGACCCGCACGGCTTCAACCGCAAGCTGGGCCACGTGCACGCCGCGCTCAAGCACCTCGGGTCGACGCAGCCGGTGCTGATTGTCGACGCCGACGTGGAGGTTGATGACGCGTTGGTGTCCTCCCTGCTGGCGGGCCTCGAGCGGGGTCACGCGCTGGCGTGGGCCGCGCCGGCGCCCCAGTCGTCGGGCGTCGAGCGCGGGCTGCTCGTGCAGTCGACGCACAGCTTCGAGGTGCTCGACGCCATCAGCCCCGGCGCGTCGCCGCTGTGTGGCAAGGCGATGGCGTTGTCACCTGCGGCGCTCGACGCGCTGCGCGCGCTGCCCGACTGCGTGGGCGAAGACCTGGAGCTCTCTGAAGCGCTGCACCGTAAAGGCCTCACCACCACGCTCGTCGGGCGCGCACGGCTGCCCGGGCGGCGTTCGGTGACGGCGTCCTTCGCGCGCTTCACGAGGTGGATGCAGGTGCTGCGCGCGCATCGCCCTGCGCTGTTCCCTTCGATTCCGCTCCTCTTCGCGGCCACGCCGCTCTTGTTGGTGGCCGCGGTCACCGTCGACGACTGGGTGCTGCGCGCGCTGGTGGCGACGTTGATGGTGGCGCGCTTGTTCCTCGCGACGTCGCTCGAACGGCGGCCGTCAGCGTGGTGGCTCGCGGGCGAAGCGCTGCTGCTGGTGAGCTGGTTGAACGCGTTGATGCTGGGCTCGCGCGTGGTGTGGCGTGGTCGCGTGCTGCACATTGGCGCCGGCGGTCAGCTTGTGGAGTCGCCGGAATGATCGCCGCGGCCAAGTCACCGCTGCTGACCTGGGCGCTCGACCGCTACGTGCACTGGAAGCTGCGCAGCAACTTCCGCGGCGTCTGGTGCGACGGCGCGCTGCCCGACGGTGACGAGCCGCTCCTGATGTACGCGAACCACACCAGCTTCTGGGACGGCTTCGCCGCGCACGCGTTGTCGGAAGCGCACGGTCGCGACGGCTACGCGCTGATGGAAGAGCAACACCTCGCGCGCTACCGCTTCTTGTCGAGACTCGGCGCGTTCTCCATTCGCCGTGGCGACGCGCGGTCGGCGCGCGAGACGCTCAAGTACGCGGCCACGCTGCTCACCAGACCCCGCGCGGTGGTGTGCGTGTTTCCGCAAGGCGTGCTCTCGCCGCGCGCCGCGCCACCGCTGAAGCTGGAGCGAGGCGTTGAGCTCCTCGCCCGCATGACGGGCGTGCGCTGCGTGCCCGTCGCCATGCACTTCGGCTTCTTCGGCCACGAGTACCCGGACATCGTGCTGAACGTCGGCGCCGCGCACGCGCCCGCGTCACTCGCAGACATGTCATCGCGCCTCGACGCGTTGGTGACGGCGCAGACGAAGCTGGGCGACTGCACGCGGCTCTCGTCGTTGCTGCACGGCCGTCGCTCCGTCGCCGAGAAATGGGACGCCGCGCGGCGCTTGAACAAGGAGGCACCATGAAAGTCGCCGTCATCGGCGCGGGCCCCGGCGGCCTCGCGTCAGCCATCAACCTCGCGGGCCTCGGCCACGACGTCACCGTCATCGAGAAGGAAGCCATCCCCGGTGGGCGCATGCGCGGCGTCACGTTCGGCGACTACACGTGCGACACCGGCCCGACGATTCTGCAGCTGCCGCAGGTGCTCGAGCGCGTCTTCACGCGCGCCGGCAAGCGCCTCGAAGACTACGTGACGCTGAAGGCGCTCGACCCCAACACGCGGCTGCACTTCTGGGACGGCAGCACGCTCGACACCTCGCGCGACCCGGAGCGCATGCGCGCGTCGCTGGCGAAGCTGAACCCCGCGCTGCCGAAGGCGTACGACGCGTGGCTCGACGACGCGCGCCGCAAGTACCCCATCGCGTACGAGAAGTTCATCTGCACCAACGCCGAATCGCTCGGCTACTACGCGCCGTGGCGGTTGCTCGAGACGCTGCGCTTCAAGCCCTGGCAGACGCTCTACCGGCACCTCGATTCGTTCTTTCACGACGACCGCGTCACCTACGCGATGAGCTACCCGTCGAAGTACCTCGGGCTGCACCCCACGACGTGCAGCAGCGTGTTCAGCGTCATCCCGTACCTCGAGGTCGAGTACGGCGTGTGGCACGTGATGGGCGGCTTCCGGTCGCTGTCGCAGGGCATGGCGAAGTGCGCGGCCGACCTGGGCGCGAAGTTCCGCTACGCGTCGCCGGTGAAGCGCGTCGTCATCGAGAACGGCGCGGCGAAGGGCGTCGAGCTGCAGAGCGGTGAGCGGCTCGGCTTCGACGCCGTCGTCATCAACGCCGACCTGCCGTACGCGGCGACGCAGCTGGTCGACGCGTCGGTGCGCGAGGGCACGCAGCTCTCAGACAAGAGCCTCGAGCGCGCGAACTACAGCTGCAGCACGTTCATGATGTACCTCGGCCTCGACAAGCGCTTCGACGAGCTGCCGCACCACCTCATCTATTTGTCGGAGGCCGTGCGTCGCACCGACAAGGCCGCGCTCGAAGACCACGCCGCTGACGTCGATGATCCGCCGTTCTACGTCTGCAATCCCACACCGACCGACAGGTCGGGCGTCCCGGAAGGTCACTCCTCTTTATATGTGCTGGTGCCGACCCCGAATCTGGGCCGCGACGTGAACTGGGACGACGTGAAGGCGAAGTTGGCCGCGCGCATTCCGGCGTGGCTCGAGAAGGTCGGCTTCACCGACGTGGCGAAGCACATCAAGGCGTCGCGCGTGTTCACCGCGCAGACCTGGCGCGAGGACTTCAATGTCTTCCGCGGCGCGGTGTTCAACCTCTCGCATGACTGGCTGCAGCTCGGCCCGCTGCGCCCGAAGGTGAAGAGCAAGGACGTCGACGGGCTGTACTGGGTCGGCGGTGGCACGCACCCGGGCTCGGGTCTGCTCACCATCTTCGAGAGCGCGAACATCGTTGGTGACTACTTCGCGCGCGAAGAAGGGAAGGGTGGTCTGCCGCAGTGGCCCTTCACACCGCGCGAGCAGCTCCAGCAGGCCTGAATGGAAGGTCGGGTTGATGGGCTCGGGCGAAGCCGGCCGCGAACGGGCCCTCGGCACGACACGAGCTGCGCTTCTGTCGGTGAGCGTGATCGGCTTCGCTCCAAAACGGCCGACAGTTGCGCCGATTTCGCCGCGAGGTCGCGGGGCTCGAGCGTTCGTTTGCTGTGATGTGCCGCTTCCATTTGAGGCCTCGCCCTCATCGCTGCGACCAGCGAAAGTCGCCGCGATGAGGCGCGCTCTCCTGCTGACACTCTTCGCGACCTCCGCGCTCGCCAGCGACCCCACCATGCGCCGTGAAGCGAAGCTCGACTTCGACCTCGACGAGGCGTTTCTGAGCGATGGCGGCGTGCAGTTCTTCTACGAGTTTGCCGAGCCCGCGCAGGTGGCCGACGCGGGCGTCGGCAGCACGCTGGCAAAGGTGCAGACGCTCGACGACAAGGCGAAGCCCGGGGAGCGACTGCACGCGGTGATGAGCCGCATCGTCTACACGCTCGACCGCGACGTGACGTTCTTCACCGAAGCCCGCGCGCGCGACGTCGCGTACATCAACGCCATCGCCCCCGAGGTGAAGGCGAAGGTGGACGACAAGGGCGTGTTCCACACGTCGAAGCCGCCGGCGAACTCGTTCACCGTCGAGTGGCAGAAGCCGATGCCCGCCGCGTCGCCGTACCGCGCGTTCCTCCCCGAAGGCGTGGAGGTCGATTCGGTCATCGTGCAGCGCAACTTCGGCTTCGACCGCATGTTCGGGTTCCGCACGGCGGAGCGCAGCGTGACGTGGACCGCGCACCAGTCGCTCGGCGAAGGCCGCACGCGTGTCTTCGTCGTCACCATGAGCCTCATGCACAACATCCCTCCCGGCTTCATGGGCGGCACGCAGCGCGTCTACAAAGAGGCCGTCGAGAGCGCGACGCAGCTCATCGGCCGACTGCGCGACTACAAGGGCAAGTGATGCGCGCTCCCGTGCCGAAGGGCCGCGTGCGCGTGTTGAACGGCGCGTCGCCGCAGCCGCGTGACTACGTCCTCTACTGGATGACGTCGTTCCGCCGCGCGAAGTCGAACTTCGCGCTCGATCGCGCCATCGAGGTCGCCAGGCAGATGAAGCGGCCGCTGCTGGTCTTCGAAGCGCTGCGCGTCGGCTACGAGTTTGCCAACGACAGGCTCCACACGTTCGTGCTGCAGGGCATGCGCGACAACGAGCGCGCCTTCAAAGACAGCCCGGTGAAGTACCTCTCGTACGTCGAGCGCGCTGCCGGTGAAGGCAAGGGCCTGCTCGAAGCGCTCGCGAAGCGCGCGTGCGTGGTCGTCGGCGATGACTGGCCGTGCTTCTTCGTGCCGACGATGCAGCTGGCGCTCGCCCAACGAATCGACTGCCGCTTCGAGGTCGTCGACAGCAACGGGCTGTACCCCATGCACGACACGCCGCGCGTGTTCACCACCGCGCACTCCTTTCGGGTGCACCTGCAGAAGGTCTTGCCGGCGCACCTGATGCAGTTCCCCAGCGAGCAGCCGCTCGCGCGCCTCGAGCTGCCGAGGTTCGACGCGCCGCTACCCACGAAGTGGAAGTTCGGTCACGAGGTCGAGGTGTCGACGCTGCCCATCGACCATTCGGTGCGCGCCGTGCCGACGACGGGCGGCAGCGAGGCGGCGGAGCAGCGCCTCGCGCACTTCATCGCGAAGATTCTCCCCACCTACGGCGAGTCGCGAAACGAGCCCGAGCTCGACGGCACCAGCGCGCTCTCGCCGTACCTGCACTTCGGCCACGTCTCGACGCACCAGGTCTTCGCGAAGGTCGTCGCCACCGAGAAGTGGAGCGTCGAGAAGCTCGGGCCTTCCATCGGCGGCGCGAAGGAAGGGTGGTGGCAGCTCAACCCCAACGCTGAAGGGTTCCTCGACCAGCTCGTCACCTGGCGCGAGCTCTCGTTCAACATGACGAGCCACCGCCCCGACGACTACCGCTCGCTCGAAGAGCTGCCCGACTACGCGCGCGAGACGATTCGCAAGCACGCGGGCGACCTGCGCGAGAAGACGTACACGCTGCAGCAGCTCGAGCGCAGCCAGACGCACGACCGGCTGTGGAACGCGACGATGGGTCAGCTGCGCGAGACCGGCTGGTTCCACAACTACCTGCGCATGTTGTGGGGGAAGAAGATCTACGAGTGGTCGAAGAGCGCCGCGGACGCGCTGCACGCCATGGAGTACCTGATGGGCAAGTACTCGCTCGATGGTCGCGACCCGATTTCCTACAGCGGCTACTTCTGGATTCTCGGGCGCTACGACCGCGCGTGGGGCCCGGAGCGAAAGGTGTTCGGCACGCTGCGGTACATGTCGTCGGACAACACCGCGAAGAAGTTGAAGGTGAAGGGCTTCATGGACCGCTTCGCGCCGCAGAACGGCTCGTTGTTCGACTGAGTCCTCACGCCTTCGCACCGAGCCGCGGAAAGTTGCGTACGGCCCTCGGAATCTGCGCGAAACCGGTTGCGAAGGGCCCGCGTAAGGCGGGCCATGAACTCGATCACCAACCGCCAACGAGCCCAGCCGCAGCGCGCCGCACCCCAGCAGCGAACCCAGCAGCCGTCGGCGCCGGTGCGTCGAGCCCAGCAGCCCGCGCAGCCGCAGTCGCTGCTGCAGCAGGGCGTCAGCTTCTTCGAGCGCAACCGCACGCAGCTCACCCGCACCGCCTCGGCGGCGATGCGCGCGCGCGGCCTGCTGACCGAAGCGAACACCCTTCGCCGGCAGCAGAACGGCTCGCAGGTCTCGCGCTTCAACAACACGCGGCCGCAGAACACGACGTTCGGCCGCACGATGCGCGGCGTGCGCCTCGGCGCGCCCCTCGCCAGCGCGGGCATGAGCGCGACCCGGCTGCCGGGGCAGCTGGCGACGGCCGCCCGTGACATTCGCCAGGCGTTCCGCACCGGCGACACGCGCGCCGCCGAGCGCTCGTCGCGCGAAGCGCTCAACACCGCCAGCACGCTGGGCCAGACCATCGGCGCCGGCCGCAACGTGACGCTCGGGTCTCAGTCGCAGACGGTGCGGCGCTCGGTCGACACCGCGCGTCGCTTCATCTCGCGCTCCACCGGCCCGGTGTCGACGGCGGTGCGCAACACGGCGCAGCGGCTGGCGAGCTCCAGCGCGGCGCGCGTGGCGACGCGGGTGGCGAGCAGCACGGCGCTGCGGACCACGGGTCGCGTCGCGGCGCGCGCGGCTGGCCGGTTTGTTCCGGGAGCGAACGTGGCCATCGCCGCGCTCGACGTGCGTGACGCCGCCCGCGCGCTGCGTGACCCGAACGCCGGCGTCGGCCGCCGCACCACCGCCGTCATCACCGCGCTCGGCTCGGTGGCCGCGGCGTCCAACATCCCCGTCGTCTCGCAGGTCGGCGCGGCCATCTCGACGGTGTCGTCGGCGATTGGAGCGTGGTTCTCATGAAGCGCACCAGCACCGAGCAGGCCTTCTTCCAGCGCAAGCTGGCCAACGTCGCCGTGCCGCAGCAGCCGCCGTTGCCGCCCGGCGTGCCGCAGGTTGAAGCGCCCTCGCTCGAGGGCCTCGCGGTCGTCGCGCCGACGCCGAGCCCCATCACCGACGAAGAGATTGTCGCGTTGGCAGATCAGATCGTCAGCGAGCGCGCGCCCAAGAAGGCGCGCAAGTACGGCGAGCGCGTGCAGCTGGGCGACGTCGTCGAGGTCGACCTGCTCGGGTACATCGAAGGCAAGCTGCTGCCTTTCAGCGCGCGCCAGGCGCTCGCGGTCACCGTGGGCGACGGCGACACGTTGCCCTGGCTCGACGAGGCGCTGCTGGAGTGCGCGGTGGGCGACAGCCTGCAGCTCGCTTCAGAGAACGAAGCCGGCACGGTGCACTGGCTCGTCGACGTGGTGAAGGCCACGCACCAGACGCTGCCGGACCGCGAGAGCCCCGCGTACCTCGCGCTGCTCGACAAGAAGGCCGAGACGCTGGAGGCCGCGCTGGAAGGCGTCGCCGCGATGCTCGAAGAGGAGCGCTTCATGGAAGCGCGGGACGAAGCGCGCGACACCGTCATCGACGCGCTCATCGACAGGGTCGAGGTGGTGATGCCCGCCGCGCTCATCGACGAAGAGATCCGCCGGGACTGGGCGCGCCTCGAGGAGCCCTTCCTCGCGTCGCGCGACTTCAGCCCCGATGAGCTGCGGGAAGCGCTCGACGGCTGGCAGAAGGACGAAGCGCTGCGCGTCGAAGCCGAGCGCAAGCTGCGGCTCGCGGTCATCCTCCGCGCCATCGCGCAGAAGGAAGGCCTCACCTTCGACAAGGAAGCGATGGGGTTGATGGTGAACGAAGCGAAGGTCCGCTTCGGCCTCAAGCCCGCGACGATGAAGAAGGCGCTCGATGACACCAACGTCGTCACGCAGTTGATGGGCCTCGGCATGCACCTGCGCACGCTGGAGTTCGTCATGGAGCGCGCGACGGTGAAGTTCGACGCCGCCGCCTGACGACGTCCTCTTCTGGTGACGTGCGCGGCGTCACTGCTGCGCGCGGCGCACGAATGGCGTTTCATGCCGCGGTCATGAGAGCGCTCACGTTGGTGCTGCTCGTCGCCACGGTGGCTCACGCCGAGCGCGCCGTGGAGGTGCGCGTCGGCAAGCTGGAGGCGAAGTACACCGAGTACGCGCCGCCGGCGGCCGTGTGTGACGCGGAGCCGCAGTGGCTCGCCGAGGAGCTCCGTTCGGTGAACACGCTGCTCAAAGGCTTCCTCGCGCACGGCACGACGTTCAGCGAAGCGCAGCTGCCGATGCTGGAGCAGGCCGGCGCGCAGCTGCCGAAGCTGGTCGAGGTGCACGACGCCACGTTGACCGCGCTGGCGAAGTGCCCGCTGGGTCAGTCGCCCGTGTTCGCCGCGATTCTCGAGAAGGGCGCGCAGCTGGTGACGCGGGCGAAGCAAGACGTGCCGCGCCTGCCGGAGCTGGCGAAGTTCACCCGGCACCGCGTGAAGGTGGAGAAGTGGCTTGCGCAGTGCGACGAGCGACGGGAGGTCGCGAAGGCGTCGTGCAGCGGCGCGAAGCCTGGCGCGCCCACCATCTACTTCGCGCAGGAGGACGAGTTCGGCACGCGGACGTTCGAGTTCTGCGACGGCGCGCAGGTGACGTCGGCGCCCGGCTCGGCGCCGTGGAAATACACGCCCGTCGAAGACGCGGGTCGCGACGCGAAGGTGGCGACGCTGCGCATTCAGCACGCGAAGTTGTTCCCCGCCGCGCAGCTGGTGGTGGCGCCGAAACCGTAGCGGCTCGCATCGATTCTCCGTTCACGTTGCGCGGCGCGCGCGGTCGGCGTGTGAAGCGCGACATGACCTCCCGCGTGCTCGCGTTGACCGTCGTCGTTCTCGCTTTCGGCTGCAGTCTGCCGGAGCAACCCGATGGAGGCGCTGACGGTGGCCACGAGGCGCCGCTGGACGGCGTGGTGCTCGAGTACCACTGGGGCAATCAGATCACCGGCAGCGACCTCGAGCTCATCGGCTCGGCCGGCGCGTTCACCTTTACGCATCAGGACCGCACGTGCTGCCCGCCGACGTTCGCTGACGCTGGCGTGCCCACGCTGACCGCCGCGCAGACGCGCGACCTGTCGCTGTGGCTGCGCGCATGTGAAGGCAAGGCGGTGACGACCGAGACGTCCAACACCGGCGCGCTGGGGTCGACCAGCGGCTCGGTGGTGTTGTTCCCCGACGCGGGCGCGCGCCGCACGGTGCTGTTCGAGGTCGAGCGCACGACGGGCACCGACCTGTTGATCCGCCGGAACCCCTGCGCGTACCGCGGTGACCTGCTGCGCTTCATGAACGACATCGTCAACAACGACGCGCCCGTCGACTGAGCGCACTTCGGGTACATTGCCGCGGCGCTCCCTCATGGCCGTCGACGTCGAACCGCTCCTCAAGAAGCTGACCGAGCTCGCGCCGCGCTTCGGGCGCGCGCGCGCAGACCTCGAGGCCATCGTCAGCCGCGGCCGCGCGCAGGACTACAAGGGCGTGATGCAGAACGCGCGGCTCGTGCTCGAGACGCTCATGCGTTCGCTCGTCACCGACGAGCTCAAGCAGACGCCCGGCAAGGCCACGCTCGAAGAGCTGGTCTCGAAGTTCCGCCAGAAGGCCAACTCGGGGATCGTGCCCACCAACGTGCTGGCGCACATGGGCACGGTGCAGGCGTGGGGCAACCTCTCGGCGCACGACCACGCAGGCAGCCTCGATGAGTCAGGCGTGCGCGTCGGTCGTGAAGAGGTGGTCGCCAGCCTCAACTCGATGGTGGCGATTCTCACCTGGTACGCCGAGAAGCGCGGCTACGCGACGCCGACCGCGGAGCTCGCCAGCCCGAGCGGCCTCGCCAAGACCGCGCCGCCGTCGGGTGAGATCACCGGCCGCGTCATCGGCGGTCGCTATCGTCTGGAAGCGCGCCTCGCCGCTGGCGGCATGGGCGAGGTCTACCGCGCCACGCACCTCGAGCTGGGTCGCACGCTCGCGCTCAAGTTGATGCGGCCCGAGCTCAGCCTCGACCCCAGCTTCGTCGAGCGCTTCCGTCGCGAGGCGATGACGGCCAGCCGGCTCGGTCATCCACACATCGTCGACATCATCGACTCGGGCTCCGAAGACGGTCAGTTCTATTTCGTCATGGAGTTCCTCGACGGCGAGACGGTCAGCGCGTTGATCCGCCGAGGACCTGTCGAGCTGCCGTTGGCGCTCGACCTCGTCACGCAGATGGCCGAGGCGATGGACGTCGCGCATCGCGCTGGCGTCGTGCACCGCGACCTGAAGCCCGACAACGTCATCGTGCTGCAGCGCGGCGGTCGGCCGTTCGTGAAGCTGGTCGACTTCGGCGTGGCGAAGGTGGTCACGCCGATTGATCAGCAGCTGACGACGCACGGCGCGGTGGTGGGCACGCCGCAGTACATGGCGCCCGAGCAGGCCGCGGGCGTCGCCGTGGACCTCCGCGCCGACGTCTACGCGCTGGGGCTCATCTTGTTCGAGCTGCTGACGGGCAAGCCGCCGCTCACTGGCGAGACGCCCGCGCTCGTCATGTCGGCGCACATCGCGCAGGCCGCGCCCGCCTTACCGCCTCAGTTTCCGGCGTCGCTGCGCGCGCTCGTCGCAGAGCTGCTCGCCAAGAAGCCCGGCGACCGGCCGCAGTCGATGGCCGACGTGGTGCGTGCGCTCGCCGCTGTGCCGCGCACCACGCAGAAGAAGCCGCCGCTGGCGCTCATGGCCGCGGCCGCGATCGTGGTGGCGGGGGTCGTCGCGGTGCTCGTCGTGCAGCCGTGGAGCTGGAGCTCGACGTCGCAGGACACGCCGCCCGTGATGGAGGCGCCCACGCCCACGCCCGTCGTCCCGGCGAAGCCCGCGGAGCCAGTCGTGGTCGAGAAGCCGGTCGAGCCGCCGGTGGAGCCCGTGGTTGAGAAGACGCCGGAGCCGCTCGACGCTGGCCTCGCGCAGCGACCGGTGACGCCGCCGCGCAAGCGCCCCGTGAAGACGCCGCCGAAAGCGGAGCCGAAGCCCGACGACAAGCCGGTGCCGCCTCCGCTGATGCGTGGCGACGGCATCTAGTCCTACGGCACGCGGCCTCGATGGGGGCGGTCGACGGAGCGACGGACGCCGCGCACGGCACCGGCTGGCCCTGCAACGTCGCGGCGAAGTCAGCCCAGCTGTCGGTGGAGTCGGAGCGGACACGCGCCCACCGTCCACTTCACGGACTGAACGCAATGCACGCCCCGGTTGATGCCAACTGTTGGTGGATCACCGACAGAACGCGACTCCACGAGCTGCGTTCACGTCGCGTCGTGCCGCGGGCCTGTTCGCGACGTGCGCAGCGAAGGTCCGCGCGCGCCCGTCCTCATTCAGGCTGCTCGTGAACGCTGTTCCACGCTCACTCGAAGGTGATGCTCGTCCCGTTGAGCGCGAAGCAGAGGATGCCGCCGATGAGCGCCGCGCCACCGCCGCCGAAGCCGAGCGCGATGGGCAACGTGCGGTCGCCCGACGACGAGCCCGACGTGATGGCGAACGCGGTGCCGATGGACAGCGCCGCCACCGCGAGGGTGGTGAACACCAGCCCGCCGCCGGTGAACCACCCGCTGCTGCCCGGCTTGACCCGCACGTTGACGCGGTTGCCGCGCGCGTGGTCGATGAGCACGAAGGGCTTCGACGGCGTCACGCCGTCACCGCCGATGGCGAAGGTCTCGCTCGCGCGCTGAATCGGCACGTCGCACGGCGCGCGGCACTCGCCGTTCGGGTTCCCCTGAAAGCGGTACAGCCGCACGTTCTTGTTGGTCGTCTCGAGGTGCACCTGCACGGTGTCATCACCCATCGCGAACGCGGCGTTGGCGTCGGCGCTGCGCGGCACTGTCGGTGGCGGCAGCGGCGCGGGCAGCAGCACAGCGGCGCGCGGCGTGGTGACGGGCGTGGCCTCGAGCTGGCCCAGCTCGAAGAACTCCGACATCGGGTGGTCCAGCGTCACCGAGATGCTGCGCTCCACGGGCGTGCGGCCGTCGGCTTCGACGCGCAGCAGGTGTCGTGTCGGCGTGAGCTCGACCGTCAGCGGCACCACGCCTGAAGGCACGCCGTCGACCGAGACGCGCGCGCCCAGCGGCAACGAAGTGATGGTGACGGCCTGCACGCCCAGCCGCGCCAGCTTCTCGCCCAGCGTCTTGAGCGCGCGCTCTGCTTCGGGGCGCTCGGCGGCGGTGGGGCTCACGGCGAGCCACGCCTGCCACGCGTCGATGGCCTTCATCGTCTCGCCGGCCTGTTCCCACGCGCGTGCGATGTTGAACTTGGTGACCGGCACCGGGCGCGCTGCGTACGAGGCCTCGAACTTCAGCGCGGCTTCCGCGAACTGCCCCTTGGCGTACAGCGCCGCGCCTTCATCGAAGAGCGCGCGCGGGGTCTGCGCGAAGGCCAGAGAAGAGACGAGCACCAACCACGAGACACAGCGCATGGCGGCCATCATCAAATGAAGCCCGGGCGCTGCAAAGCGAACTCCTTCACTTGTGCACGAGCTGCACGGCGCCGTCGCGGCCGTCCTTGCCCCTGCGCCCGTCGGCCCCGCGCGCGCCGTCGCTGCCGCGGCTGCCGCTGCTGCCGCCCGACACGAAGCTGGTGCGGCCGTTGACGGTGCAGCTGGTGCTCGAGCCACCGGAGCCGCCCGCGCCGCCAGAGCCACCCGCACCGCCGACGCCGCCAGCGCCACCGAGGCCGCCGCGAGAGCGGAACACCTTCCGCAGCAGGTCGTCGTCTTCACACTTGCCGCCGCAGCGGTACTCGACCTGCACCGCGCCGCCGTCGCCGCCGGGCCCGCCGTCGGTGCCCGCCGTGCCGGGGTAGCCGTTGCCGCCGTTGCCGCCGCGCCCGCCCGGCGAAGAGGGACAGCTGGCGCTGCTGCCAGCCGAGCCCGCCGAGCCGTTGGCGCCGCGCTGCCCGTCGACGCCGCGCAGCCCGCGCCCGCCGCAGCTGCCGAACTCGAAGCCCAGCGCGGTGCGCGGCAACACGAACTGCACCCGCTGCGCGCGCTCGTCGATGGCGTCGACCAGCAGGCCCTGCGTCGCGGCCTCGACGACGACGTTGACGTTGGGGCCGAGGTCGCTCGTCGCCGCTTCGAAGCAGAACGACTTCGGCGGCAGCGCCGAGAGCGGCACCTGCAGCACCTGCGATTCGCGCTCACCCAGCTTGATGGGCACCACCAGGCCGAGGCCCGCGCGCGTGAGGTCCACCGCGTCGGCGATGGCCCACTTCGCCAGGACCCGCAGCGTTCCGGTCTCGTCGAGGCGCGCGAAGCCGGTGCCCAGCTTCACGTCGCGCGCGTCCACGCAGGGCGCGGCGGTCAGCAGCTCCGGCGGATCGCAGAGCGCGAGCGGCTCGCTCCAGCCGACGTGGAAGCGCACGAAGGGCCGCAGGTCGATGGTGGGCGCGCTGCGCTCGTTGCCGCTCGCGAGGAAAGGCGTCGCCGTCTGCGTCGCGATGTCCTGCGAGAACTTCACGTCGAGCGGCAACGTGCCGGGTGGCTGCGGCGCCGGCGCGGCGAGCGAGGCCAGCGGCTGCGCCCAGCGCCCGGTGGCCAGCAGCGCGGCTTCCACTTCGGTGGCGCGCTCTTTCACCTCGCGCATGGTGCTGCGGCCGATGTGCAGGCGCACCAGCGTGCGGCGCGCGAGCTGCCGCTGCGCTTCTTCCGGCGCGCGCTTGGTGACGCGCACCAGCAGCGCGTCGTCGTCGAGCGCGGTGATGACGGCGTCGGTCAGCGGCGCGCCGTTCAACGCGCCGTTCTCGAGCGCCACCAACGCGCGCAGGTCGTCGACGAGCGCGCGCACGCCTGAATCGGACGAGGGCAGGTCGCGCGCGGCCAGCTTCTTGAGCGCGGGCGACGGGTCGCGCGGGCGGTCGACGAGGAAGAGGTACGTGGTGCGCAGCTGCGGCAGGCCACCTTTCTCGACGAACTCGGGCACCAGCTTCGCGAGGCGCTCGACGAAGGCGACGCGGAGCTCGACCGGCAGCGACGGCACCAGCTGCTGCGCGCAGGCCAACCAGCGGTGCGGCGACACCGCGCTGCCGCCGAGGCTCGCCACGAGCGGGTCGACCAGCGTCGAGTCGATGCGCTCGAAGTTCGACGCCTGGCACGCGGCGGCGGGGTCGCCGTCGGGCCGCGAGAGGTAGTGCACCAGCGCTTCGCCGGGCCACTTCGCCGAGTCGGCCTTGAGGGCCTCGACGTCGTACTGCGCGGGGAACGTGTGAGAACAACCCGCCAGCAGGACCAACCAGAGCGCGCGCCGCATGACCCGCGCTTCTGCGGGAGAAGGCGCTCGAGTTCAACCGGCGTCAGGCCGCTGCGCGCTGGCCGCCAACAACGCCGCGCGGGCGCGGTGCGCGTCCAACACGGCGTCGACCTCCCGCAGCCGCGCTTCTACCGTCGTCTGCTCTCTCAGGTTGACGAGGAACTGCGTCGAATCACCGAGGTCGAAGCGCGTGCGCTCGCCGCGCTCCAGCGCGGCCGCCACGTCGACTTCTTGCCGGGCCCACGCGATGCGTTGCGTGGCCGCGTCGAGCGCGTTCTTGGTGTCGCGCAGGTCCACGCTGACGCGGTCACCGGCCAGCCGCAGCTGCGCCTTCACGCGCGTCAGCGTCGCTTCGGCGGCGCGCAGGCGGCCGATGGGCGTGCGGTACAGCAGCGGCACTTCCAGCAGCGCGCTCACCTCGACCTCGGTCTGCCCCAGCGCGGCGGCCTCGGGGCGCGGCGACTGGCCGAGGTCTTGTGAGACGACGCCCGCGACGTCGAGCGCCGGCAGCAGCTGGTTCTTCGCGAGCCGCACCTCGACCTCGGCCTGCTTTTGCTGGTTGAGCAGCCGCTGGTAGTCGGGGCGCCGCGCCAGCACTTCAGCCGGCGCGGGCGCCTCGAGCGCCGGCGGCTCGGGCAGCGTCGGCGGCAGCTGTGCTTCGGTGGGCATCACCGGCTCGCCCGCGTCGTCGCGCAGGTACAGCGAGAGCTCGAACGACGCCTGGTCGAGGCTGCGCTGCGAGCTGACCAGCAGCTGCTCGCGCTGCACCAACGCGCGCAGGTTGTCTTGCTGGTCGAAGGCCGCCACGTCGCCCGCACCGGCGCGCGCGCGCAGCTGCGCATCTCGGTCGCTGGCGATGGCGAGCAGCGCGCGGGCGATGTCCCGGCGACGCCCGGCGGCCACCCATTCCCAGTAGCGGACGGTGGCGAGGCGGGCCAACTCGATGCGCTGTTGCTCGACGCCGAGGCCCGCGATGTCGCGCGCCAGGGCCGCCCGCGCCTGCGTCGCGCGTCGCCGGTCGATGGGGCCGTTGCGCAACAGCGGCACCGCCGCGCCCGCACGCAGCTCGCCGCCCGTCCACGTCTCGCGGCCGCCGTAGTACGTCTGGAACTTGCCGGTGCCGTAGCGGTAGCCGCCGAAGAAGCGCGCGCCCCACAGCGGCGTCGGCGCCTCGATGACTGAATCGACGCGCACCTGCGGGTAGCCGCTGACGGGCACGCCAGTGGCGCTCGTCTTCCACAGCGGGTCGAACGCGCCGTCAGCGGCCAGCGCTTCGGCGTCGGCGGCCTCGACGTCGGCGCGCGCGGCCGTCATCGCGGGGAAGAGCGCGTCGGCTGACGTCAACACCTCCGCGAGCGAGAGCGCGGCGGTTGAAGGCGCAGGGCTCAGCGGCGCGTCACCCGCCGCCAACAGCAGCAGCACCAGCGAGGTCGCGCTCATCACTTCTTCTTCCCGTCTTTCTTCTCGCTCTCAGGGCGCTTCACCGTCGGCGGGAAGCCGTTGAAGCGACGCCAGAGCTCGTAGCCGAGCCGCACCTGGTCGAGCAGCACCCAACCGTTCACCCGCACGCCCTGGCGCAGGTACAGACCCGTGGGCCACGCGTCGCCATCGTCAGGCCGCACCAGAATGCGGAAGCGCCCCGCGCCGTCGTCGGCGCTGTCGATGAGCGCCACCTCGCCGCCGAACGTGCCCACGGCCACCGACGGCCACCCGGTGAACTGCACCGCCGGCCAGCCCTCGAACTGCAGGCGCACCGGCCGGCCCTCCGAGAGCAGCGGCATGTCGTTGCCGTCCACCCACAGCTCCACCGCGCGGTCTTCGGTGTCGGGCACCAGCGTCAGCAGCGCCTCGCCCGCCTTCACGAAGGCGTTGCCCTGGCCCGACAACAGCCGCAGCACGGTGCCGTCCATCGGCGCGTGGATCTCCATCGTCTGCTGACGCGCCAGCCGCACCTCGATGCGCGCCAGCTCGGCCGCCGCCGACGCTTGCTCGGCGAGCGCCACGGCTTCTGAAGCGTGCGCGTCGTCGATGGCCGCGGTGAGGTCGTGCTCCACGCGCACGCGGTCCTGCTCGAGGGCCAGCGACTCACCTTCGGCGGCCTGCAGCGTGGCCAGCGCGCGCTCGACCTCGGTCGCGGTGCGCACCGCGTCCAGCTGCGCGAGCTCCACGTTGCGCTGCGAGGTGAGGCCCTGCTCGAAGAGCTTCTGCTGCCGGGCGATGTTCAGCTGCGCGGTCTGCTGCGCGGCCTTCGCGGCGTCCACCAGCTGGCGTGACGCGCGCGCGCGCTCCTTCGCCATCGCCACGCGGTTGGTCGCGCCACGAATGCCGGCCGCGCGCGAGCTCTCGAGCGCCTTCTGCCTCGACTGAATTGATGAGACCCGCAGCGCCGCGGCGTCCTTGCGCGCCACCACCGCGAGCCGCTCTTCCTGCAGCCGCTGGATGATGGCGGGGTCGTTGTCCGTCAGCTCCAGCAGCAGCTCGCCGGCCTTCACGCGGCTGCCCTCGCGCACGTTCCATTTGGTGACGCGGCCTTCAATCACGGCGTCGACGTCTTGTTGGCGCTCGACGGGCGCGAAGGCCACCACGCGGCCGGTGCCGGTGACGCTCTGCTGCCAGGGCACCAGGACCAACGACAGCAGCATGAACGCGCCGAGCCACGCCATGAGGCGCGCGAAGAGCCGCGTGGCGCGCGGCGTGCGCACCAGCAGCGCCGCGGCGCGGTCACCGGTGGAGATCAACGGAGACGCCTTCATGCGTGTTCGCCCTCCGGCGCGCGGTGATGCGGGGGTTCCGGGTGCTCGAGCACCTCCATCGTCAGCTGCTCGGTGCAGGCGCGGGCCAGCGCCACCGACGGGTCATCGACGATGGCCACCAGCGTCCACGGCGCGCCCTTGCGCGTGAGCGCGGTGACGGCGCCCGCGCGGGCCGACGCCTCGATGGACTCGAGTGACTCGTCGACCACCACCAGCCGCGGGTTGCCGGCGATGGCGCGCGCCACCAACAGCCGCGTGCACTGGCTCGGCGTCAGCGGCTGCCCGTTGGCGAACACCCGCGTGTCGAGGCCGTCGGCCATGGCGCGCACCTCGTCGAGCAACCCCACCTGCGCCAGCGCGTGGCGCGCTTCGTTCGCGGTGACGGCGGTGCGGCCCAGCGTGACGTTCTCCAGCACCGTGCCGTCGAAGAGGTCGCCGTGCTGAATGACGGCGACGTCGCCGCGCAGACGGGGCGAGCGCGCGCGGTGGGTCTCGACGCCGTTGAGCGTCACCGAGCCCCGCAGCGGCACCGTCAGCGCGCCCAGCCACTCGCCGAGCTGATGCACGTGCGGGCCTAAAATCGCCACACGCGCGCCGGCCTCGATGGCGAGGTTGATGGCCACGCCGCTGCCGTCAGCGGCCTCGTGCACCGCGACGCGCACCGGCCCCTTGCCGGGAATGGGCTCGCCGCCGGCGTCGGCCTCTTCGATGGGCTGGTCGAGCAGGTGGCCGACCTTGTCGAGGCCCGTCAGCAGGTCGTACGCGCTGTCGAGCATCTTGCCGAGCTTGGCGACGGCGCCGGTGACGACCGCCACGATGAGCTCCGCGGCGACCAACTGGCCCAGCGTCAGCTCGCGCTGCACCACCAGCCAGCCGCCGAGGCCCAGCAGCAGCGCCGACGCGATGACCTGCAAGCTCAAGACCCCGATGGTCTGGCCGAACAACACGCCGAAGTGCGACCGCCGCGCCGACAGGTAGCGCCGCACCAGCGCGTCGGTGCGCTCGGCGGCGAACTCCGCGCCGCTCTCGCTGCGGAAGGCCGAGCCCGGGCGCGCCAGCTCTTCGAGCCACGCGGCCACGTCGTACTTGGCGTAGCTCTCTTGAATCGAGTTGTTGAGGCCGCGCCGCGCCGGCAACCACAGCAGCGCCGCCAGCACCGCCACCAGCACGATGGCGAAGACCAACAACATCGGGTGGTAGAAGGCCAACACCAGCACGCCGATGCCGATGGTCAGCACCACGTCGAGGCCGTCGGTCAGCAGCGTGTGCGCCGTCTTCTGAATCGTCAGCACGTCGAAGAAGCGGTTGACCGCCTCGGGGCCGAAGCCGGCGCGCGCCGCTTCAGGTTTCACGCGCGGCAGCCGCCAGGCGAGGTCGAGGGCGGTGCGCACGAAGACGCGCTGCTGCAGCGCTTCGACCACGCGCGCCTGCAGCGCCCGCAACACGCCCTGAAAACCGAGCGCCACCAGGAGCAGCAGCGACAGGACAAGAATGGGCTGCAGCAGCGTGCCGAAGGCCACCGTGCTGACCAGCGACTGCACCGCCACCGGCGTCGCCAGCGAGAACAGGCCCACCACGCTGCCGTAGACGAACACCACCCACAGGTCGTCGCGCTCCAGGCGCATGAGCGCCTGCAGCCGCTGCCAGGGCGTCGCGTGGTGGTGATGCGCGGCTGAGTCTCCGCGCGCCGTCGCGTGCGCGTCGCTCGTCAGGTCGTGCAGCGGAGCCGCGGGCGCCGCCGTCAGCCACGCCCCGTCGTACGCCTCCAACAGCGCGCGCACCTCCGCGAGCGTCAGCCAGGCGGGAGGCTGCTCTGGCCGCAGCACCTTGAGCCGGCCCTCACGCCGCGACGCGATGACGAGACCGCCGCCGCTCAACGACACCACCGGCAGCTCGACCGTCTCGAGGTGCGCCGCGACGTCGCCCGCCAACGACGGCGTCAGCCGCGAGGCGTCGAGCGCATCGGCCAACAGCTGGTCGGCCACCGCCGCGTCGACCTGCGGCTTCCCTTCGACGCCCGCCCGCGCGAGCCGGCGCACCCGAAGCGGGTCGGTCTCAACCCCGACCTCGGCGGCCAGCGCTTCGACGGCCCACAAGACCAGCCGCGAGACGTCGTCTGCTGCGAGCGGGCGCGCCTTCACCCGAGAACCTTGTTAATACTCTGAAACAATTGAACTATTCCCCGGACAAGAGAGAGGTCTGACGGTACGCGTCAAACCCTCTGTCTAATCACGCGGGGAGAATTGCCCCAGAGAAAACGACGGTTGTCGGGGAGAATTGCCCCGGCCGCGCAGGGAGGTCAGCGCTTGGCGGGTTTGCCGCTGAAGAGCTCGCCCAGCCGGGTCCACGTGGTGTCGGCGACCTTGCGGCCCAGCTTGAGGCCTTCCGTGTTGTCGGACTGGATGTGGTACCCGCCCATGACGCGCGAGATGCCGGCGAGCTCGGCGGTCTTGCTGAAGGTGGGCAGACGCAGCGTGACGTCGCAGCTGGCCTGGCCCGCGTCGGACGAGCGGCCGTCGATGGACATCATCAACGCGTGGCTGGCGCCGTTCTCGGTGAGGTCGCCGGCGCGGCGCGACTCTTCTTCGTCGTAGACGTCGCTGCCGGTGAAGAGCTCGAGCGTGCGCGCGCCGGCGGCCGACACGGTGCTGTGGCCGCTGACATAGCCGGGGAAGGGCGGCGTGACGAACGAGCGCGGCGAGTAGGGCATCCAGCTCTCGGCGGCGACCTCGCCGACGCCCTTGCCGGGGCCGAGCCAGCCGCGCACCTTCTTGCCGGCGTAGAGGTGCCGCACCAGCGTGTACGGCCGCGACGAGTCGTAGAAGCGCTTGGCTTCCCACGCCGCGATGAAGGCGTCGAAGCACGCGGCGGCGACCGAGAAGAAGACCTTCACGTCGCGATCGAGGTCGTGGCTGTCGCGGCGCGACACGGCCTGGGCGAAGCGCAGCCAGTGGCCCGACTGGCCGGTGGACTGCGGGCCGTCGCGCATGAACTCGACGAGCGCCTTCTGCTCGGGCGTCAGCGTGGCGTTGTAGTGGATGACCTCGTCGACCTCTTCTTTGAGCTTCGGCGTGCCGTAGAGCGGCGGCGGAGGCGGGCGGAACTGCGCTGGGCTCGTCAGCGCGAACGGCGTCACCCGGTACCAGTGCGGCGTCAGGAAGCCCGGCCGCACGACCTTGCCGTCGTCCATCGTGAAGGGGATGGACTGCCACCGGTTGGGGTCGAAGACCTGCGTGGGCGGGTTGAGCGGTGAGTAATACGTGTAGTCGCCGTAGGGCTGGCCGTCGCCGCCGGGCTCGTCGCCGAGCTGGTTGGCGCCGTCGCGCCGCCGCTTCTCGATGAGCTGTTTTGCGGCCAGCGCGCCGACGTACTCGGGCGTGGTGGCGGTGGGGTTGGGCACGAAGCGCTCGCGGCGGAGCGCGACGTCGAGCCACTTCTTCTGCGCGGGGTAGAGCTCGTGCAGCACGAGGCCCAGCGCCGTCACCATCGCGCGGCGCCTGGCGTCGTCGGTGCGCAGCTTCTGGCGTGGCAGCTCGCCGTGCGACGAGACGGCGGTGGCGTCGAAGGGCGCCCACGCGTCGTAGAGGGCGGCGGTGATGAGGAAGAGCTCGCGCGAGTTGATGGTGGGGCGGGCGCCGACGCGCTCAATCTCGCGAGCGGTGGCCTCGAGCGCGAGGTCGAGCAGTTGGTAGGTCGCCGAAGGCTTCCAGTCGGGCGGCGCGGCTTTCGTTTGCGCGGTCGCCACCGACGCGAACAGCAGCGTCGAAGCCAGCGCGATGCGGCGAACGTGCATGGGCGCAGCGTACCGCGCGCTCGCTGGTGGCTGGTGCGCCATCTCAGGTCGCAGTCGATGTGTCGCGCTGCTCGGAACCGGCGGCCTTCGGTCGAAAATCAGCGTCAGCTGCAGCCGGCGCGTGGAGCGCACTGGCCCTCTGCACGCCGCGAAGTGGGTTCACGTGAGCCGATGGTGAACCACCCCTTTCGCTCCGCGACCTCGCCGTCGGTTGCAGGCCGCACGGGAGTGGCGACTCCGCCGCCATCGAAGTGCGCGCTGGTCGCAACGACACCTCAACGGAAGCCGGGCTGCAGCATCTTGGCGCTGCTCGGAACGCGCAGGCCCTCTCCGCGCGGCGAAGGGGATTCACGTGAACCGGCCGTCGAAAACTGCCGCTTTCGCTCTACAAATCACTGCCAGTTGGGGGAACTCGTCGCGAGGTCGCGGGGCTCGTCGGAGTCGACCGCGTCTGTCGGTGAAGTGCCTTCACCGCCGCCATCAAGGCACGCATTGCTCGCCGAGTCCGACGCTCAGAACGTCGCGAGCGTCACCATCGGCGGCGCCGAGAGCTGCGGCTCCTGCGGCTGGGCACCGCGGCGCGCGCCCTTGAGAATGCGGCGCTCTTCCTGCTTGAGCGCCTTCATTCGCGGCGCATCAGCGATGTACGTGCCGACGAGCACCGCTGTGCTCACCACCACAGCGACCAGCACCGCCACCCAGACCACCGGCGGAATGACGTTGAAGGCCGCCTCCATCGCTGGGTTGAACGTCCTCGCGAAGCTGTAGCCGCTCGCCGCGTTCAGCCCGCCCGCGATGGCGGCGAAGAGCGCGAACCCGCCGAGGTACACCGCCGGCACGCCCGCCGTGATGGCCAGCGCCACGATGCTGACGGTGCGCACGCCCGATGGGGCCAGCGCCGTCAGCTCGGCGACGCGCGCGTGGTTGACCTCGAGCGCGGCGATCTCCTGCGCGGTGAGAAGGCGGGCGGTGCGCTGCGGGGCGGCGGTGACGAGCGAGAGGACGAGCACGGTGAGCATGGCGTCACCTTGAGCACCGGGTGTTCCAACTGCTCACCGAGGGAGACACCGACGCACGCGCGCAGCGACTGGCGCACGCGTGTGCAGCCGCCTGCACAGGTTCGCTACGGGTTGAAGCAGTAGTACGCGTAGGTGTTGTCGACCTGGCCGCAGTAGCAGAGCGAGTCCTGGATGTTCTGCGCGCTCGGCCGCGCCACGATGATGGCACCGCGGTGCGCGGCGTCACACGGGTGCCCGGGGACAGAGCCGGTCAGCTGGTACACCTCGGGCCCCACGTCGGCGAGGCTCGCCACCGGCGTGTCGCCCACCGCGGGCGCGAAGAGCTCGTTGCTGCGGAGGTCGCCAGAGACGGTGAGGTTGTCGCCTTCCAGGCGCATGGCGACGGAGCCGCCGCTGCCCGGCGCCATCGCTGTGCTGTTGTGCGCGCCGCCGTTGAACCACGCGAAGTTGGCTGGGCTGCGCTGGTAGAGCGTGTTGGTCTGCGTGCCGAAGCCCGCGGTGGTGCCGAAGAGGCTCAGCATCTGCCGGTTGCTGCTGCCGAAGTCCATGCGGCCGGTGGGCACCGACACCGTGGCGCCGTTGGCCGTCATCGTGCCCGCCACCGTGACGTTGCCGCTGCTGGTGGGGCCGACCTTCGCCTCGAGCCATTCCTTGATCTGATCAAAGTTGTGGTTCACCTGCGACGCGATGGCGGGCTGGTTCTGCGAGAAACAGAACGGGTACCCGTTGGGGCAGTTGCCGTCGGCGGCGATGGCGGCGCCTGAGATGAGGACGCCGGTCGCGAGCGCCACCAACGCCCCGCGGGTGACGCGTCGGCGCGTGCGCTGGGTCTGTTCGAGCGCCAGCTGCGCGCGGCTGGCCTGGTGAAAGTCCACGAAGAGCTGAGCCTGCGCCTCGGTGATGTTCAGTCGCGTCGCGGCTTCGGCGGCTGACATCGACCCGGTCAACAGCGCGGGCCAAACGTTCGTGACGTCACTCATCTCTACTCCTCGCATGGGGCGGTGTGGTTGCAGCGCCAACGAAGTGTAGCAGCGGTGACGTCAGCCCCGGTCGTAGAACCAATCAAACGCGGGCAGCTCGATGCACGCAGCGGCGGCCACCGCGGCGCGCTGGGCGTCGCGGGTGTGCTGGTACACGCGGCAGAAATCACTGACGACGAAGTGCGCCACGCGGTCCGCTTCGACGGCGTCGAGGAAGGGCAGCACCTGCGGTCGACCGAGCAGCCGGTGCGGGCCCGGCGTCACGCGGCGATTGTGCACAGCGCGGCTCGCGGTCTTGAGGCAGCGGTGCAGCCAGCGCACGCCGTCGACCTCGTCGAGCAGCTGGCGCAGCGCGCTGGCGATGAGCCCACGGTCGAGGAACACAGAGTGACGCCGCCACGGGCGCTCGCCCGGCTTCGGCGGGGCGATGCGGCGGTCGCGCTCGAGATGACTGAGTGCGTGCTCGCCGATGAGGCCGTCGGGCAGGGTGCTGCGCAGCGTGTCGAGGCGCTCGGTGACAGCGAGCTTCCGGGTGCGCGCGGCGGCCCAGCGCATGAAGTGGTTGAGCTTGTCGGCGCTGCGGCGGGCCGAGATGACGGTCGGCAGCGCGCGCCACGCCGCTTCGCCGAAGTCGACGCCGTCTTCCCACGCTTCGTGGTCACGGGTGAGCAGGCGCAGCGTGTAGGCCGTCTCTCGGCGCGCGGCGCGGTGAACAGCCACGCGCGCACGGGTGGCGAAGCGCGAGGTCGACGGCAGAATCGACCGCGCCATCTGCCGTGATTTCTGGTCGCCGTAGAGCATTCGCCTGTGCGGACGGGCGGGTGGGCAGCATTCTGACGCTGGCAGCCGACCCGAGCTGGCCTCGCGAACTCCGAAGCGACGGTTCTCAAGTCACTTTTGGCTCTGGGAGGACCAAAAGTGACTTCAAGTGCCGCATGCATGAGGTGCGCGACCTCGTGTGTGGAGCCGAGGTGCCAGCGCGGGTCGTCCCCGACGATGCGCCGCAGAAGACACCGCTTCCATGAAGGCAGTTGCGCGCGGCGACGCCCGTAATCGGCTCGTAAGCACCGCTTCTACGGCGGCCTCTGATCCATGTTGCAGGGGTACAGACCCGGTGGTACGCGCGCGCCCGCCATGAGCGCTTCCGTCTCCACCACTGGTCGCATCACGCAGATCCTCGGTCCCGTCGTCGACGTCGAGTTCCCGCCCGGCGGCCTGCCTGAGGTCTACACGGCCCTCAAGCTGACCAACCCCGCCATCAGCAACGAGCAGGACAACCTGACCGTCGAAGTCGCCGCGCACCTCGGTGAGAACACCGTGCGCTGCATCGCGATGGACACCACCGACGGCCTCGCCCGCGGCGCCGCCGCCAAGAACACCGGCGCGCCCATCTCGGTGCCCGTCGGCCCCGGCACGCTCGGCCGCATCCTCAACGTCACGGGCGCGCCCGTCGACGAGCTCGGCCCCGTGCCGACGCAGAAGCACTACCCGATTCACCGCGCGGTGCCGTCGTTCACCGAGCAGAGCAAGAAGATCGAAGCGTTCGAGACGGGCATCAAGGTCATCGACCTCCTCTGCCCGTTCACCCGCGGCGGTAAGATCGGCCTGTTCGGCGGCGCCGGCGTCGGCAAGACCGTTCTCCTCCAGGAGCTCATCCGCAACGCCGCCATCGAGAAGGGCGGCTTCTCGGTGTTCGCCGGCGTCGGCGAGCGCACCCGCGAAGGCAACGACCTCTGGAACGAGTTCCAGGAAGCCGACGTGATCGCCTGTGAGAAGGAAGCCGACGGCAAGCACATCAAGAAGGACGCCAACGGCAAGATCACGCTGGTCCCCGGCAAGTCGCAGTGCGTGCTGGTGTTCGGTCAGATGAACGAGCCGCCTGGTGCCCGCGCGCGTGTGGCCCTCTCGGGTCTGTCCATCGCCGAGTACTTCCGCGATGAAGAGAACCGCGACGTGCTCCTGTTCGTCGACAACGTCTTCCGCTTCACGCAGGCCGGCTCGGAAGTGTCCGCGCTCCTCGGCCGCATTCCTTCGGCCGTCGGTTACCAGCCGACGCTGTCGACCGAGATGGGCGCGCTGCAGGAGCGCATCACCTCGACGACCAAGGGCTCGATTACCTCAGTGCAGGCCGTCTACGTGCCCGCCGACGACTTGACCGACCCGGCGCCCGCCACCACGTTCGCGCACCTGGACGGCACCATCGTGCTCTCGCGCGCGCTGACGGAGATCGGCATCTACCCGGCCGTCGACCCGCTCGACTCGACGTCGCGCATTCTCGACCCGCAGGTGGTCGGTGACGAGCACTACGGCGTCGCCCGCCGCGTGCAGTCGACGCTGCAGCGCTACAAGGAACTGCAGGACATCATCGCCATCCTCGGCATGGACGAGCTCTCGGAAGACGACAAGCTGGTCGTCGCCCGCGCGCGCAAGATCCAGCGCTTCCTCTCGCAGCCGTTCAACGTCGCCAAGATCTTCACCGGCGCCGACGGCAAGGTCGTCTCGATTCCCGACACGGTCCGCGGCTTCAAGGAGATCGTCGAAGGCAAGCACGACGACCTCCCGGAGCAGGCGTTCTACATGGTCGGCGACATCAACGAGGCCGTCGAGAAGGCGAAGAAGCTGGCGCAGGGGTAACCGATGGCCAAGCTGAACGTCGAAATCGTCACCCCGGAGCGGCGCCTCGCGTCGCTCCAGGCCGACGAAGTGATTGCTCCCGGCGCCGACGGCCTGTTCGGCGTGCGCCCGGGTCACACGCCGTACCTGGCGGTGATGCAGCCCGGCCCGTTGTCGGTGCGCGACGGCGCCACCACCACCACGTACTTCGTGGCTGGCGGCTTCGTCGAAGCCGGCCCCGGTGCGGTGCGCGTGCTGGCCGACTCGGCCGAGCTGGCGACGGCGATTGACGTCGCCGCTGCCAACAAGCGCATCGCCGAAGCCGAGACGCGGTTGAAGGGCTTCGAGGTGACCGACGCGCGCGCCGCCGAGCAGCGCCTCGTCATCAAGCGCGAACAGCGCCGCATCGAAGTCGCGCGCAAGTAACCGGTCTTCTTGTGAAGCCCCTGCGCGTGACTCGCGAACAGCCTCGTCACGCCAAGGGCTTCACGAATTTCTCGTTTTCCGAGAAGAAGGTGCGCAGACGTAGGTTCGCTTCAATCTCTCTGTGTCGAAGAGATTTTGGTGCGCCGACGTGACGACGGGTGACCGACAGCTGTGCTTGGCTCGCGCGCAGTCATGAGTTCTCGAGTCAGTGATCGCTCAGCCGCCGTCGTCGTTCCGAAATCGAAGGTCGACGCAGAACCGCAGGTCTCCACGCCCGTTCCTTCGCCGAGCCGCCCCGCCGGGTGGAGCGCGCCCACCGACAAGGTGAACGACGCGTGGAAGAAGGGCACCGCGCCGCGCCCGTCCATCGCGCCGCCGCCCGCGCCGCTGGTCAGCGACGCACCCACGTTCTCAGCGCGCGCCCTGGCCGCCGCGCAGCCCCCGCCGTCGTCAGGCATGACGCGCGTCTTGAAGCCCGGCGTCTCGGGCGGCGACGTGCAGCAGCTGCAGACGCGGTTGAAAGAGCTGGGCTTCGAAGTGTCGGCCACCGGCAGCTACGACTCGCGCACCGAGCGCGCGGTGGAATCGTTCCAGCGCAGCCAGGGCCTCAAGGTCGACGGCGATGCGGGGCGCAACACGCTGCGTGCGCTGGGCTTCACGTATGGAGCGCGCGCCACCACGTCGACCGACACCGGCAGCCACAGCATCGGCTCGCGCACGCTCAAGCGCGGCATGGCGGGCGACGACGTGCGGGCGCTGCAGCAGCGGCTGCGCGACAACGGGCAGAGCGTGCGCGTCACCGGCAGCTACGACGCGGCCACCGAGCGCGCGGTCGAGACGTTCCAGCGCGCGCACGACCTCAACGTCGATGGCGACGCGGGGCGCAACACGCTCACCGCGCTCGGCTTCACGTTCGGCCAGCCGCGTGGACAGATCACCGATGGCCCGGCGCAGATCGTCACCCCGCGCAGCACCGTCACGCCGCGCAGCACCGTCACGCCGCACACCGACGTGACCCCGCGCACCGACGTGACGCCCCGCGCCGACGTCACGCACGTGCACACGCCCGGCGAGCCGCACGTGCACGACACGCCGCGCACCGACACGCCTGTGCGCCCGGCCACCATCGCCAGCAACGCCGCGTTCGGCGACGTGCGCGAGCGTGAAGCCATCGCCGCCCGCATCACCGTCGGTCGCGGCACGCACACCAACGAAGCCGACATCGCCGCCGTGCGCGCCGAGGTCGCGAAGCTGCCGCTCGACCAGCTGCGAGACCTGCAGCGCGCGGGCGTGAAGGTGGTGGCCTGCCGCGACAACGTCACCGACGCCGTGCCCAGCCTGCGAGACGTGCAGCCGCGTGGGTGGGCCCCGGGTCGCACGTGGAACGACGTGCCCGGCGCGTACAACCCCAACTCGAAGGAAGTCATCGTCGCCACGCGCGGTGGTGCGGGCGGCGCGCGTGAAGTGCCGCCCATCGGCAACGGCCACGGTTCGGTCAGCCTCGTCGCGCACGAGGTCGCGCACGCGGTCGACGCCTCGCGCCGTTACCCGAGCAAGAACGACGACACCTTCCAGCGCGCGTACCAGCAAGACCTGCGCGGCGGGCAGCTGCTGCCGTACTACACGCAGGCTGGTGAAGCCGGCGCGTCGGAGGCCTACGCCGAGTCGCTCGCCATCTACCTGTCCGGGGACCCCAACGGTGACGGGGCTCGACGTTTCCCCGCGCTGATGAGCTACTGGCAACAGCAGTACCGGCCGGAGAACGCGTCATGACGACCCAGACCAAATCCATCGGCAGCGCGACGCTGCGGCCCGACGGCGTGCTGGAGCTCATGCTGCGCGCTGAAGGTCCCGGCGGCATGGTCGGCGACTCGCTCGTCACGTACGCGCCCGACGACGTCAATTTCAAGAAGGTCTTCGAGCACCTCGGCGGCATCAAGGTCGGCGAAGTGAAGCCCGTCCCTCCTTTTGAGGACTGAGATCGTCTCGCTCGCCGCGTTGGCCGAACGCGCTGACGCGGCGGCGTTGATCGCTGAAGCCGACGCGCGCGCTGTCTCGCAGCAGTGGGCCTCGCACTGGCTGCTGAGCCACGAGCCGCTGTGGTTCGAGCGGCATCAACACTCACGCGGTCGCCAGCTCGCCGCGCAACCCGACGTCACGCAAGACGCGTTGCTCTACTCGTTCGACGCGCGTGGCGAGGTCGTGCGCGTGCGGAGCTGGAGCGGGTTCCTCAAGCGCTGGCACGAAGACGAGGTGTTTCGACGCGAGGGCGACGTCGTCACCGGCTACCGCTTCGACGCCAAGGGCAAGCCGATGAACGTCGACCGCTACACGTACGACGGCCAGCGGCTGATGACGCACGAGAAGTACGCGGTGCGCGCGAAGCGGTCGGGGCGCGAGTCGTACGTGTGGGACGGCGCGAAGCTGCTGCGCGTCGACGTCGAGAACTGGGGCCATTCATGGGCGCTCACGTGGCACGGCGAACAGCTCAAGGTGATCGCCGCCGTCTACGCCGAAGGTGCCAGCGAGGTGTGGCGGCGACCGCGTGACGAGGAGTCGCTCGAGGTGTTGCTGCCGCGCATTCGCGACCGCTGGCTCGCGGGCGCCGTGGCGCTGCTCGACGCACGACAGACCTTCACGCACGTCGCCGTGGTGCTCGATGAAGAGGCGTACAACCACCTGCTGCCGCCTTCACTCGCGCTGGGCACCGACGCGCAGCGCGGCGAGTTCAACCCGGCCGAGCTGACGGAGCTTCACGTCGACGACGCCGAGCTGCTGACGCTGTCGGTGCGCGCGAACCAGCTGCTGTGGAGCGAAGGTCGCTACGACGCGGCGCGGGCGTTCTGTCGCGAGCTGGCGACTGCGTTGCGTGCGCGGTGGCCCGGTGTCCTCGTCTACGCGACGTCGTTGGACGCCGACCACGCAAGCGACGCGGCTAGCGCTTCTTCCACCGGCACTTGAACTCGTGCGCCGGCGCGCCCTTCGCGGCGCACGCCGACTCGTGGCCGTCGATGACGTCGGCGCCGAGCAGGTTCATCGTCGTAATCATCCAGCCTTCCATCAGGCGGCAGTGCTCCGGCGCCATCTGTGGAAAGTCGGTGATGCGCAGCAGCGTGTCTTCGGGCTCCCAGCGCATCGCCTCCATGGTGCCGGCGTTGCGGTAGTAGCTGGCCCACACCTTGGTGCAGCCGCGAATGAGGCGCTCGGTGCTGGCGATGGCCAGGTAGATGCGGAACACCGTGTTGATGTCGCGCGTGCCCGAGGCCGCGCCCAGCTCGCGACAGAACTCCGCCGAGCCGCCGCCGTACTTCTGCGCGAGGCCTTTGAGCAGCCCCACGTACGCGTCGTACGGGTACCAGGTCGCGTGGAGAATGCGGCCCTTGAAGACCTGCTGCGTGGAGGCCGGCAGCGAGGGCAACAGCTCAGCGACCGACGTCGCGCCGTACGTCTCTTTGACGTGCTTGATGAGACCGAGGAACGCGCGACCGCTTACTTCAGGAGACACGGGGCGCATCAGTGCCCGGCTGACGTGTGTGATTCAAGTGAAACACGTCACAGCGCGAGCGGGCCCGCGCTGCCGCAGACGGGGCCGCAGGTCTCACCGTTGGGCGCGAACGTCGTGAAGGCGACGTCGGGCCACGTGTGCGCGAAGAGCGTGGTGTCGTCACGCCGCAGCACGGTCAGCGTCACTTCGCCGCGGTCGCCGCGCGGCTCGATGGTGTGCTGGACGGTGAGCGTGCGCGTGTCGGCGTCGTAGTTGCGCGTGCGCAGCGCCTCGCCCGACTCGTCGAAGCAGGCGCCATCGAAGCAGACGCGCACCACTGACGGTTCGGCGACGAAGTCAGCGGCCTGCGCCTCGGTCAGCACGAAGCGCACGCTGCCCAGACACAGCGCCTGGCCGCAGCAGCCGCTCAGGACGAACGCGAGGGCGAGGGGAACGAAGCGCTTCACGGCACGGTGAGCGGGCCGATGCGCGAGCAGACGGGGCCGCACGTCTCGCCGTTGGGCGCGAAGGTGGTGACGGCCGCGCCGGTCCACGAGCCCGCGAAGAGCTCGGTGCCGTTGCGGGTGACGTTCAACGTCACGTCGGCCGTGCCCGCGGCGTCGGAGGTCGTGCGCGAGAGCTGCAGCGTGCGGTCGATGACAGTCACCTGCGTCGAGTCGACGGTCGCGCAGTCGCCGTCGACGCAGGCGCGAATGCTGGCGACGCCAGCTTGGAGGTCACTGACCTGTTGCGAGGACAGGGTGAACTCCAACGTCGAGCTGCAGCCGATGAGCGTGCACGGCGTGCCGCACGACGCGAACAGCAGCGCCGCGGCCACGCCGAGCATCAGCCCGCGGAGGTTCACCGCTTCTTCGCCTTGCCTGCTGCGGCCTTCTTCGCGGGCGCGGCCTTTTTCTTCGCGGCTGGCTTCTTCGGAGCGGCCTTCTTGGCAGCAGCAGCCTTCTTCTTCGGGGCCGCCTTGCGAGCCGCGGTCTTCTTCGGCGCAGCCTTCGCGGCGACGGCTTTCTTCTTCGCGGCGGGCTTCTTCTTGGGCAGCGGCGTGCGCTTCTTGCCTTCCTTGGCGAGCGGCGACGCGGGCGCGGTGGGGCGGGGCAGGGTGGCTTCGTGGCCGTCGAGCACCTCGCGCACCTTGTGGGAGGCGTCCTGCGCCCAGTCGAGACGCAGCGCACCGCTGCGGGCGAGGGCGCTCAGCACGTCGCTGGGCGGCGGGCCTTCAGTGCCGACGACGCCGCCGGTGCCGATGTTGAGGGCGGCGCGCAGCAGCGACTCGAGCGCGGCGCGACCGGCGATGACGCGCTCGACCTCCTTGAAGCGCGTGGACAACGCGGTGCCGGCCTGCGCGCGCAGCTCGCGAATGTGCTGCAGCGAGAACGAGCCGTCGTCGGCCGCGAGGTCGTCGACGTCTTCGGGGCGCGGTCCGTCCCACATGGTGAGGGCGTTCTCGTCAATCGAGAGCGCGATGCGGTTGAACGCGGCCTGCAGCGTGGTGACGGCCGAAATCTCGGCGCGGAACGCGGCGAGTGTCTGACTGTGCATCTGGCTGTGCATGGTCCTCCCTCCCGTAACGACGGCCACTCTAAGCGAGTAGCCTGCCCGCCATGGTGCGTCGTGAAGGCAACGTAGAGGTGATCGCGGAAGCGACCGCCGAA
>CAYWON010000016.1:0-5277 GCA_964459885.1 uncultured Archangium sp.
GGGTCGTCACCTGTCAGCGCGCGGCGTGCGCCGGTACCGCGTATGGTGAGCCCGTGCTTCGGGGTCTGTGCGTCGCGTCAGTGGTGCTGTTCGTTGGGTGTGAGTGCGTCACCGTGCCCGACCGTGACTACGCGTGCGACGACACCGCTGACTGCACGGGCGCCCAGGTCTGCGTCGAGCGCCGCTGTGTCGAGCCCGAGGTCGACGGCGGCAGTGACGCTGGCGTCGACGCGGGTGAAGACGACGCGGGCCTCGACGCCGGCTTCGATGCGGGGGTCGACGCCGGTGACCCGTTCGCCGACGCGGGCATCTGCAACACGTGGGCGTGCATCGAGACGGAGTGGCCGGTTCCCCAGTCCGAGTCTGCGCTCATCTCTGTCGCGCAGGGGCTGCTGCCGCCCGACATGGACGGCGGGACCTACGGTTGGTTCGGCGGCGTACTTGTGCCCGATGGCCGGGTGCTGGCCATCGCGCACACGGCTTCACACTTCCTGCTCTTCGACCCCGTCTCGCGCATGTCGACGACGTTCGGCCCTGACCTGCACGCGGAGCTGCTGCCCGACGGCGTGACGTGGCGCCGCTTCTACGCGGGCGGTGTCCTGCACCCGAACGGCAAGGTGTACGTCTTCCCGTACCACGCGCACCGCATCCTCGAGGTCGACGTCGCGGCGGGCACCATGAACCCGGTGGGCCCGCACCTGAGCCTGATGGACGGCGGCTTCCCCAACTACGTAGGCGGCGTGGTCGACCGCTTCGGCTACGTGTGGACGGTGTCGGAGGCCTCGACCGAGTCGATGCCGCCTGTCCGCTTCGACCCGCAGTCCGGCGCGGCGGCGCAGTTCGTGGCGCCGCCGGGCTTCTTACACTGGGGCGGCTGGTGGGGCATGGCGCGGCTCCCTGACGACACGCTGTTGGCCTTCCCGAAGGAGTTCTTCAGCGCGTCGAAAGCGCCGCTCTCTCCGCACATCCTCACCGTGACAGCGGCGCCTGATCTGAACTCGGCGTCGTTCGACGTCGTGAAGGGCTTCGACGTGTCGGACCCGGGCACCGGGTTTCCTGTGCAGGGCGGCTCGTTGTCGTGGCACGGCGCCGTGTGTGGGACGGCGGCCGCGTCGGAGACGCGCTTCGTGTGCGTGACCAGCAACGCGGCTGGCCGACAGGCCACGATGCACCCCGGGCCGTCGTTGGCGTCGGCGTGGGGCTTCAACGGCACGTTTGGCGACGGGCGCGTGTGGGTGACGCCCGACGCCGACTCGCGCATGCCGCGCATGGACGGCAACGGCGGCTTCAGCGTCATCCAGGTCACCACGCCGGGCCGCTACGCGTACCTCGGGCTGGTCGCGACGCCGCAGGGCATGGTGCTCATCCCCGGCGTTCCGGGCTCGCAGTTCGCCATCGTGCAGCCGGGCGCCGCGACTGTAGGCGGCGTCTACGACCAGCGGCCGATGTCGGTGCTGCTCTCGCCGTACTTCAACAAGCTGTAGTCGCTAGTCCGCCAGCAGCCAGATGAGCGCGCCCGTCGCCAGCGCACCGGCCGCGATGCCCGTGGCCAGCGCCACCGAGTAGTCGCGGTTGGCGCTCGCGGCGAGGTCGGTCGCGTCGCGCCGCGTGATGTCCGGTTGCGCAGGCAGCCCTTCGAGCTGCGCGCGCGCGTCGGTGGCGAGGCCGAGGAAGACACCCGACGTCACAGCGCTCGCGAGCGCCCCGCCGCCGAGCAAGATCGCCGGCACCTTCGTGCGCGGTGCGGGCGCCGGCGCAGGCGTCGTCAACGCGAGCGGGTCGACGGGCTTCTCGGGTGTGAGGGGGATGGGCGCGACGACCACCGGCCGGTCCAGCGGCGCTTCACCCAGCGTGTCGATGAGCCTCGTGGCGAAGTCTTTCACCGCCGTGTGCTCGGCGTCACCGAGGCGGCCCACGACGACGAAGGTGAGCTGCCCGATGGTGGCGCCGTCACGCACACGCACGGCCTCGAGGTCGATGGTGGTCTGCTTCTTTCCCGCCGCCAGCGTGACAGCGACGACGCTGGGCAGGCGCTCGGCGTGTGCGGCAGCGATGAGGCACGCGCGCTCGCCTTCGCAGGAAGTGTCGAGCCGCCGCACCGGCTGGCCGACGGCGAGGAAGTCCTGCTCGAGCGCGTCGAGGTACGCGGTGGGCGGCGTGGCGTCGCGGCCGACCTGCACGGACAGCGTGAGGCCAGTGGCGGGCGTCGCCGTGAGCAGGGAAGTGAGGAGCGCCGTCAGCATCGCAGCGAGCGTAGGCCGTCGCGGCACTCGGCGCATGTCGTGCGTTCAGCCACAGCCGCGCGGCTTCAACGACTCGCGCAGACACAGACTCGCCACGGGCGATGGTCGGCGAGTGGACTGCCGCGGCGGCGTGACGGAGTACCCGCACGGTCGACTGGTGCGCCGCGCTCGCCTCAGAGCCCTTCATCGAAGTTGCGCAGACACGAGACTCGCTCGGGACGTTGGTCGGCGCGTCGAGGGACGACTTCATGCGCGTCGGCTCGGCCCTTGAGAGCGCAGTGGCTCCTCTGCGCACAATGTCTCGTCGAGGCGATCGCCGCGCTACATCGAGTCGTACTTCTCGAGCACTTCCTGCAGCGACCGCGAGATCTCGCGCGGACTGCCACCACCCTTCAGCGTCGACTCGAGCGTGTCGAGCTCGAGCGTCATCATGCGGCGCACCGCTGGCGTGGGGAGCTTCTGGGCCTGCGCACGCGCGGCGTCGAGCTTGCGTTGCACCGAGGACTGGGTCGGTCCTGCGACGGGCCGCGGCGTTGGCGGCGTGACGACGACCGGCTCGGGGACGGGCGGCACCTCTGGCGGAGCGGTCGGCGTCGGCGCTGGCGGCGGCTGCGGGACAGGCGTCGGCACCACCACGCGCGGCGGCGCTTCGAGCACGTCGTTGACCTCGATGACCTCCGGGCCAGGCTCTGAGTCTTCGCGGTTCGTGGCGCGCCAACCGATGAAGGCCGTCAGCGACAGCACGCCGACGACAACACCAGCGATGACGGCGGTGCGTGAAGACCGCTGCTGGGCGACCGGCGCGGGTTCCCGCACCGCTCTGGGAATGACCATCGTCGCAGCGGGCGCGGCGGCTGCGCTCTCTGGCTGTGTCTTCGCGTCGGACGCGCGCGTGGGCGTGTTGCGAGCTCGGGCGCCGCTGCGTCGGGCCGTCCGCGCGCCCGGTGGCGTCGTCTCGAGCCCGCGACGCAGTTGCTGCAGCTCGGCGCGCACGGCCATCGCGCTTGCGGGGCGATCTTCAGGGTTCTTCTCGAGCAGCCGTTCAATGAGCGCCACCAGCGCGCGCGGCGTCTCGGGGGCGAGGCGCGTCAGGTCGGGCAACGGCTGCTCGAGGTGGTGCCGCAGCAGCTGCATGACGCTCTGCGAGGTGTACGGCTCGTCGCCGGTCAGCAGCAGCCACGCGACGACGCCCATCGCGTAGAGGTCTGTCGCCGCCGTCACCGCGTTCCCGCGGATCTGCTCGGGCGCCATGAAGCCCGGCGTTCCCATCACGAGGTTGGCTTGCGTCGCCGAGCTCGCGCCGAGCTGCTTCGCGAGCCCGAAGTCGAGCACCGTCACGTGCCACGCGCCGTCGGGCAGGGTGGTGACGAAGAGGTTGGCCGGCTTGATGTCTCGGTGCACCACGCCGGCCGCGTGCGCAGCGCCCAGCGCCGACATCGCCTGGTCCAACACCGTCACCACCTCGGCAGGCGACAGCCGACCTCTCTGCTGCACCAGCGCGTCGAGCGGGAGCCCCTCCAGCAGCTCCATCACGAAGTAGTGCCGGCCGTCGCCGAGGTCACCGAAGCTGAAGATGTCGATGATGTTCGGGTGGCGGATGGCGTTGACGGCGCGCGCCTCGGCCAGCAGCCGATCGATCTGCTCCGGGTCTTCGGCCGCGTTCGGCAGCAGCACCTTGATCGCGACCTTCTTGCCGATGACGGGCTGCGAGCCGCGGTACACGACGCCCATGCCGCCGCGCGAGAGCGACTGCTCGACGCGGTACTCGCCCAGCGTGCGGCCCAGCAACGGGTCGGAGATCTTCGTGGAGCCCCCGACGTCTCGGTGGAGCTGCTCAAGCGTCTCGCGACAGGTAGGGCACGCGTCGAGGTGCTGCACCGCCGCTCGCTGCGCGTCGGCGGCCATCGTCCGCATGGCGAAGTCGACGAGCTCAGGTTCCGAGAGGTGCGCGTCTCGGACCACCAGCGTCGGCATGGAAGCCCAGGCGCGTGGCGCCGGAGCCGGGTCTGCGTCGTCAGAAGACATCGTGAGAGGTGTCACGAAAGCACAGGTGCAGCGCGGCGCGATGTTCCGTGCTCGCTGACAGGTGAGGGACGTTCGTGACTACGCTTCCCCACGTCATGGCCCGGAAAGAGAAGCCCGCGGTGGTGTCGAAGCGCCTCGTCCGTTCGCTCGCCGCGCCGTCGCCGCTGCTGCGCGAGGCCTTTCGCTCGCTGTGGTCTGACGCACAGTGTGAGGCCGCCGCGCGAGGCGTCGACGCCACCGAGGTGCTGCGCCAGGCCGAAGCGTGGATGACCGCGCTGCAGCGGCTGGGTGACGACGCGCCGTTTACGAAGACGCGTGTCGCCTGGCTCGCCGAGCTGACGGTAGCCGCTGACGACGCCGTCGCCGGGCGCGTGTCACCTCCGCAGGCCCGCGCGCAGCGAGAGCTCGACGCCGCGAGGCATGACGTGGAGCGGCTCCGCACCCGGTTGGGCACCCGCGCGCTGTTGCTGGTGGGCGGCGACGAGAAGCGCCGCGCGGCGCTGGCCATCGCGACGCGGGCACTGCCGTCGCTGTGTGCGTTGCTCACCGACTGGCGGCAGGAAGCGCGGCTGCGCGTGCTGGCAGACGAGCTCTCGCTCGACGAGGGGTTGCTCGCTGAAGCTGCGTTGGCGCTCAAGGCGCAGCGCGACGCTGAGGCCGCGGCGGGCGCGCCAACGAAGGCGACGCCGGGCGCGAACGTGCTGGTTGGGCGGCTGCTGCGCGAACTGCAGGCGCTTCATCAAGCCTTCGCCACGGCGCGCGACGCGGGCCTCGCGGTGCCGACGCTGAAGGTCCGTGCGGCGTTGCAGTCGCGCTTCGGCTGAGGTGCCACGAAGCAGCGAATGCGCACGTGCGCGAGGCTGACGCTCGGTCGAAGCCGAGCTGTCGTGCGACGTTGGTCATTGCGAAGCCTCAGTGCTTCGGTCGAAGTCGACTTGTCGGTGCGACGTTGGGCATTGCGAAGCCTCAGTGCTTCGGTCGAAGTCGACTTGTCGGTGCGACGTTGGGC
>CAYWON010000016.1:5377-65511 GCA_964459885.1 uncultured Archangium sp.
CAGTGCTTCGGTCGAAGTCGACTTGTCGGTGCGACGTTGGGCATTGCGAAGCCTCGGTGCTTCGGTCGAAGTCGAGCCCGTCAGTGCGACGTCGGCGTCAGCGAGCTTCGCGTGCGCCCGCCCGATGCTGCGGTCGAAGTCGAGCTGTCGTGCGACGTTGGGCATCGCGAAGCCTCAGTGCTTCGGTCGAAATCGAGCCGTCAGTGCGACGTGGGCGTCAGCGAGCTTCGCGTGCGCCCGCCCGATGCTGCGGTCGAAGTCGAGCTGTCGTGCGACGTTGGGCATCGCGAAGCCTCAATCCTGCGGTCGAAGTCGAGCCGTCGGTGCGACGTTGGACATCGCGCAGCCTCAGCGAGCTTCGCGTGCGCAGCGCCAGATGCTGCGGTCGAAGTCGAGCCGTCGGCGCGACGTTGGGCGTCGCGAAGCCTCAGCGAGCTTCGCGTGCGCATCGCCAGATGCTGTGGTCGAAGTCGAGCCGTCGGTGTGGCGGGGTTTCATCGGCTCAGCGACCTTCGCGCGCGGCGCAGGCTCGACGGCACGGATTTCCCACGGGCGGCAGCTTCGCGTCGCCTGCAGACCCGGCACCTCGACGATGATCGACGGAGTTGCTGCTCACCGCTGCGATCCGCGCGCTTCAGTCCTGCTCGCGCTGCGCGCCGGCCACGGTGCCATCGAGCAGCTCGTCGGCCAGCTCGATGATGAGGCGACGCGCCGTCTCGGCTTCCTGCGGAGAGACGCGCTTGAGCACCTTCTTCACCGCGCCCTCGATGGAGAAATCGACGGGGCCGGCCAGCTTCTCGCCCGCGCGCGTCGCCGAGAACAGCGCGCGACGGCCATCGGCCGCGTCACGGGCGCGCGTGATGTGGCCTTGCGCTTCGAGGCGCTGCAGCACGCCGGTCAGCGTCGACGGGTGCACATGCAGCACGCGCGCGAGCTCGCCGGAGCTGATGTTGGGGTACGTGCCGATGATGCGCAGCGCGAGACGTTGCGGGCCGGTCAGCCCGTTGCGCTTCGACATCGCCTTGCTCCGCGCGTGCAGCGCGTGGTCGAGCGCCCAGATGCTGCGGAGGAAATCGAGGGCCTTACCGAGAGTGGCTTCGGGAGCTTCACCGCGTGACGCCATGCGCGCCTTCTAGACACGAGCCGCTAGGCTCGAAAGCGCGATGTGGAGAAAGAGTTGGCCGCGTGACGGTGCGGGTCGCGTCGGCCTCGGGTGCATGCGGCTCTCGACGGCGGACGACCGCGACGAAAGCCGTGCGCGCGCCACGGTGCACGCCGCGCTCGACGCGGGCGTCACGGTCTTCGACACGGCGCTCGCCTACGGAAGAGACCAGTCAGAGCAGCACCACAACGAGCGCTGGCTTGGGCGGTTCCTCTCTGCGCACCCACGAGGCGGCGACGCGCTCGTCGTGACCAAAGGTGGGCTCGTGCGCGAGGGCGCCGCGTGGGTGCCCGACGGCCGCGCGAAGGCGCTGCGCGCGCAGTGTGAAGCCAGCCGCGCAGCGCTGGGCCGTCCCATCGACCTCTACCTCCTGCACACGCCTGACCCGCGCGTGGCGTGGGCGACGTCGGTGCGCGCGCTCGAGTCGCTTCGCCGTGACGGCTTCGTCCGCGCCATCGGTGTGTCGAACGTGACGCGCGCCCAGCTGGACGAGGCCACGTCGCTCGCGGAACTCGCCGCCGTGCAGGTGGCGCTCAGTGTCTTCGATGAGACGAACGCGAAGAGCGGCGTGTTGGCGCGCGCTCTCTCGCTGGGGCTGACGGTGCAAGCGCACACGCCGCTCGGTGGGCCGAAGCGCGCCAAGACCGTCGACGCCGTCGAAGCGCTCGGTGCCGTGTTGGCGCTCGACCCGCTGGTGATGGTGCTGCCCGGCGCGACGCGACCCGAGAGCATCACCGCCGCCGCGCGCGCGTCGCCCGTGAAGTCGTCGAAGTGGTGGACCGGCGGCTTCAGCGAAGTCGTCACCACGCCCAGAGAAGAACCCGGCCTCACCTTGCTGATGGGCCCGCAGGGCGCCGGCAAGACGACGGCGGCGCTGCAGTCGTCGCTCACGCGCCTCAACCGAGACCTCATGGGCGGCACGCTCAAGTCACTGCACGCGCAGCTCGACGCGGCGTTGGCGCGCGGCGACCGCGGCTTCGTGTTGGACAACACCTACGTCACGCGCGCGCAGCGCTACGACGTGCTGCGCGTGGCCGAGAAGTACGCTCAGGCCGTGCACGGCCGCTGGTTCGACGTGTCTGCTGCTGACGCCCAGGTGAACATCGTGTCGAGGATGCTCGACGTGCACGGCCGGCTGCTCGCACCCGACGAGCTGCTGCGCGGCACCACGCCCGACACGCTCGGGCCCGGCGCGCATTTCCGCACGTGGAAGACGGTCGAGTTGCCGGAGCTGAGTGAAGGCTTCACGTCGCTCGACGTGGTGCCCTTCGTGCGGCGCGCGGAGCCCGATGGAAAGCCGGCGCTCTTCGTCGGCGTCGACGCGCTCGAGGAGATCCCCGAGACCGACGCGCTCGTCATCGTCGTCGGCTGGAAGGAAGGCGGGCTCGACACGCCGCACCTCAACTTCGTGTGTCCGCACCCGGGCGGCCCGCCGACGTGTTGGTGTCGGCCACCGTTGCCGGGCGCGTTCCTCGCGGCGGCGCGCGCGCACGGCGTGTCGTTGGCGAAGAGCCGGTTGCTGTCGTCGACGGCAGCGCTTCAGTCAGCGTGGCGCGCGGTCAGCGCTGGCTCGTCCAGTTGGTCCCCGTAATCCACGCGTCGACCCAGGCGCGCAGCGTGGTGCCGCCATCGCGTGACACGTACGGCGCGCTGATGCCGCCGTCGGCCTGCACCATGCCGTAGCCCTGAATCATCACGTGCTTCTGCTCGGGCAGCGCGAAGTACCGCGCGTTGGGCTTGGTGTCGTAGCTGTCCAGCAGCGGCGCGAGGTTCGCGGTGTACGTGCCGTAGGGCGGCGAGGCCCACGCGGCGGTGGTGCCTCCCGCATAGAAGAACGGCGTGATGACGTTGTCGGGGTCGTAGGCCAGCAGCGCGATGCGCGAGTCGCCTTCGGTGTCGATGGTGAAGTCCATCGTCTCGGGCAGGCCCGCGTCACAGTCGGTGCAGCCCTGCGGCAGTTGAAGGTTCCACGCGCTGGCCCACGCGTTCCAATGCGCCGACGGAACCATCGGCGCCGAGTCGGCGAGCAGGTGCACCTCGGCTTCGGGGAACGCGCGCTTCACGCGGCCGAGGTTGAGGCTGACGCCGTAGCCGCCGCCGCTGACGCCGATGAACCAGATGCGCTGCACCGTCGGGTGCTGTGTGCGCAGCCACGCGAAGTACGCGTCGAGGTTGGCGGCGCCCGCGAAGTGGTGCTGCCGCGGCGTGGGCTGCGCGAAGAGGTCGGCCTTCACCTGGTACGTGCGCACCGCGTCGCCCGCGTGCAGGTCGCCGGTGCAGTACGGCACGAAGACCATCGTCGCGTCGCGCAGCGGGTTTTCGGGCCGGCGCGCGAAGAGCAGCGACGACGCCACGCTCGCGAGCTCGGAAGGGAACGCGCCGCCGCCGTCAGCGGGGTAGGGGTCGGGGTGCGAGACGAGCGCGGCCAGCGGCTGCGTGCCACCCGCGGCGTTCCACAGGCACACGTTGTTCGAGCCGTAGTTGCAGATGGGGCCCCACTGCTGCACCGAAGGCTGACAGGTCCCGGTGTTCCAGCAGGCGCCGCCACCTTGCAGGTAGATGATCAACTCCGTCGACGAGCCGACGTTGTAGCCGATGCCCGCTTGCGCCCCGCGCGCGCACTTGCTTCCAGCGACGGGCACGAAGCGCCAACCCGTCGGCACGCCCGCGTCGCTCACCACACCCGCATCGACGTCGACGAAGCCGCCGTCAACGTCGCCCGCATCGGTCTCGCCAGCGTCGAGTTCACCCGCGTCGCTCTCGCCAGCGTCGCTCTCTTCGCCAGCGTCCCCGGCGCCGGCATCGCGCGTCGCACCCGCGTCAGACGGCGGCACCGGCACCACCGGCGTGAAACCGCCGCACGCAAAAAATGCGGCACAGAGCACACCCGGGAGCGGTCGCATGACAGGTCGCATTCTGGAGCAGACACAGCGGGCTGAAAGATCAGAAAAATCGTGACGCGGGCTGTCACACTGCGCACGCGCAAAACGTGTTTCCTGCTAGTTGGAGGCCCCGATGAATCCCATTCTCGTCTCTGTCTTCCTGTTCTGCGGCCTGGCCTTTTTCGCCGTGACGATGATGGGGCGCATGACGGCGTTCCGCTTCCTCGCGCGGGAACCCGGCAGCCGCCTCGACCGACGCGGCGAGCGCGTGATGGCGCTGCTGAAGTTCGGCTTTGGCCAGAAGCGCATGGTCGACCGTGAAGAGTTCGTGCCCGGCCTGATGCACGTGGCCATCTTCGCGGCGTTCCTCGCGGTGCAGGCGCGCACGCTCATGCTCTTCGTCATGGCGTTCTCGACGAGCGCGGGAGAGGTGCTGACCAACTTCAACGCGCCGTTCTGGGCCGACCTCGGTTGGCTGGCCGCGCTCTACAAGGGCTACCTCTTCGCGAAGGACATCATCGCGGGCCTGTCGGTGCTGGCCATCGCGTACTTCTTCTGGCTGCGCATCGTGGTGAAGCCCAAGCGCATGACGGTGTCGGGCGAAGCGCTGCTCATTCTCGGGTTCATCTCGGGGCTGATGGTGACGGAGTTCGTGTTCGGCGCGTCGCACTTCCGCGCGCAGGGCATCACCTGGTCGGCCTGGGAGCCGGTGACGTCGGCGACGGGGTGGCTGCTGCGCGGTGTCGACGCGCACGTGCTGCACGAGCTGGGCGTCTTCTGCTTCTGGACGCACCTCGCCATCGTCGTGGTGTTCTTGAACTTCCTGCCGTGGGGCAAGCACTTCCACGTCATCGTCGGTTTGCCGAACGTGTTCTTGAAGACGCTGGCGCCCCTCGAGCGGCCCACCATCTCGACGAGCGCGAAGCTGCCCTCGCCCAACCTCGAGAAGGAAGAGTTCGGCGCGAAGGTCATCACGCAGCTGACGTGGAAGCACGCGCTCGACGTCAACACCTGCACCGAGTGCGGCCGTTGCCAGACGCACTGCCCGACGTACATCACGGGCAAGCCGCTCACGCACAAGGGCGTGAACCAGAGCATCAAGCACTTCCTCTGGGACCACGAGACCGAGCTGCCGACGGCCAAGAAGACCGAAGACGGCCGCTTCGTGTGGAAGGACACCACCGGCAACGAGGTCGAGATGCCGCCGCTGGTGGCCGCGGAAGGTGGCGTGCTGAAGCCCGAGACGGTGTGGGCCTGCACGACGTGCGGTTGGTGTGAGCAGGCGTGCCCGGTGTTCATCGAGAACGTGCCGCGCCTCATCGACATGCGCCGCTACAAGGTGCAGGTCGAGGCGGATTTCCCGCAGGAGATGCAGCGCGTCTTCGAAGGCGTCGAGCGTCAGGGCAACCCGTGGGGTCTGGGCCAGGACAAGCGCGACGAGTGGGAAGGTGACGTGCCGCTGCCCAAGTGGGGCGACGGCGGCGAGTACGAGTACCTCTTCTACGTGGGCTGCGCGGGCTCGTACGACGACCGCATGAAGAAGGTGTCACGCGCGGTCGCGAAGATCCTCACCGAGGCCGGCGTGAAGTTCGCGACGCTGGGCAAGGAAGAGACCTGCAACGGCGAGTTGGCCCGTCGCGGCGGCAACGAATACCTCTACCAGACCATGGCCAAGATGAACGTCGAGGCGTGGAACGGGAAGGGCATCAAGTCGATCGTCACGCAGTGCCCGCACTGCTTCAACACCATCAAGAACGAGTACCCGGAGTTCGGCGGCAACTACACGGTCATCTCGCACACCGAGCTCATCAACCAGCTCTTGAAGGACAAGCGCATCAAGCTGGGCAAGGTGATGAACGAGAAGCTGACGTTCCACGACCCCTGCTACCTGGGCCGTCACAACGGCGTGTACGAGGCGCCGCGCGAGGTGCTCAACGCGATCCCCGGCCTTGAGGTGGTCGAGATGCAGCGCAGCAAGCGTGAGTCGTTCTGCTGCGGCGCCGGCGGCGCGCGCATGTGGATGGAAGAGCACGAAGGCACGCGCATCAACCACAACCGCGCGAACGAAGTGGCGCTCACGCTGGCGCACGCGGCCGACCCGAAGGTCCCGTTCCCCAGCGCGACGGACCACAAGCACCCCGGCCAGGTGGGCGACTACAAGGGCAGCGCGCCGGACAGCACGGTCGCGGTGGCGTGCCCGTTCTGCCACACGATGATCCGCGACGGTCTGGCCGACACGCAGCGCGAGAACATCAAGGTGCGCGACGTGGCCGAGCTGGTCGCCGAGTCGCTCGAGACCAAGGCCCCTGCCCAGAGCTGAACTGCCATGACCACGCTGAAGGTCGGTGACGAAGCGCCGGTGTTCGAGGCGCGCGACTGTGAAGGTGCCGGGTTCTCGCTGGCGAGCTACCGCGGCAAGAAGAAGGTGGTGCTGTTCTTCTTTCCGCGCGCGTTCACGGTGCGGTGTGAAGAAGAGGTGCGGAACTTCCGCGAGCACTACGCGCGCATCGTCGCGGCGGGCGGCGAGCTGGTGGGGGTGTCGACCGACAAGTCAGACCGGCAGTGTGAGTTCCGCGCCGCTGAGAAGCTGCAGTTCCGGCTCATCGGCGACGACGCGCACGTGCTGACGAAGCTGTACGACGTCGAGTGGATTGAGCTGAAGGCGAGCCGCCGCGTCACGTTCGTCATCGATGAGGCGGGGCGCATCGTGGAGTTGATCGACCAGGAGCTGCTGGTCGACGCGCACCTGAACGGCGTCATGAAGGCGTTGAACGCGTAGTCGCTTCGCGGGTGGTGGGCGGTGCATTCCGCTCAGGTCGCAACAGGTGCGCAGGTTTCCGAACCAGTGTCTCCACTGTACCCGAGAGAGTAGTTGACTACCTCCTCAAGTACATTGGGACCACGGGCAGAAAATCGCGGGCCGGCCCGGGAGGCACTTTCCACTCAGCTGTACGCAGCGTGCCCGTGGTCGCGGGGCTCATGCGGGCTGGGCTCGGAGCCTGTCCACCCACCGACCGCGGCCCTCGTCGGCGCGCCGTCACTACGGACAGTCGAGCACGTCGAGCAGCCACACGGCCTGCACCACGACCCCGTCACCGACCGCGCGAGGTGGGACGCGCTCATCAAAGCTGTCGGCGTCGGTCACGTAGACGGTCAACAGCCGGCTGCCGCGCGCGAGGTTGTCGAGGGCGACGGCGAACGCGTCGGTGCTCGGCGCTGACACCACGCGCGTGGCGGTCCCACTCGGTGGAATCACCGTGTCGAAGCCCACCGAGCCGCTCGCCTCTTCAAGGAACCAGCGCGCGCGCAGCGTCTGCTCGACGTCTTCGTCTTCCACGACCAGCGAGAACGACGGCGCCGTCCGACACCGCGGGCGCTCGTACACCACGCGCACGTCGTCGGGCGTGCGTGTCGCGATGCGAGGCGGCGCGTTGTCACCACCCGCGTCGCCCGACCCCGGTGCCACGCCGCACCCTGCGAGCACGAGGATCCACGCCGCCCACTTCATCGGATGCCGAACCGTGTCTTGATGGTGTCCAGCTCGCGCCGCGCCTCGTCGCGCTGGTCGAGCAGCACCATCATCTCGTTGTGGAGCTGCGCGTACTGCTTGTCGGCGTGACGCCACTCGGCGGTCGCGTTCTCGAGCGAGTTCGTCAGCTGGAGCACCTGCGCGTTCAAGTCGGCGGTGTCGCGCACGTTGGCCTCGGCCTGCGACTGAATCGCGCGCTGCAGCTCGTCCACCTGCGACGCGCTCCTCGTCAGTTCCTCTTCCAGCTCGCGCTGCTTGCCGCGCGCCTCGAGCAGCTTCTGCGCCGTGATGGAGTGCTTGTCCTTCTCGCGGGCGGCCGTCTGCTCGAGCTCGACGTGCCTGGCGTGCTGCGCCTGCAGCTCGGTGGCGTGCACGGCCTCCAGCTGCGCGCGCACCTTCTCGGCGGCATGCTCCAGCTCGGTGGCGCGGGCGCGGGCGGCGTTGCGCTCGTTCTCGACCTTGCCGATCTCGATGTTCAGCTCGTCGCGGCGGCCCTTGAGGCCCGACAGCTCGACCTCCAGCTGCGCGATGCGCGAGGTCGCGTCGAACAGCTTCTTCGAGTCGTCGGAGCTGCCTTGCTCCAGCGTGCGCAGCTGCTCTTCGAGCGCCTGCGTCTTCGCGCGCTCGCTCGTCAGCTCGGCTTCCAGCTGGCTGGCCTGCCCCGCGAGGCCTTCGAGCTGCGCGTGCTCTTCGTCGGCGGCGGTGCGCGTCTCAACCAGCTGCTGCTCAAGCTCCTGGCTGCGCGCTTCCCACGCGTTGACGCGCGTGAGGAGGTCCGCGCCGCGCGCCTGCTCGACGATGAGCTGCTGCCGCGTGTTCGACAGCTCGTGCTCCAGCTCGCCGTTCGAGTGCCGCGTCGGCTCGGCGGCGTTCTCCAGCTCGCGCACCTTCTCGCGCAGCGCCTTCTTCTCGGCGGTCAGCTCGGCCAGCTCGTTCTCGAGCGTCTGCACCCGCACCGCGAGCAGGTCGTCGCCGCCGCTCACGCTGGTCTTCTCTTCGCGCGACAGGGCCAGCGGCGACCTCGCCAGCGGAATGGTCTGCAGCGGAATCTCGCGGCCGGGCGGAATGGTGGTGGTGCCGACGTCTTCCAGCTGTTCCTTGAGCCGGTCTCTCTCTGCCTCGGCGTCTTTCAGTTTCTGCGCGAGCGCGGCGGCCTCGGCTTGCGACGCCTTCAGCTCGTCGGCGGCGCGTTGCAGCAGCTCGAGCAGGTGCTTCGCGTCGGGGAGCGGCGCCATGGGCAACGGCCCTTCTACACCAGAACGTGCGGTTTCCCTGTGGTGCGTGTTACCTGACACGCCCGTGGCTCGCTGGTTACTCGTCTTCGCGCTCCTGGCCGCCGTTCCCGCGTGGGCCGACGCAGACCTCCCCGACGCCGGGTTGCCCGACGCGTCGGTGGGTGGCACCGGCGCCGAGCGCGCCTCGGAAGAAGAAGAAGACTCGACAGACAACCCCTGCCTCGACGACGGCGACTGCGACCGCGGCTTCCAGTGTCTGCAGGCGCGCTGCACCTACCGCGCGTACCGCGACGCTGACTTCAGCTTCTGTGGCGCGGCGCCGGCGTGGCCGCTCGTCTTGCTCGCCATCGCGGCGTTGCGCCGCCGCTGAAAGAGCAGGGCGCCTGGGGGCACTTGTCGGACCCTCCCGCTACACTGGGCGCCATGGAACCAACGGACCTGACGCTGTCGGTGTTGAGGGAGATTCGGGATGAGGGGAAGCGTACGAACGAGCGCCTCGAGCAGTTGAGCGGGCGCATCGAGCAGACCAATTCGCGACTCGATCAGACCAACGAGCGGCTCGACCAGACCAACGAGAATCTGGATCAGCTCGCGCGGCGCGTCGTCGAGTCGGAGGTCCGCACGGCGACGGCCATCACCGCGCTCGCCGGCTCCATCACCGACCTCGGCAACATGCTTCGTCAGGACCGCGACCTGAGGAACCGTGTCGAGCGCTGCGAGGTCGACATCGCAGCGCTCAAGGCGCGGCTCGCCGGCTGACTACTTCTTGCTGAACTTCACGAAGTAGTTCTTCGCCGCGGCGTCGAGCAGCTCTGGCGTCAGCTGCGGCGCTTCACCACGGTAGTGCGCGATGTCGATGACCTGACCCAGCAGGTCGCGCGGCTGGCACGCCGCGAACTGTCGGTTGTGCGGCTTGTAGTGCGTGTTCACCAGCCACTCGATGGCGTCGCCGTCGTAGGCCACGCGCTTGCCGTTGCAGACCGTCGCCCAGATGTCATGGAACTGCTGCTCGTCGGGCGGCTGCACCGCCAGCTTGTAGCGAACGCGGCGCAGGAACGCGTCGTCCACCAGGTCGGCCGGGTCGAGGTTCGTCGAGAACGCCACGAACACGTCGAACGGAATCTGCAGCTTCTTGCCGGTGTGCAGCGTCAGGAAATCGATCTCCGATTCCAACGGCACGATCCACCGGTTCAGCAGGTCCTTGGGGCTGATGCGCTGACGACCGAAGTCGTCGATGAGCAACATGCCGTTGGTCGCCTTCAGCTGAAACGGCGCCTCGTAGAACTTCACGTCGGGCGAGTAGATGAGGTCGAGCGTCTCGAGCGTCAGCTCGCCGCCGACGACCACCAGCGGCCGCTTGCAGCGCACCCAGCGCGCGTCGTTGGCCGGCGCGTTCTGATCTTCAGGCACGGCCTCATGCAGGTTCGAGTCGTAGACCCGGATGATGAAGTCATCGACCAGCAGCGCGTGCGGCACCCAGATGTCGCCCTCGTAGCAACGCACCAGCGCCTGACAGAGCGCCGTCTTGCCGTTGCCGGGAGGCCCGTAGAAGAAGATGGCCTTGCCGGAGTTCATCGCGGGGCCGAGGCCGTCGAACACCGAGTCCTTCACGATGAGGTTCGTGCCGAACTTGTCCTTCATCTTGTCTTTGGTGACGCGCATGCCGCGCACCGTCTGGGCCTGCACCGCTTCGAACCAGTCTTCCAACCGCACCGGCGCCGGGCCGTTGTAGCGGTTGCGATCGAGGATCTGCCTGATGAGGTCCGTGGCGAACGTCGTCAGCGTGTAGATCATCGACGACTTGCCGACGCCGAGGCCCGCGCCGCCCTTCAGGTCGACGTACTTCTGCTTGCGCAGGCCCTCGATGATCTCATCGACGATGAGCTGCGGCAGCTTGATGCGCGCGCTGATGTCGGCGCCGCGCAGCTCACCCGCGAAGAACAGCGCCTTGAGCACCAGCTCTTCGCCCATCGTCTGCGAGAGCCCGGCTTCCTGCAGCGAGCGCGGCTGCGGAGGAAAGAAGCGCGTGCCGGCCGCCGCCGCGCCGCCCTGACGTGGAGGCGGTGGCCGCGCCGCCGTCGGTGCGCCCGGTGGCCGCAGCGCCGTGCCGCGCGCGACCGACTGGCCGCCACCCGACGACGAGGGAGGCCGCTGCTGCCCGGGCTGCGCCGAGCCGAAGCCCGACGACAGCTGCCCGGTGCCGCGGCGCTGGGGAATACCGGTGGTGACAGGCATCGACGGGCGCGGGCCCTGAGGCCGGGCGTCGTCCACCTCTTCGTACTCAGGCGAACCGACGAACGTGTTTTCCTTCGGCATACGTGCGCGCGAGCGTAGCGCCTTTCCGCCCGGCGCAAGTGGCGTCGCGGTGGCGCGCACCACTCGATTTCACTGGCGTTACGTCTTCCGGCGACTCAGTGCGCGGGCACCAGCAGCGCGCGGCGCGCCTGCACCGCGGCCGACAGCGTCTCCTGCACCGTGATGCGACGGCCCGCGGCCGACTGGTTGAACTCCACCAGCAGCTCTTCGATGTCGTCGTCGACGAAATCGCAGGCCGTGCGGTCCAGCGTGACGGTCACGCCCTCGGGCAGCTGCCGCAGCGTCTCTTTCAACGCCGCCTTCTGCAGGAACGTCATGTCCTTCGTGAAGCGAATGGTGACGGCGCTGCCGTCTTCGCTCTGCACGATGGCGTTCTGCTGCTGCCGACGAATGGCGAACACCAGGCCGATGACGAGGCCGATGAGCGTGCCCTTGAGCAGGTCCGTCGACACCACGGCCACCACCGTCGCCGCGAAGGGCACGAACTGCGTGTACCCGGCGCGCCACATGTTCTTCCAGAGCGATACCGGCGTCAGCTTGGCGCCCACCATCAGCAGCACCACCGCCAGCGCCGCCAGCGGCACGCGGTTGAAGATGCTGGCGAGGAAGAGCACCGACACGAGCAACAGGGCGCCGTGCACCATGGCCGACAGGCGCGTGCGCGCGCCCGCCTGCACGTTGGCCGAGCTGCGCACGATGACCGACGTCATCGGCAGCCCGCCGATGAGGCCCGACACCAGGTTGCCCACGCCCTGCGCGATGAGCTCGCGGTTGGGCGGCGAGATGCGGCGCTCGGGGTCGAGCCGGTCCACCGCTTCCAGACACAGCAGCGTCTCGATGCTGGCCACGATGCAGATGGTGAGCGCGGTGCTCCAGACCTTGCCGTCACGCACCATCGACCAGTCGGGCATGACGATGGCCGAGGCCACGTCGCTCAGCGAATTGAAGATGGGCAGCGCCACCATGTGCTCCGCCGCCAGCGGCACGCCCGGCCAGAAGAGCGTCACCACGGCGCCCATCGCCGCCGCGCCCATCGCCGCGGGGACGAACTTGAGCCCCGGCAGTTTCTGTACGCGCGGCCACGCGAAGTACAGCGCGAAGCACGCCACGGTCACCGCCACGGCGGCCGGCGTGATGGCGTTGAGCGCCGGCAGCGCGTCGAGCAGCGCCGCGCCGCCGCCTTGCATGTCGCCTTCCCAGTCCTTGTCGTAGCCGACCGCGTGCGGCAGCTGCTTGATGATGATGAGGATGCCGATGGCCGCCAACATTCCCTTGATGACCGCGCTCGGGAAGTAGTGCGCGATGCTGCCGAGGCGCAGCACGCCCAGCAGCGCCTGCAGCGCGCCCGCGATGACCAGCGCCAGCAGGAAGCCGCGGAAGCCCAGCGAGGTGATGCCGACCGCCACCACCGCGGTGAGCCCTGCCGCCGGGCCGCTGACGCTCAACGCGCTGCGGCTGATGGCGGTGATGACGAGGCCGCCCACCACGCCGGCAATGAGGCCCGAGAGCAGCGGCGCGCCCGACGCCTGGGCGATGCCCAGACACAGCGGCAGCGCCACGAGGAAGACCACGGCGCCCGCGGGCACGTCGCGGCTGAGCGAAGAGAAGAGGCCCGATGTGGCCGATTTCGTCGAGGGAGGGAGCTTCGTCATGGCTGGTGCTTCCGACTTCACGGAGCCGCGCTGCGCGGCTCGTTTCAGATGAACTCGACGGTGCCGTTCTGGACGTCGTACACGCCGCCCGCGATGGCGATCTCACCGCTGGTCACCATCTTCTCGAGGATGGGGCTGCGCTCGGTGATGTGCTTCATCGTGGCCTGCACGTTGGTCAGCGCCACCGCGTCGACGAAGGGCTCGTTCTTGCTGCTGCGCTCGCCTTCGCACGGCGTGGCCAGCACCGCCGGGCGGATCTTGCCCAGCATCGCGGTGATGTAGCCGAGCTGCACGTCGTCGCACGCGCCCTTGATGGCGCCGCAGCGCGTGTGGCCCAGCACCATGATCAACTTCGAGCCCGACACCTTGCAGGCGAACTCCATGCTGCCGAGGATGTCGTCGTTCACGAAGTTGCCGGCGATGCGCACGCTGAAGATGTCGCCGAGGCCCTGGTCGAACACGAGCTCCGCGCTCACCCGGCTGTCGATGCACGAGAGCACCACCGCGAACGGGAACTGCCCGTCGCTCGTCTCGTTGACCTGCCGCAGCAGGTTCCGGTTGGCCCGCAGGTTGTTCACGAACCGGCCATTGCCCTCTTTCAGCAGCGCCAACGCGGCGGCGGGGGTCAGCTGAGCCTGGGTCTGGCGGGTGTGCGCGTGCATCGGGTCTCCTGTTTCGGGGGGTGAGTCAGTGAATTCTTTCGACACGTTAGCGGCCTCAATGGGGCGTTCAGCCCCGTCGTTCAGGGGAAATAAGCCCCAAATCGGCCGCCATACTTCCAACGAGCTGGCTTCTCGGCAACCCTGTTTGGGGAAAAAGACCCCGACCGTCTTCTCAGGCAGTTTGGGTCACAATGCGCCCCATGAGAACGCTCCTTGTGGCGGTGGTGATGGCGGCGGTGCCGGCGTGGGCCCAGATCTCCGGGTCGCTCACCGGCATGTTCGAGGGCTTCAACGAGTTTGGCGTGTCGCGCACGCGCGTGTCGTTGAGCCTGCAGTGTGGGCTCACCTGCGACGCCGCGGCGCCGGAGCTGACCTACCGCGTGACGGGCGACTCGAGCGCGTGGTTCACCAACAAGACCGACGAGAAAGTGGCCGGCTTCAGCGCGTTCTTCGGCAGCGACCCCGCGGGCAACAACACGCTGGTGAGCGAAGCGCTCGGCGCGGGCGTGGCGACGACCATCATCGTCAAGGACGCCTCGTGCCACTGCGGCAACCGCATCGGCGAGGGCGGCTTCATCACCTTGACCAGCGCCACCGTGCTGATCCCGCCGTGGATCTCCGGCGACGACATGCGCGCGGGCTACGAAGACGCCGTCGTCATCAGCGCGCAGCCCCGCGGCAATGAGACGGTCACGGTGCAGCTGTCGGGCGCCGGCCTCGACGAGACGCGCACGCTGAGCGTCGCCGACCTCGCCAACGACGCCGCCTTCGTCAGCTTCACGCCCATTTCCCCGGGCACGCTGACCGTGACGGCGACGCTGCAGCCGTGGGGCGCGCCGCACACGGCCAGCTTCGAGGTGAAGCCCAACAGCAGCTCAGGCAGCGGCGGCGGCTCGGGCTCGAGCGGCTTGGGTGGAGGCAGCGGCGGCGGCGGCGATGACGCGCCGCAGGGCTGCAGCACGGGCCTCGGCCTGCTGAGCGTGTTGCCGCTGGCGTTCCTCGCTCGCCGCCGCGGCTGAACGTCACGCGTCGTTGGCGCGCTTCGATTTCTGGTGGGCGCGCTCCCAGCCGTCGTAGTGCCGCACGGCGGACTCACCGACCTGCTGAATGTGCTGGTTGTTGAGGTACGCCGAGATGGGCGCGGCCACCAACGGCATGGTGCGCGACGCCGCCTTGAAGCCGCCCTTGAGGAACAGGTACTGCGCGAGGCTGCCCAGCACGCGCGGGGCGCTGCGCTGCAGCGGGCCGATGCCGTTGGCGTAGCCCAACAGGTCGATGAGCTCCTGACGCTCGCGCTCGCTCTTGAGCGGCAGCTTGAACACCGTCGCCACCTCGGTGAGCAGCGACAGCTGTAGCCACGCCATTCCCAGCAGGTCGACCGGCACGCTGACGGCGCCGAACACGCCGGTGATGCCGCCCACCATCGACGCGAGGTTCTTCTTCGAATCGATGAGCCGCTGGCTCAGCTCGCGCGGGCCCGCCGTCGGGTAGCGCTGCTGCAGCTCGTCGACCTTGGCGCGCGCGCGCACCGCTTCACGCTCGATGAGGTCTGACAGCCGCTCGTTGCCGAGCCGCTTCAGGTTGGAAGGACTCAGCTGCTTGACGGGGTCGAGGAAGCCCATGGCTGACAGTATGTCGCGACGTCAGGCGTTGGTTCCAACCCGCCTGACAGGTCAGTAGCCGTGTTCTGCGACGTAGAGGTCGACCAGCGCACCCTCTTCGAACCAGAACTGGTGCTGCTCGTGGTGAAACCACTTCGACTCGGGCCTGGCCTCGCGCACCTCGAGCAAGACGCGGTTCGTGGCCGTGTCGACGACCGACGCGCGCGAGAGGCACGCCGCGCCTGCGGGGTCGCCGAAGCCGCCCTCGAGGCAGACCTCGTCACCGGCCGACAGGCGGCGCACGTAGATTTCACCGAGGTACTTCGCTTCGGCGCACTGGCTCGCGGGCGCGCCGCCCGCCTTGAACTTCGCGCAGCGGTCGACCTCCGGCGCCTTGTACAGCTCGGCCTTGCCCAACCAATCGAGCGCGCCGCGATCGCGCGTCGCCGTACAACCCGCCATCAACACCACCACACCGACGAGCAGCTGCTTCACACACCCTCCAGGGTCTCGCGCGCGAACGCTTCGATGCGCGACGCGTCGGCCGGCGCCACGTCGAGGAAACGAATGCCCATGCCGTAGCCCTTCTTGTCGGGCACGTTCACCACCTCGCCGTCGCAGCGGATGGCCTTCGCTTCACCGGGCAGCGTGAACGACAGCGAGACGCGCGCGCCGACGGCGTGGGGAATGGCGCGATCGAAATAGACGCCGCCGCTCGAGAGGTCTCGCGTCGAATGAAGTGAGAAGCCGCGGGCGTCACGCACCTCGACGGCGATGACGACGTTGGCGCGCAGGGCCTGGCGACGCTCGAAAGACATGGCCGCAGCACTGTAGCCACAAGCGGCGCGTCACTTCACGAGCTTGTGAATGCGGCGCATGACCTCGAGGTCCGGGTCGATGAAGCGCATGCGCGTGCCGCCCTCGGCGTCGAGCGCGCCCAGCACCTCGGCTTCCAGCTCGAGCGGCTCGGTCGGCGCGTCAGGCAGGAAGAGCTTGAGCTGCAGCTTGGTGCCCTTCTTCGGCGTCTTGCCGCCCGCGATGGACAGGCCGAACGTCGACAGGTCGTTGGTGACGAGGCGCATGGTCTCGTCGCCGTCGCGCGTCTCGAGCGCGAGGCCCACGTTGAGCCGCGGCGTCGCGCGGCGCTCGCGGAAGCTGCGGCGCTCACCGTCACCGTGCTTGATGCGCTCGAACAGCTTCTCCATCGCCTCGCCGCTGTTGGCGCGGCGGTCGAGCGTGCGCGGCAGCTTCGGCGTCAACAGCGGCAGCAGCGCCTCGGGCTGTGACCTGGTGCGGGTGCGCTTCGCCATGGCCGTTGCTTACTCCCAAGCGCGCACGACTTCACGTCACCGCGGTGACGGTGGCGTTGGCCACGCCGCGCGGCCGCACGAACTCGACCTCGTCGCCCACCTTTTGCTCGAGCAGCACGCGCGCCAGCGGCGACTCGACCGACAGCAGCTCGGCGCCGTTCGCTTCATCAGGCCCCACGAGCCGCAGCGTCTGCACGCGGCCGTCTTCCCATTCCAGCGTCACCGTGCTGCCGAAGCGCACCACGCCGTCGGCGGGCGGCACGTCGATGACGCGCACGCTCTCGATGGTGGCCTGCAGCAGCGAGAGCTTGTGGTCGATGGTCGCGCGCTGCGCTTCGTCGGTGGTCGCGGCGCGGTCGTCACGCAGCCGCTGCTGCTCGGTGAAGAGCGCGCGGTAACCCTCGGGCGTCATCGGTCGCTCGGCGCCCCGCGCGGCCCGCTGCACCGGCCGGCCCAGCACCGCTTCGTCAGGCGTCTCTTCGCTGGTGAAGGCCTTCGACATGGCGCTCCCATGCAACGCGCCCTGACGCCTGTCACCCTGTTTTCCGAAGCACCGCCGCGACAAACCGGTGCAGACTCGACGCATGGCGGTGGTGACCCTGCATGAGTCTCCCGAGTTTCGCGTCGGGCACGTCGAGTCGTTGATGGTGTGCGTGTGGACCGACATGTCATCGCTCGCGTCGATGGACGTGATGGCGGCGCACGAGCAGGTGCTCATCGACACCCATGGCCAGGTGTCGTTGCTGTTGGTGTTCGCTGGCAAGCCCAGCGGCTCGGCGCCGGGCGTCAAGGAGCGCGGCGACCAGCTGGCGCGCCGCTTTCAACCCTACGTGCGCGCCAACGTCGTGCTGGTGCAGTCGAAGGGGTTGGCCGGCATCCTCGTGCGCAGCTTCCTCGCGGCGTTCTCGCTGGTGAGCCCCATCCCCATGGAGTCCGCGACGAGCCTCGAAGACGCGGCGCGGCGCCTCCGGCAGGCGCCGGGGCAACAGCCCGCGGTGCGCGACGACGCGCGGCTCTTCGAGAAGCTGCAGGCCTTCGTCGAAGCGAGGCCGTCGACGAAGTGAAGCCGCGTAGAGTGCACGGCCCATGAAGCTCGAAACGACGCTCTCGAAGAAGCTGGGCCTCAAGTACCCGTTCGTCGCGGCCCCGATGTTCCTCATCTCCAACAAGGAGATGCTGCTGGCGTCGGCCGAGGCCGGAATCCTCGGGTGCATGCCGTCGCTCAACGCGCGCACGCCCGAGAAGTTCCGCGAAGACCTGGCGTGGGTGCGGCAGCGCACCGACAAGCCCATCGGCATCAACTTGACCATCGGGCTGACGCCGCCCGAGCGCGTGGAAGCCGACCTCGCCGCGTGCATCGAGTACGGCGTGCCCGTCATCGTCACCAGCTACGGCAACCCGACGCCGGTGGTGAAGAAGGCGCACGAGCACGGCCGGCTGGTGTTCCACGACGTCATCTCGCTCGCGCACGGCAAGAAGGCAGTGGGCGCGGGCGTCGACGCCATCATCGCGGTGGCGGCGGGCGCGGGTGGCCACGCGGGCCGCATCTCTCCGTACGTCCTGGTGCCGTGGCTGGCTGAAGAGCTCAAGGTGCCCATCCTCGCGGCGGGTTGCATCAGCGACGGGCGGCAGGTGCTGGCGTCCTTAAGCCTGGGCGCGGAGCTCTGCTACATCGGCACGCGCTTCATCGCGTCGACCGAGTGCGGCGCGGCGGAGGCGTACAAGAACATGGTCGTGTCTTCAGGCCCCGAAGACGTCGTCTACACCGACGCGGTGTCGGGCATTCACGCCAACTTCTTGAAGGCCACGGTGCCCGAGAACTTCACGGCCGACCGCTCGCCGGAAGGCGCCAAGCGCTGGAAGGACATCTGGAGCGCGGGCCAGGGCGTGGCGCAGATTCACGGCGTGAAGCCGATGGGCGAGATCGTCGAAGACCTCGCGCGCGAGGCCCACGACGCGTTTGCGCGCCTCACTTGATGGGGATGAACATCTTGAGGCCGCGGCGCGAGCCGTTGACCGCCAGCGTGTTCGTCTCGACGAAGTCGCTTGCCGAGCTCTTGCCGTCACCCAGCGTGATGGCCGTGTGCCCGTAGATGGAGCCCAGGCGCGTCGACGTCGCTTCCCACGTGAGGATGATGCCGGGGATCTTCAGCGCCTTCGCGAGCGGCATCTTCACCTGCTTGAAGTGGCTGCGCGGCAGGTTGTTGTCGATCTGGTTGCCGTTGCCCCAGACCTTGATGCCGTAGGTCTTCAAGATGGCGCGCGACACGCCCGTGGCGCAGAGGCCCAGGCCGCTGTAGCCGCCCATCGACATCGCCACCGAGCGACCGTTGCGCGCGAGCCGGCGCATGTTCGCGGTGACCTTCGTTTGTTTCGTGACGGCGGTCAGCTTCTTGAGGTCCGCCGCGGAGATCTTCCCGTCGCGCTTGAGCTTGTGCTTCTTCTCGAAAGCGAGAACGGCCTTCTCGGTGCTGCGAGAGTAGAGCCCATCAATCTTCCCGGGGTTGAAGCCGGCCTTCTTGAGCAGCTTCTCGGTCGACTTCACCGCGCCGCTGCGCTCGTTGAGGGCCTGCGCGGGCGACGCCTTGCTCTTGGTGAGGATGAAGCTCTTCTGCAGCTGCTTCCACGTGCGCGCGTCGACGCGGCCGGTGCGCGGCAGGCCTGCCTTCAGCTGGAAGTTCTTCACCGCGCCCGCGGTGCGCTCGTCGAACGTGCCGTTGAGGCGGCCCGGGTTGAAGCCCGCGGCCTTGAGGTGCCGCTGCACGTTCTTCACCGAGTTGCCCTTCGAGCCTTCGCCGAAGCCGCTCACACGCGCGGCGGCCTTCGCCGTCTGCTTGTCGAGGCGCGTCTGCGCTTTCGTCGGGGCGAGGCGGCGACGCTCGGGCGCGTGCTGCACGGCCTTGAACTCGCGCGCGAGCTCAGCGCGACCCTGCTTCGCGATGGCGCCGGCGACCTTGATGCCCTCGTCGGCCTTCCACTTCTTCACGGCCTCGGCGGTCTGCCGCGAGTAGATGCCGTCAGCCTTGCCGACGTCGTAGCCGAGCCGCTGCAGGCGCTGCTCGATGGTCTTGATGGCACCCGAGCGCTGGCCGACCGAGACGTAGCCGTCCTTCTTGTGCTCGTTGATGCGCGTGCTGGTGCGGCGCAGCAGCTCCAGCGTCTTCTTGTCGATGGTGCCCGACGCGGTGACGCCCCACGCGGTCTGGAAGTCCTTCAGCGCCTTCTTGAGCGCCGGCGTCTCTTTGCCGTCGAGCGTGCCGGGGTTGAAGCCGGCCTTCTTGAGCAGCTTCTCGGCTTCACGAATCGTCTTCGCGGGCACCGGGGGGACCACCGGCGTCGTGGGCGTCGTCGGCGGCACAACAGGGCGGGTGGTCACGGTGGGCATGCGCGGTTGTCGGCGCCTCGCCGGGTGGGAATGTGTGGGTGTGCCGTCAACGGCGCTGACAGATTCAGCGCTTTTTCTTGCCGCCTTTCGGCGTCATTTTGCGCGCGTGATGCGACTCATTCTCTTGCTGGCGGCTCTGGTGATGACCGGCTGCGTGAAGTCGGTGTCGACGGGAGCCCAACACATGGAAGCGCTGCACATCGTTCAGGCCGGCAACCCGGTGCTGCGCAACCGCGCGCAAGACGTGCCGCCCGAGAAGATTCAGACGCCGGAGTTCCAGAAGCTCATCGCGACGATGGTGCAGACCATGCGTGACGCGCCGGGCGTCGGGTTGGCGGCGCCGCAGATCGACGTGCCGTGGCGCGTGCTGGTGCTGGAAGACCGCGCGGAGCTGCTCGCCGGGCTGACGCAGCTGGAGAAAGACGAGCGCGAGCGCGTGCCGGTGCCGGTGCGCGTGTTCATCAACCCCACGCTGACGCCGGTGGGTGAAGAGAAGGTCGGCTTCTTCGAGGGCTGCCTCTCGGTCGCCGGCTTCGCGGGCTACGTGGAGCGCTGGCGCGAGGTCGAGGTGAGCGGCCTCGATGAGAAGGGTCAGCCGCAGACGTGGCGGGTGAAGGGGTGGCCCGCGCGCATTCTCCAGCACGAGGTCGACCACCTCGAGGGCACGCTCTACATCGACCGCATGCACACGCGGAGCTTCGGCACGTTGCCGCAGGTGAAGGAGCGCTTCAGCGGGAAGCCCATCGCGCAGGTGCGTCGCGAGCTGGGGTTGTGAGGTGCTGAGCGTCGCGCTGGCGCTGGCGCTGTCTGCGGCGCCGGTAGCTGAGCCGCAGCCGGTGCAGCCGCGCGGCGTGTTCGTCGGCGACGCGTGGCGGTACCAGCACGGGCAAGCGGCCGGGCCGTGGGTGCGTGACTTCGTGTTGCGCACGCTGGCCGACTTCGTGGCGATGCCGACCAGCGTCGCGCGGTGGGAGGTCGGCGACTGGGTGACGCTCGGCGTCGGCGCGGCGGTGCCTGTGGCGTTGAGTGTCCCCATCGAGGGGTGGTCACTCGATGCGCGGCTGCAGCAACAGATCCACGCCGTGTACGGCGGCGTGAACTGCGACTACTCGGAGCCAGACTCGCAGTTCTGCCCTTCGCCGCAGGTCGGCTTCCACGTTTGGACGAAGCCGACGGACCTCGCCATCATCGGCACGGCCATCGCGACGCCGCTGATTCTCGGCGTCATCGGTGCGCTCACGAAAGATGGAGGCCCGCTGCTGGAGACAGCGGCGCTGGCGACTGAGGCGGTGATGGTGGTGCAGGTGTTTCATGTCGCCGCGAAGTTCCTGACCGGGCGGGAAGCGCCGTTGGGCAGCGACGGCAGCGGGCGGTACCACGGGCCGACGCGCATCACGATTCCCGCAGGCACTCCGTCGGGGCACTCGGCGACGATGTTCGCCATCGCGGGCGTCTATGCGACGTACTTCGAGCCGGTGTGGGTCAAGGCGCTGCTGCTGGGGACGGCGGGACTGTTGGCGTCATTGTTGGTGGTGGACGACTCGCACTTCGCGTCAGAGGTCATCGTCGGGTCGATGATGGGGTACCTCACCGCGCGCTGGGTGGTGGAGCACCGCTCGAGTCGCTACCGCTACGGCGAGCAGGGGCTGCCGATGCGTTTGATGGGCGTGGGGCCCGTGGCAGTGCGAGGGCAGGGCGCGGCGTTTGCGGCGACGTTCAACTTCTGAAGGGGCGAGTGAGATGTGGAGATTCCTGAGCGCAGTGGTGTTGGTGACGGTGTTGTCGTGTGGTGGCACGCCGGCGGAACCAGACGGTGGTGAAGGCGGAGGCACCGCGACGGGTGGCGGCACTGCGACGGGCGGTGGCACCGCGACGGGCGGAGGCACCGCGACGGGCGGCGGCGCTGCGACAGGAGGCGGCACTGCGACGGGCGGCGGCACCGCGACGGGCGGCGGCACCGCGACAGGCGGCGGCACCGCGACGGGCGGCGGCACGGCGACGGGAGGCGGCACTGCGACGGGCGGCGGCACGGCGACGGGAGGCGGCACTGCGACGGGCGGCGGCACCGCGACGGGCGGCGGCACCGCGACAGGTGGTGGCACCGCGACGGGCGGAGGCACCGCGACAGGCGGAGGCACCGCGACGGGCGGAGGCTCTGCAGCCGATGCAGGCGTCTCCCTCGGCTTCTCGCGTGTGCAGTGCGCGTCGACGTCTCAATGCCCCGGGCAGTCGAGCTGCTCCGCGACGGCGCCCGGCGGCGTGTGCAACGGCTGCGGCACCGACAACGACTGCCCGAGCGGCACAGAGTGCGGTGGCGCACAGACGAACGGTGCCTGCGTGCGTTCCTGCACAACCGACACTGACTGTGGCGGCGCGCTCCGATGCGGTGGCGCGGGCTTCTGCGTGGTGCGGAGCTGCAGCGCGAGCAACCCGTGTCCGCTCCCCTACGAGTGCGACGGCTCGACATGTCGACGGCCCTCGTGCGCCGGCGGCGCGGTGTGCCCGACCTCGATGACGTGCGTGGGGAACAACTGCATCGAGCCGTGAACGCGCGATGATCTCCTGCGACCGCTGTGGACAGCAGGGCATCACGCTCCCTTGCCGGCGTGCGGCTGGCTCGGCGACGCAGTCGCGCGACCGGCGAAGCGCGCGCGTCGGCACCTCCCGACGTTCTTCTTCGGGTTGTTGCTGACGGTCACCGGCGCGCTGCTGGTCTGGCCGGCTGGGCTCTTACTCGCGACAGCTGCTGGCTACCGGCTGACCTCACACGCCGGCCCGGCTGCGCAGCACCTCGGCGTCGGCGCGGGGCTCGTCGTGGGCGCGCTCGTGCTGGGGCGCGTCGGGCTGCGCTTCATTTCGCGCTCGGGTCGATAGCCTCGAAGCGACACACCCTCCCTCGCTTGTCGGTGGGGAGCGGCGCGCGTGCCACTGCAATGCGCTGCGCGGTGCCCTCGGCGCCGACCGTTTCACCGGGCTGCAGATCGCGACCCAGTTCCGCGACGTACGTCGCGACGTCCATCAGCTGCTCGAAGCCCTGCTTGACGTCGTCGTGGTGACCAATACGGCCCCCCGGAATCGGGTGGCGCGCAGCCACGATGATGGTGCGCACGCCATCGGCTTCGCAGGTGATGCCGTCTGGTTCCCATTTCACGCGCTTGGGTGACGGCCCGTGCATCGCGCGCCACTCACGCGCAAGTTCGTCTCCAGAAGGCAGACCGAAGTACGGCGTCAGCGCGAAGGACAGCAGCGTGTTCGGCATGCGGCTACGCTACGGCACTTTCTGATGCGCTCGATGGTGCGAGTGGTTGGGAACAACAACAGCCTTGATGAGGGCGGTGGCGTTCGTGGCCGACAGCGCCGCCTTCATCGGCTGGCCTCCCGACCTCGCGGCGGGTTCGCTCAATTGAGTGACAGTTCGAACTGCGGCGTGCGTTTCGTGAGCTGCTCGCGAAGCCACGTGAGCCAGTCGTCGCGCTTCAACATTGAGTGCGTCACTGGCATCGAGAACCAACCCAGCGCCTGCAACGCGGTTCGCTGCTCGGCGTCCTTCGTCATCCGTTGTTCCTGGAGGTGCCACGACGCGCTGTCCACATGCAGCGCGATGCGGTGCGACGGCCACGCGAAGTCCGCGCGCATCACCGCGGCGCCCGTTCTGTCGCGGATGACGTGCTGGCGTTTCGCCACGTCAATGCCGGCGCGACGCAGCGCACGCCACACCTTCACTTCGAGCGGCGACTCGGTCGACCCGTCGCGGCGCAGGCGCAGCAGCTTCACCAACGTGGCGATGCCGGCGTGGCCTCGCGGGTCCAGCTCGCTCAGGTACTGCTCGAGCCAGTCACCCAATCGGCGGCAACGCCGGTGCGCAGAGTCCAACGCGAACTCCAGGCGCTCCTCGTCCAGCACTCCCGCCAGGTCGACGAACGTGCGCGCCAACGTCGTCACCTGCAGCCCGCGCGACGTGAACGACGGCAACGGGTCACTCACCTGATGCACGACGATGCCTGGAACACGCACTCGCCGCCCGCCACGAACCGACACATCAATCGTCCGCGGGGACTGGTCACTCAGTGACTCGAGACCGAGAACGAAGCCGGCACTCGCGTGCGAAAGCGCCGCATCGGGGCCAGCCCTGAGCAGTGCCGCCATCGCACGCTGCCACCAGCCAATGGCGACGGTGCAGGGAACGTAGACACCATCAAAGATCGAGACCCACTCGCCTCGGTTCACGCGGCCGCGGATCGCGCCGAGACTGACGCCCGCGTCTACGAGTTGCTGCCGAGAGATGACTCCGAACTGCCGCCGCATCAACGCCGCCACACCGTTCATACGAACGTCCTACACGACGCCACCGACATGTCGGCCAGCGCGCGGCCGTTTCATCAGTCACTTGAGTCATCCTGGGTGACCCAAGTGACTGATGAAGTGGTCGAAGCGCGAGTGAAGTGCGTCAACGCCGGCCGAAGTCGAGGGGCCAGCGGCGAGGCGAGCGCCGGGCTGGTCAAAAGACCGCCCGCTCCCCTTGAGGCTGACGCGTCGTCCTGCAGCTGGCGTCTCCTACCGCTCCGTCCCAAACGTCCGCAGCCACTCCGCGAGTTGGTCTTCCACGGCCAACCCGGTCCCCGCGAGGTCGACGCGCTGCCGTGGGTCCACCGACAAGTCGTACAGCCGGCGAATGGGCCGCGTCTTCCCGGGGATCTCAATCAGCTTCCATCGCTCGGTGCGGATCATGCGGTCCTTCGCGGCGATGACCTGTGCACGCACGCTCGGCTTCAAGACGAGGTTGTGTCGAAACGCAGCGTCGACCTCGAGCGTGTCTTCCGCGCCGGCGAGTTCCACCACCTCCGCGCGCTCAGCGTCGCTCAGGTCCGTCATCGCCTTCGACTTCGGAAAGAAGAGGTACGCCGTCTCGGCGTAGACGAACTCCGCGGGCGCGCCGAACAGCGACCTGCCTTCGTACGTACGAGGCGTCGGCAGCTCCAACAACTCCAACACCGTCGGCGCGACGTCGATGGTACGCGACAGCCGTGCGTTGACGCCGGCCGCGCGCCCCGGCACCCGCATCAAGAACGGCACCTGCGTCGACTGGTCGCCGCCGAAGAAGTTGGTGCCGTGACCCAGCGTCGAGCCCTCGTCATAGAGGTCCTCACCGTGGTCCGTCGTCACGATGACGATGGTGTCGTCGCTCAAGCCGCGCGCGTCGAGGCCCGACAGCACCTCACCCACCGTCGCGTCGAAGTCGCTCACCGCGTCGTCGTACAGGTCGCGGATGTGTCGAATCGTCTCGGGCGGCAGCGTGGGAGAGAAGCCCGTGGTGATGAGCTCGTGCGCGCTGACCTCGACCTGGTAGCGGTGCGCGCCGCGGTACGACGGGTCGACGTACTTCGTGTTGAAGGGCGCGCGCGCGTTGTACGGCAGGTGCGTGGGGCTCACGAAGAGCACGCCGAAGAACGGCCGCTGCGTCCGCACGCTCGCGTCGATGTCGCCGAAGAGCTGCTCGACCAACACGTCGGGCCTCGCCAGCGACGAGAGCGCGTCGCGGCCTGGCACCAACGCGTCGCCCACCACGCCGGGCGCGGCGCCGAAGAACAACGGCACGAGCGGGTGCGCGCGAACCGTGGCTTCCAACAACAGCGCCTCGAAGTTCTGCACAGGGCCCACGCGGCGCCGCTCGAAGCCCACGTCGACGAGGTCGAAGCAGTTGCCCGCCCAGTCGCTCGACACGAACGTGTCGTAGCCAGCGGCGCGCAAGACACGCGGCAGCATCGTGTCATCGCCATCAACCGCCGCCACCTCTTCGCGCGACGGGTACATGCTGCGAATGCCGTGCGTCGTGGGCCACCGCCCCGAGAGCCACGTCACCCACGACTCGAGCGTGCTGGCTGTCGCGACGTGCACGTTGGTGAAATCGACGGCCGTGCGCGCGAACGCGTCGACGTGGGGCGTGAGGTCCTGGCGCGTGGCGCCGTGTACGCCGACGCGATCGAACCGCCACGAGTCCGTCGCGATGACGAGCACGTTCTTCTTCGTCGACGTCACCGCGCGCGGCGGTCGAGCCGCAGGTGAGGTCCACACCGCCAGCGTCAGCAACACCATCGGCGCCAGCCGCCCCGCGTGGAGCAGCGCCACGAGGCCCAGCGCGACGAACGCGACAGTGAGCGCGTGCAGTACGTGCCAGCGCGACAGCGCGTAGACGTCGAGCCACGGCAACTTGCGCGCGAAGGTGTCGAAGAGCCCCGGTGAGGCCTGCAGTGCGGGGCCCAGTGCACAGAGAAAGATGAAGGCCGTGGCGAGCAGCACCTTCCACACACGCGCGCTCCCAAGCCACGTGAGCGGCTTCCAGGCCAGCACCGTCGCCACCAGCGCCATCACCACGTACGCCGGCAACACCCGCAGCTGCGCCGTCACCGCGGTCGTGAGGTACGGGCCGCGCGCCAACGCAGCGAAGCGCTCGGCCACGCCGCCCGAGAGCACGACGAAGGCCACGACCGACGCGAGGTACAACGCACCGAAGAGCGTGAGGTTGATGAACGCGAGGCGACGCAACGTGGGGCGTCAGAACACGAGAGCGAGCGCGCCGTCGCTGCTGATGCCGAGCGCGACGCGCTTTTTCTGCGGCAGTGGCGCGGTGGCGATCTTCACGATGCCCACGATGAGCAACGGCAGGCCGATGACGGTCAACAGCGCGCCGACGCCGAAGAACGTCCACCCGAGCACGAGGCCGACGGTGCGGTCCGAGCCCATCTGCCCCGGCACACCCAGCAGCGCCGCCACGCCGCCGGTGAGGCTGACGCTGCCCAGCAACGTGAGGATGGACCCCGCGACGATGTTCCTCACGCCCGACGCGATGGCGAGGCCGCGCGAGCTGAGGCTCTCGACCAACAACCCCTGCCGCGGCGAGAGGTGCGCCTCGTAGAGCGACGGCGCGAGGGACGGCGACGCAGCGAGGGACAAGGTGAGCGCGAGCGTGAGCATGCGGCGAGTCTCGCGGAAGCCCGCGCCCGCCACCAGCGACGCGCGCCTTTACTCACCGGTGCGCGCGCTCTACACGCGCAGGCCATGCGAATCGTGCCGCTGCTGGTGTTGTTGGCCTTCACCTCGTGCGCGCGACGGGTGCGACCGGGCGGACCCACCGAGCGCGAGCTGCTCGCCGCCGCGCTCACGCAGTTCGCGACCGCCGCGCCGCAGCCGGCCGAGACGACGCTCTGGCTCACCGACGAAGACGACAGCGAGTGCGACCGCGTCGACGGCGCGCAGCCGCGCAAGCCGCGCGACATGGCCATCGAAGCGCTCGCCTGGGAGGTGTTCCAGAATCAGATCGTCGCCACGCGCTGGGCCGCCGTCGTCGAAGGTCACCGCCACAACTACGCGCGCGACCTGAAGCCCGAGACGCACCGCACCGTCACCACGAAGTCGGAGGCGGTCAGCAGCGTGGAAGACCTCTGCCTCCTCGACGAGGCGAAGAAGCGCGCGGTCGACAAGGTGCTCGTGTACCAGGTGCTGGGCGTCGCGCGCGGCTCGGTGCTGGTGCACCTGCGGCTGTCGAACGCGCGCACCGGCGTGGTCGAGGTGTCGCGCACGTTGCTCGCCACCGGGCAGGGCGTCGTGGACAGGAGCGTCCAGTGAAGCGCGTCGTGCTGCTGTCGCTCGTCCTCTCGCTCCCCGCGCTGGCGTCGCGGCCGACGCGCAACGTGGAGATCCTCCGCCCGACGACGCTCGACGAATCGCCGCGCATTCCCACGGCGGTCTTCCTCGCAGACCTCGGCGCTGGCGCGTGGACGTCGTCGTACGCCGCAGTGCCCGGGCTCGCCGTCACCATCGGCCTCGGCCGACACGTCACGCGACACGTGCTGCTCACCGGCGAGCTCGACGCCGCGTTGATGCCCGACCCGTCGCGGCCGGGCTCGATGGTGGCGTTGATGAGCCTCACCGGCCACCTCGGGTGGGACGTGCTGGAGCTCTTCCGCCAGTACGGCCACTACCTCCCGCTGGAGCTGGGGCCGGACCTCGGCGTCGGCGTGTCGCTCTCGGTGCCACCGGGCGACCTCATCGCGCTGCCGGTGGTCTACGCGGGCGCCTTCGTGCGCTACGTGTTCGGCGAGAGCCTGTCGCTCGGGTTGCGGTTGCGCTCGCAGCTGCCCATCTGGACCGAAGGGTTGCCGTCGTTCTCGCTGGGCAATGGCGGGTTGCCCGGCGCGCTCGAGCCGTACGGCCTCATGGCGACGGTCTCGGTCGTCACCACGTTCTGACCTTCACAGCTTGAAGTTGAAGATGCGCCCTGTGCCGTCGGCCGCGAGCAGCCCGTCGGGCGTGGCGACGGCAGCGGTAATCTCCTCGTAGAGGCCGGGCAGCTCCATCACGCGCACGCCTGAGTCCAGCGTCCACAACGTCAGGCCCTCGAAGCCGGCCGTCCACAAGCCTGCGTTGCCGCGCACGAAGCCGAGGTGCCGCGCGCGCAGGTCGGCCGAGGTCAGCTTTCGCAGCTCGGCGCCGGTCGACGCGCTGCGCACCGTGAGCCCATCGTCGCCGCTCGTCACCAGGGTGCGGCTGTCGGGAGAGAACGCGAGCGCCTGCAGCGGCTGCGCCTGCCAGCGCTCTTCTTCCTTCATCGTCGAGAGCGACACGAGCGCGCCGTCGCCGTTCTCTGCACTCCACGCGAGGTGCGCGCCGTCGGGCGAGACCTCGAGCCGCTTCACCGCCGCGCGCGCGTGCAGCACGCCCTCGCGCCGCTCCATCGTGGCCGCGTCCAGCTCCAGCACGTCGCTGCCACAGGCTGCCCACACGGTGTCGCTCTCAGGCGCGCGCGCGAGCGCCCACACCGTCGCCGCGCACGGCTTCGCCACGCGCACCACCTCGCCGTTCTCAAGCGCGTGAAAGTCGATGCGGCCCACGCGCGCCACCCACGCGCCGCCGGCCGCCGGGAGCAGGTCGTTGGCCCGTTCGCCTTCCACCTTCCAGCGCGGCGCGCCGTCGGGGCTCAGCAGCGCCACGCCGTTCTGCTGCCGCAGCCACAGGCCACCGTTCTCCGGCTCGAGGAACAGCCCACGAATGGTGGTGCCTTCCACCACGGCGAGCTGTCGGTGCGCGTTGAGCGACGACACCTTCCACCAATGGCGGCGACCGTCGCGGTCGAGCGCGCCCAGCTTGTCGCCGTCTGACGAGAACGACAGCGCGCGCAGCTCCTCAGCGCTGGGCTTGAGGCGGGTGAGCGGGTTCCAGGTCGCGACGTCCCACAAGACGGCGGTGCGGTCGATGGACGCGGAGACGAGCGTCGCGCCGTCGGGCGAGAGCGCCAGCGCGTTGACGCGGTACTCGTGGCCGTCGAGCGTGCGCAGCAGCGCGCCGGTCGCCGTGTCCAACACCTGGATGTGGCTCTGCGCGTCGGCCGCGAAGAGCTGGGCGCCGTCATCGGAGAACGCGAGGGCGGTGTAGCTGCGCGCGGGTGACGCGGGCGCGCGCCCGGCCGTGTCGTCGGCGAGCCACCACCGCAGCGTGCCGTCTTGCCCCGCCACGGCGACCGCGCTGCCGAGGCGGTTGAGCGCCAACGCGGTGGCTTGCTCGGGCGCGGGCTTCAACGTGTCGCGCAGCGCGCCTTCGAGGTTGAAGCGCAGCACACCGTCGGGCGTCGCCACGGCCAGCACGTCGCCGCTGTCAGAGAACGTCAGCAGCGTGGCGCCCGACGTGCCGGGCAGCGCGGTGCGTGCGGTGCGCGGGCTCGTCAGTTGCACGGCGCCGGCCTTCCACGCGCGCGCGGTGGCGCCAGGCGAGAGCGCGGCGGGCGTGCTGCGTTGGTCGGGGTCGCTGGTGCCTTCCACCAGGTGCCACGCGTCGTCACCGTCGAGCCGGTACAGCCCACGCGACGGCGCCGACAGCAGCGCCACACCACTCTCGACGTCAAACGCACCGCCGCGGCTGGCGTGCATCGGAAGCTCGCCCGGCAGCGTCGTCACCGGCAGCGCCCACGCCGACAGCACCGTCACCGCGAGGTCAGCGCCGGGCGCACCCGCATCGGCGGCGGCCGACCAGGCCATCGCCGCACCGTTCCAGTCATGCAGCAGCTCGGCGCCTTCGGCCTGCGCCAGCAGCGCCGAAGCGAGGTGCGTGCGCGACGCCGTCAACGCGTCGTTGCGCTGGCCGACGAGCGACCACGCGTAGACCTCCGAGACGCCGAGGGCGATGACCGCCGCGATGGACACCAGCGTCACGGCCTTGTTGGCAGCCACGAAGCGCTTGAGCAGCTCCCACGAGGTGTACTGGTACGCGGCCACGCGCTTGCCGGCGCGGAAGTCGGAGACCTGCGTCGCCAACGCGCGCGCGTCGGCGAGGCGCGCGTCACGGTCGCCCTGCAGCGCCTGGTCGACGACAGCGCACAGCTCCGGCGGCGCGTCGGGGGCGGCTTCACGCAGCGCGCGCACGTGCCCGCGGCCCACCTCGGCCAGCAGCGCGCGCGCGTCGTTGCCCTCGAACGGTCGCGTGAAGGCCAGCAGCTCGTAGAGCATCACGCCGAGGCTCCACACGTCGCTGCGCGCGTCGACCAGCTGGTTCTCACCGCGCGCCTGCTCTGGCGACATGTAGAGCGGCGTGCCGATGACGCTGCCGTGCTGCGTGACGCCCGAGATGACGCCTTCGAGCCCGCGACCGCTCTGTGAGCCTTTGGCGTTCTCCGAGTGTGACGCCAGCTCCGGGTGCTTCTCTTCGGGCGTGCCGAGCACGCGCGCCACGCCCCAGTCGAGCACCACCGTCTCGCCGAACTCGCCCAGCATGACGTTCTCGGGCTTCAGGTCGCGGTGCACCACGCCACGCGAGTGCGCGTAGGCCACCGCGTTGCAGACGTCGATGAAGTGGGGCAGCAGCTTGAGCCGCGCGTCGAGCGTGGTCGCTTCGTCGAGCGCGGTGCGCAGCGTTCGGCCGCGCACCAGCTTCTGCGTGCAGTACAGCTCGCCGTGCGCGGTGCGCCCCAGCTCGTGCACCGGCACGATGCCGGGGTGTTCGAGCTGCCCGGTGATGCGCGCCTCGCGCACGAAGCTGCCGGCCTCGGCGCCGCGCTTGCGGGCCGTCTTGAGCGCCACCTCGCGGTTGAGCGCCGCGTCGCGCGCCGCGAAGACGATGGCTTGCCCGCCGGCGCCCAGTTCCCGCTCGACGACGTAGCGGTCGGCGGCGGCGACGGGGAGTGACTCGTCGGCGCTGTCGACGCGCGGCGCGTTGGGGGTGACGGTGGCGCCCAGCGTGTTGCCGAACTCTGCGTCGCGGTCGCTCTCGCTCACGGTGCGCGAGAGGTTAGCGAAAGCGTCACGGCTTCTGTTGCAGCCCGTGCTTCTCGAGCAGCCGGTAGAGCTGACTGCGCGCAAGGTTGGCGGCGCGCGCGACGGCGCTCAGGTTGCCGTCGTGTTGGCGGATGAGCGCTTCGAGGTACTCGCGCTCGAAGGCGTCGACGACCGCGTCGCGCGCTTCGGTGAAGGTGGCGCGCTCGGGAGTCGCGGTCTGGTTGGGGCGGAAGTCCCCAAGCGTCAGCGCGCGGGCGAGCGCGTTGTCGAGCTCGCGCACGTTGCCGGGCCAGCGCTCGGCGGCCAGCGCGGCGAGGGTGTGCGCGCTGAGTGACGAGAGGCTCGCCCCGCGGCGCTCGAGCAGCTCGCGCACCAGCAGCGGCACGTCTTCGCGGCGGTGGCGCAGCGGCGGCACGTGCAAGACGGCTTGCGACAATCGGAAGAAGAGGTCGGCGCGGAAGCGGCCGGCTTTCACCAGCGCTTCGAGGTCGCGGTGCGTGGCGGCGACGAAGCGACACGTCAGCTTGCGGCGCAGGCCTTCTCCCACGCGGCAGAAGTCGCGTGAGTCGAGCGCGCGCAGGAGCTTGGGCTGGAGGTCCAACGGCAGCTCGCCGATTTCGTCGAGGAAGAGGGTGCCTTCGAGGGCCTGCTCGAACGCGCCAGCGCGCGCGTCGTCGGCGCCGGTGAAGGCACCCTTGGCGTGACCGAAGAGCGCGCTCTCGATGAGGTTGGGGTTCACCGCGCCGCAGTCGAAGACGACGAAGGGGCGCCGCGACTGGGGCGAGAGCTGGTGCAGCGTCTGTGCGACGGCCCCTTTGCCGGTGCCCGTCTCGCCGAGGATGAGGACGTTGGTGGGCGCGCGCGCGAGCGGCTCGATGCGGTCGAAGAGCGCCTGCATCGCGGGTGAGACGCCGTGGAGCTGACCGAGGTGGGTGCGCTGGCCGCTCGCGTCGCCGTCGGCCGCGGTGAAGCGCAGCACCGAGCGGCCGAGGTGGACTTCACCGCCGAGCGGGACGACGGCCTCGCGCACCTTTGCGCCGAGGTACTTCACGCCGTTGGTGCTGCCGAGGTCGACCACGCGCACGCCGTCGCCCAGCAGCTCGAGGCGCGCGTGTTGGCGTGAGACTGAGCCGTCGTCGAGCACGAGGTCGCAGGTGCGGTGTGAGCCGGCGGTGAGCGTGCCGGTGTCGCGCACGAGCGGCGGTGGGCGCGCGGGGCCGGCGACGACCTCGATGCGCACGGGGCGAGGGGCGCCGTCGCCGATGAGGTCGGTGATGCCTTCGGTCTTCATGCTCGTCCGCGCGACACGTGAACGCTGTTCTCCTCTCCGCCGCGGCGGAGAGGTTGGGTGAGGTGGTGCGTATCCCCAGCAAAGGGCGTCACTTCAGGGTCTCCGTGACCGCGAGCGACGCGCCCGGCGCGACCGTCACCGTGCGCCGACTCTTCGCGCCGCTCTCGGGGTTGATGAAGTCGATGACCACGCGCCCCGCCGGCACGGTGTAGCGACCGATAGGCGTCTCGCCGATGGCCTTGCCGTTGATGGACACCATCGCCCAGGGCTTCGCGTCGATGGTGAGCGTGCCGGTTTCTGCGCGAGGTGGTGTCTTGACCGGTCGCTTGCGCGTGATGGTCGGTCGTGGTGGCGCCTCGACGACTTCTTGCGTTGGTACCGGTGCCTCGACCTTTGGCGGCTCGGGCATCGGCGGTGGCGGTGGTGGTGCTGGTGCTTCGGTTTGGCCCCTCACCCCAACCCTCTCCCCGGCGGGGAGAGGGAGCCACCACAGCGCGACCCCTGCGAGTGCGGCCACCGCGCCGATGAGCCACGCGCGTCGTGACTTCGGCTTCGCCTTGTTTTCACTCGCCGCCGTCGCCGTCGCCAGCGCGTCGGTGCCGCCCTGACGCGAGAACGCGGTGGTCCGGTGCACGTCACCATCGAGCTGCGTCACCTGCTGCGCGCACACCCGCTGCACCAACGCGCCGAGCGCCTCCGCGACGTCCGGTGACTCTGGCGGCGGCAACGCATCGCGGAACCGCCGCGCCGACTCGAAGCGCTCGGTCGGCGTTTCGGCACACGCGCGCAGCAAGGTGTCGGCGATGGCCGGTGGCAACGGCGTCGAGGTGTGCGTCGGCCGCGGTTCACCACCGCGCTCATGCGGCCGCTCCAGCGCCGCGAGGCTCAGCAAGGTGACCGCGCTGCCGTAGATGTCGGCGCGGCGATCGACCGCGCCATCGATGGCCTCCGGCGCGATGTACCCGGCCTTGCCCGCACCGAGCGACGCGTCAGGCGCACGCGTCGCCCGCGCGATGCCGAAGTCGGTCAGCTTCACCTGCCCATCGGTGCTGACGAGCACGTTCTCGAGCGTCACGTCTTGATGCACGAGGTTGAGCGGCTTGCCGTCAGCGCCGCGCTGCTCGTGCGCGTGGTGCAGGCCGTCGCACAGGCAGCGCGCCACGTAGAGCAGCATGTCGACGGGCAGCGTCTGGCCACCTTGCCGCAGCGCCAACAGCAGCCGCGACAGCGACACGCCGCGCACCAGCTCCATCGCGATGAAGTAGCGCTCGTCGATGACGCCGACGTCGAAGATCTGCACGACGTTGGGGTGGTTCATGCGCGACGCGAGCCGCGCCTCGGCGAGGAACAGGTCGATGGCCGATTGCCTGCGCGCGAGGTGCGGCAGCATCAGCTTGAGAACCAGCGGCTTGGCGAACGCGCCCATGCCGGTCTGCGTCGCGAGGAACACCTCGCCCATGCCGCCGCGCGCGATGCGCGGACCCAGCACGTAGCGGCCGAACGTCGGTGCCTCCGTCACCATGCGATGAAGAGTACCGCTGTCGTCAGCGCCGCCACCGCCGCGCCGATGCCGAAGCCCCACGCCAACGTGAACTGGTCGCGCGCCTGCAGCTCGGCCGCGCGCAGGTCGGAGGCGAAGTTCGCACTGCGCGCCTGGTCCATCGAGCCTGCGCCGAGGCCCGCGAAGGTCGCTGCCGCTGCGGTTGCCGCCACGGTCACCCCGAAGGAGATCCACGGGACGACGCGCGAACGCGGCGTCACCACCGGCGCGCGCGTCACGGCTTCTTCCTCGATGACGGGGACGAGCACCGGCTCGGCGAGCGAGCCAAGCGACGCGCACGCACCCGAAGCGCTGCGGGCTTCGACGAACCACGCGCTCGCGTCACCGACGCCGATCGACCCGCGGCCGAGCGCATCGACGGGCATCGCCTCTTCAGTGAACGTGCCGTCCAGCCCACGCCGCGCGATGACGACGCCGCGCGTGCAGCTGTTCCACGGGTCGAGCAACTGCACGGCCACGCGACCAGCGGGGGCGGGCTCGCGTGTGAGCGACGCGAAGCCTGGCGGGTAGAGGCGCTCCTTCGCGCGGCGAAACGCGTCGCGCAGGCGTGGCGGGCCCGACGACGGCGCCGGCGCGCGCGCGTCGGTCGACAACAGCTCGGCGTAGACCTTCTCGGCGTCGGCGATGCGGCCCTCAGCGGCGTAGCAGTGCGCCAGCAACCCGGCGGCCTCGCGCCGCTCAGGCAACGTCAGCGTGGTCGACGCGCGCGCCGCCTCGAGGTGTGTGCGTGCTTCGGCGAACCGCAGTTGCGTCACCAGCGCGCGGCCTTCGTCGAGTTGCGGGCTCGCACCGAGCAGGAACAGGAGGACCGGTGCGAAGGCCATTCGCTGCGGACTATACAGGCGCTTCATGGTGCGGCTGATCTCATGCGCAGCGGTGGTGCTCGGGTTCTTCTCGTGTCTGCCGCCGCTCAGCGCTGTCGAGGGCAAGCCGTGCGACGACGCCCACGTTTGTCCCGACGCGCTGTTCTGCGTCGAGGGCCTCTGTGCGCGTGAGCTGCCGACGACGATGAGCGACGCGGGCGCGCCGGTGGTGCGGCAGCTGCTGCACGACGACTGCGAGACGCTGGGCAACTGGATGTTGGTGGGCGGCACGCGGCTGGCGCAGGCGACGGCTCCGGTGCACGCCGGCGCGAACTCGTGCCGCGTCAGCACGGGCGACACGCCGGGCACGGCCGTGGCCATCGAGTCGGCGGCGCTGCCGGTGCAGACGGGCACGTACTGTGTGCGCGCGTGGCTCGCGCAGGGGCTGATTCCTTCCCGCGCGGTCATCACGTTGCGTCGGTACGGCGGGCCGCTGGGCACGACGTTGCTTGAAGAGTCTCCGATGACGCCGGACAACACCTCGCTCGCTGACGCCGGCGCCAGCTTTCGTGAACTCGCGGCCTCCATCGAGGCCGACCTCAACGACACCACCGGCGTGAAGGTCTCGCTGACGATGGAAGCGCTGCCCGGCGTGTCGGCGTACTTCGATGAGCTGGTGGTGATGCACGCGACGCCGGGTGGCGACGCCGGTTGCCCGTGAACGCCTGATGCTCCTCTCCGCCGCGGCGGAGAGGCTGGGTGAGGTGGTGCGCGCACTTTCATACGTCGCAGCGCCGCTTGCGTGTCCGCAGCAGTAGCAGCAGCGCCGCGAGCCACAGCAGCGCCTCACCACTCACGGCACACCCTGATGGTGTTGGCGCTTCACGCTCGCCCAACTGACACACCGCGCGCGGTCCACACGTCGCGCCGGTCCCACAGTCTGCGTCGACGGCGCACGCCTGCGTGCACACGGGCGGCGCAGCGCCGTCGATCGACGCACATCGACGGTGCTCGCAGCGCAACGCGCTGTCGCAGGTGTCGAACTCGTCAACACAGTCGACGTCGCGTCGTGCGCACGGCCCTGTGCTGCAGATGCCGTCGGCTCCGCAGTCGCGAGCGCAGTCGGGGTCGACGTCGGCACACGACGCACTGCACGCGCCGTCAGCGGCACACGCGCAGTCAGGGTCGGGCGCCGGGCATGACGTCGCGCACGCGCCGTCGACTTCGCAGCTCGCACCGTCGAAGCGCACCGCCGCGCGCCGCAGCCAGTCGAGGTCGAGCTTCGTCACCACGACGTCGCCGGCGCACTGCGCGTCGCCGCGGCTGATCAACGCCACCACGTCGCCGTCGGCCGCCAGCACGGCACCACCCGAATCACCGCCGCACGCGAAGCCGCCGTCGGTCTCGAGCGTCCAGGTCGTCACACTCTCGCTGCGAACCGACGCGCCCAACGTTGCCCGACGGCCCTCGGCGGCACCGACCACGAGCGCTGGTCGCGCGCTGCCGAGCCGCGACGTCACCGACTGCGCGCTCGTCGACAACAGCGCGAGATCGAAGTCAGCGCCGCCAACCCAGCGCGGGTGGGCGGTCGCCGTCAGCACCTCCAACGCGGCACCCGAGACGTCGAGCGCGCTCACGTCGTCGACACAGTGCGCGGCGGTGATGGCTGTGTGCGCGCCCAGCAACACCGCCGTGCATTGCACGCCACCGTCGCGCCCGAGCAACGGCACGACAAACTCGGGGCCGCCCGGCTGGCCGCCAATGACGCCGAGAAACAGAAGTGACGCGAGCGTGCTCACGCGCGCGTCTTCTTCAACAACCGCACCAACACGCCTTCTCTCGGGGGCTTGCGTCCGCGCGGCGCGATTGGAGCCGCCATGTCTGTCCTCATTCCCGACACCTGTCCCACTTGAGGGACACCGCGCAGAGAGAACGACGATCGCCGAAATCGGGGGCGCCGAATCGGTGGCTGAGAGCGACCGTAACATTATGAATTAACGCAGGAATTCGCGCGGCCCACGACTTGCTCACCGCCACGCCATGCGAATCGGTCTCTGGGGACTGACGTTGTGCCTGAGTGGCTGCATGGGGGTCATCACGCCGGGTGAAGGCGAGCCTGTGGCGCCCACGCCTGTGCCTCCGGTGGCGGGGCCGTCGACGGCCGCACTGGCGACGCCCGAAGCGCTGGGCCCGTCGACGTTGCAGCGGCTGACGCAGCGCCAGCTGGTGCGCGGCGTGGAGACCGTCTTCGGCGTGAAGCCCGACGCGCTGACCGAGAGCCTCGCGCCCTTCGACTCGCCGAGCGCGACGTACTTCGACAACGACGCCGAGGCGCTCAGCATCTCGCTGCAGCTCATCACCGACTACGAGGCCTTCGCGTGGAGCTACGCAGGCCAGGTGCGCCAGGCCGGTGTGCTGGCGGTGGGCTGCACGCCCGCGACCGCGAGCGACGAGGTCTGCTTCCGTTCGTACCTCTCGAAGGTCGGTCGCCGCGCGTTCCGTCGGCCCCTGACGACGAGCGAGCAAGACGCGTTGGTGGCGCGCTTCCTCCCGGTCGCCGCGGCCGAGAACGACTTCTTCGTCGCCGTGGAGCTCGTCGTCGCCACCTGGCTGCAGCACCCTGAAGTGCTCTACCGCGTGGAAGCCGGTGCGCCGATGCGCGGCGCGCCGACGCCGCTCAACGCGTGGGAGGTCGGCAGCCGCCTCTCGTTCCTCGTCACTGGCTTGCCGCCCGATGACGAGCTGCTCGACGCCGCGGCGCGCGGTGCGCTCGACACCGAGCAAGGTCGCGCCACGCAGGTCACGCGGTTGCTCAGCACCAGCTCGGGCATCGCGCACGGTCAGTACCTGCACGCGAAGTGGCTGGGCTACGCCGACCGCTATTTCCCCGACGCCATCGCCGTCGACGCGCGCCGCGAGAGTGACGCGTTGGTCGAGCAGCTGGTGACGGACCTCCAGCGCGACTGGCTCTCGTTGTTCACCGCCGACCAGACGTTCCTCACGCCAGCGTTGGCGCAGCACTACGGCCTGCCGAGCCCCGGCGCGAACGCCGGTTGGGTCAATCTGCCGCCGAACCGCGCGGGTGGGTTCCTCTCTCAGGCGAGCTACGCGGCGCTCGGCGCGAAGTTCGGCGACACGAGCCCCACGCTGCGCGGCTACGAGACGCTGAAGCGCGCGCTCTGCGGCCATCTGTCGGGCGACATTCCCGACGGCGTCGACGTGACGATGCCGCCCGGCAACCCCACCGCGTGCAAGCCCGACCGCTACACGATGCGCACCACCGTCGGCTGCGAGCACTGCCACCGCGTGATGGACCCCATCGGCCTCGGCATGGAGCAGCTCGGGCCGTACGGCGAATGGCGCGAAGGCGAGCCGAACAACGCGACGTGCAGCACCGCCATCGTGGGTCAGGTGGACGGGCGCAGCTTCATGGGGCCGGCGCAGCTGGGCCGCGTGCTGACGGAAGACCCGCGCGTCGGGCGCTGTGCGAGCCAGCAGCTCTTCGAGTCGATGGCGGGCCGCAAGACGCAGCCGTCAGACGACGCGACGTTGGACGCGCTCTACGCGCAGTACCTCGACACGCGCAGCTACGGCTCGCTGGTGCTGAGCCTCGCGAAGAGCCCGTCGTTCGTCCTCAAGACCGCCAACTGAAGTCACTCCCGGAAAACACACACCATGCCTCGTCCACTCAGTCGTCGAATGTTGCTCCGTGGTGCCGCCGGTATCGCCGTCGGGTTGCCGTTGCTCGACGCGATGCAGGCGCGCGCGCAGGTCGCCCAGGTGCGCCGCTTCATCCTCTCGTACATGGGGACGTGCACCGGCGGTGCGGCGTTGACCAACCCGGCGACGACCGGCCCGTTCTCAGCGCCGCTGCCGGCGTCGTTCGCAGCGCTGCAGGCTGTCTCGCAGCACATCAGCATCATCAGCGGCCTGCGCTTCCCCACGCACTCGAGCGGAGCCACGCCGACGCAGCCGGGCTCTGCCGTCGCGATTCAACATGGCGGGACGGTGTCGGCGGCGGTGTCGGGCGTGTCCGGTGAAGACGGGAGAGCGCCGCAGGTGCGCGGGCACTCTGCAGACCAGGTCGCGGCAGATCTGCTGGGCACCGGCCTGCGCATTCCGTCGCTGCAGCTGCGCGTGCAGGCGGCGTCGTACAACAACCTCACCGGCACGTCGTCGCAGCGTCGAAGCACCAGCGTGCGCAAGTCAGGCACGGTGTTGAGTGAGCTGCTCCCCAACGAGTCGCCGCTGCGGCTCTACAACCAGCTGTTCAACGTGCGCCCGTTCAACGGCGGCGGTGGTGGCCCGTTGTCGTTGCTCGAGAAACGAAAGAGCGTGCTCGACGCGGTGCTCGGTGACGCGGCGCGGTTGTCGGGCAGCGTCGGCGCGGAGGACCGCCAGCGGTTGGACGAGCACTTCACGCACATTCGCGAGCTCGAGCAGAGCATCGTGGTGGGTGGCGGTTCTGGTTCGACGGGCGGAGGCAGCGGCGCGACAGGCGGTGGTGTTGGCTCGACGGGCGGTGGGAGCGGCGCCACGGGCGGCGGTTCTGGTTCGACGGGTGGCGGTGCTGGTTCGACGGGCGGCGGTGCCGGTTCGACCGGCGGCGGTGCCGGTTCGACGGGTGGCGGGAGCGGCGCGATGGGCGGCGGCAGCGGTTCGAGCGGCGGCGGTACCGGCACGACGACGGGGCCGGGTGGCGCGTGCGTTGGGCTCAACAATCCCGGCGCCGACCCGGCGGTGAGCTACGGCTTCGGCAGCTGGTCGCAAGAGACGACGCGCGGGCATCAGATGGCCGACATGATCACCTACGCGCTCGCGTGCGACATGACCCGCGCCGTGGCGTGGATGTTCACGCACGATCAGTGCTGGCTCAGCAGCACGCACACCTCGGGGAGCACGTTGCTCGGCAACGGCAACCTCCCCGAGATTCACAACGACTCGCACTTCGCGACGACGGCCATCAAGGCTGCCAACGCGAACTGGGGCGCCGGCTTGTTCGGCCGACTGGTGGCGAACCTGGCCGCGCGCAGCGAAGGCGCCGGCACGTTGCTCGACAACACGTTCCTCTCGATGGTGTTCGCGGAGGGCCTGTCGGCGCACAACAAGACGGACCTCACCTACGTGGTCGCGGGCCTGCCTTCGCGCATTCGCAACGGCGTGCACGTGGCGAGCAACGGCGCGCACCCGGCGCAGGTGCAGATCTCCGGGTTGACGGCGCTGGGGCTGACGACGAATCGCCTCGGGGAAGTGACGGGCACCATCCCCGGGCTGATGGCGTGACTCAGCGCTTGTACGTCCAGTGCCAGGGCTCGCCGCGCACGTCGTTGACGAAGCCGTACTGGCGGGCGTTGCGAGCCAACCACTTGTACGCCTTGCTCGAGTAGCTGCCGCCGGTCGCGACGTCGACCGCGGTGCCGCCCTGGTGGTTGCTGTAGCCCGGGCGCGCCGCGAGGTTGCCCTTGCCGGCCTTGTAGAGCGCGTACAGGCGCTGCTGCTCAGCCATCGTGCGGAAGCCGGACACCGGTGTCAGCGTCACGCCCGCGCGCTTCGCGGCGGCCTTCATCTTGTTGAACTGGGCGGCGGCGTCGGCGCGCATCTTCTTGCCGTTGCCGATGCTGGCGACGCGGATGCTCTTGCGGCGGCCGTTGACGTAGCCGCTGGTGAGCGTGCCGACCGGCGCCTTCGAGACGTTGGCGGCGGGCGCTTTGCCGTCGGCGCGCAGCTTGGCCCACGTGCGCGGGCCGACGACGCCGTCTTGCGCGAGGCGGTACTTCGCCTGGAACTTCTTGACCGCGGTCAGGGTCTGGCGGCCAAAGACGCCGTCGATCTTCCCGCCGAGGAGGCCAGCGGCCTTCAGCTCAGCTTGCAGGTTACGGACTTCGGTGCCACGGCTACCAAGACGAACGGTCACGACGACCTCCTCAGGAAACGGTGTGTGCGTCTATTATCGGCGACCACCGTGTGGGAGGGTTTCGGCGGTTCGGTAAACACCCGTTACAGATCGGGACGAATTTCGACCCGAATTACGGGAGCGAATGCGCGAACGACTCGCCGAACCAGCCGACGCACGCCGCGGTCTGATCAGCGCGCACGCCACAGATGCCGTTCGACGTCAGCGAGATCGATACGTAGTCCGTCCACGGTGACGGGTTGAACGCGCCCGATGCACCCCAGCACACCAGCTCGCCCTCGAGCGCGATGGCGCACGTGATGTTGCTGATGGACCGGAGCTCTTTGTAGCGACGGTCGCCAACGCCAGGCGGAAGCGCGTACGAGCAGCGCACCTGACGGTCGCTTCCGAGCCCACACCCTCGCGTCGCGCGGACGAGCGGCCCCGCGATAGGTGGTTCGTTCGGCATGCAGAAGGCATTCCCCATCGTGTTGATGGCGCACGCCTGTCCGCCGTTGTCGTCGCTGCCGAGCCAGGTCCACGACCCGCTGTGCGGCCAGTGCACCGTCGAAGGAGCGCAGTCGAGCGTTCCATCAACGCGGCGGCCGCACATGCCCCCGCCGGCCTCGACGATCTGCGCGTATGTGTTGCCCGCCGGCAACGGTGGCGGGTTTCCCAGGCATTGCGGTTCGCCGGTCGACGTAAGTCCACACACGTTCGAACCGCTCAACAGCGTGGTCCACGACAGCGGCGGTCGTGGCGCTGCGGTGCGCTGGGCGAACGTGAACGGGAAGAACAACCCACCTTGCGAGTCGAGCTCGCCCGACGCCGTCAGGAACAGCGCACCACCACTGTACGCGCGGACCGCCGCCACGGGCTGGGTGGACGGGAGCGTGGCCGCGGAGCCGGCGCCGCTGTGACAACGCACCCGTCCCTCGGTCGTCATGCCACACGCGCCGCCGCCTCCGCGATGCCAGCGGACGAAGGTGTCTGCCGACCAGACGGGCGAGTCGGCGAGGTCGAGCGCACCTCCGACGGTCGGCGAGGGCAGACAATGCACGCGTCCCGAGGTGCTGATGAGGCACGCGACGTTGTGGAGCACCGAGCCTTCGCGCCACTGGCCGAAGTCGAGCGGGAGTTGGTGCGCGATGCCCAGCGCGGGGCACTGCAGCCAGCCCCCGTCGAGGACCGCGCAGTTCTCCGACAGCGCAGCGACCGCACCCGGAATCGCCGTGCCATTGCAGCTCAGCTCTCCGCCGTCGTGCGGCCAACCACACAGCGTGGTGCCGTTGGACGCCGCAGCGGGCTTGGTCACGAGCGACTTCAGCCCCGGGTCATGAAGCCCACTGACGCAGAACACGCCGGCATCGGCCCAGCCGCAGAGTTCGTTCCCGGCCAGCAGGTGCTGCAGCGGTGGCAGTGACACGGGTTGATACGCCCCGTTCACCCAGCAACTGGTGCCACCGTCGGAATGCAGTCCACACGGCGCCGGCGTCGCCGCGAAATCGACGACGTCGTGCAACGCGCCGTACTCATGCTCGTCGCACTTCACGATGCCGTCGTCGCGAAGCAGACAGAACACACCCTGGTTCGAGTCGAGGAAGCGCGGTCGCCACAACAACGCGCGCACTTCGTTCGACACGTGCTCCACGCCGTCGTGTCGCAGCGCCACGCGGTAGTACCGGCCCTCGTTGAACGGCGCTTCTGCGTCGAACCACTTCACGCCGTGCACACGCGGCAGGTCTGACCATGAAGCGTCGGGGCTGTCGGCGTCGCTGCGCTGCCACTGGTACACCGCGCCCGACAAGCGGCGATGTCCGGTGACGGCGAGTGCCCGCTCGACGCCCGCGTCGCTCCACGCCGTCACCAGGTAGTCGACGGGGTTCGGCGCCGTCGTCACCGACGCGTCGACGTTCAACATCACCGCGCTCACCCAGTCTTCAGGCCGCGCCGTCGCAGACAGCGACTGCACCGACAGCGTTGCACCCGGCGCCGCGGTGTCTTCGAGCGACGACTCACTCGGCGACAACAACCACCCACCGTCAGCGCGCGTCACCCGCCAGCCCGACAACACCGGCGGCGCGCGTTGGCCCATCGCGTTCGGCGAAGCGAGGTACGGCGGCTGCGACATGCGCACGCGGTAGCGCGTCATCGGTCCGGCCGACGCGTCTGGCGCGCTCCACTCGAGCTCGATGGCGTGGCCGAAGGTCTGCGACGCCGATGCATCGAACGCCTCGAAGCGCCCCGCCGGCGCGTTGAAGTCGTCGTAGCGCCGCAGCCCACCACCGACCTGCGCCACCATCTGGCCGTCACGCTCGATGACCCAGCCGAGCGCGAACACATCGCCCGCGTCCCACGTCAGCTGCACGCGGTCATCGAAGGTCGTCGACGCCGACAACGTCACTGAGTCTTGCGGGCCTGCGTCGAAGCCGCCCGCGTCTGGGGTTCCCGCGTCGACGCCTGCGTCCACGACTCCGGCATCCTCGGCGCCTGCATCGGTGGAACGACCCGCGTCGACCACCAGCGTCCCCGCGTCGTCACCACCATCGGCCCCGCCCATCGGCTCGCACGCGATGAGCACCACACACCACAACCCCACGCACCACGCTGACGTCCGCATGGCCGCGGACCTTAATGGACCCGCTCAAACGCAGAAACGGCGCGCCCCGTGAGGAGCACGCCGTCTCGCTTGCAGCGCCAGGCTTTGACTTCAGGCCTGCGGCGACTGCTTCTTGCCCAGGTCGGCGACGAACTGCTGCGCCAGCGCCTGGTGCTTCGCGTCGTCGAGCTTCTCGGTCAGCAGCTTCTCGGCGATGGCGATGGACAGCTTCACGGCCTCGGCCTTGATCTCCGCCACGGCCTTCGCGCGCTCCTCGGTGATGGCGCGCTGCGCGTCAGCCTTCATGGTCTCGGCTTCCTTGCGGGCCTTGCCCATGAGCTCCTCGCGGAACTTCTCCATCTCGGCCTGCGTCTTGCGCACGGCGTCGGCGGCTTCCTGGCGGGCGGCGGCGATGGCCGTCTTCTGCTCGCCCAGCAGCTTCTCGGCCTCGGCGCGCTCACGCTTGGCGCTCTCGATGGCGTTGGTGATGTTCTTCTCGCGGCTGTCGACCGCCGAGAGCAACGGGCCCCACGCGAACTTCCGCAGGATGATGGCCACGATGATGAAGGTGATCCACGTCCAGATGATGAGGCCCGGCTTCACGTCGGTGAAGGCGTTGCTGGCCAGCAGGAGGAAGTTCATTGGGTGCGTCTCGTTGGTGAAGCGGTGTGACGGATAAAGCGGTGAGCCCCTCTCCCCAGCCCTCTCCCCGCGTCGCAGGGAGAGGGAGAGGCGCAGGGAATTACTTGAGCGCCAGGAGGATGCAGATCACGAGGGCGAAGAACGTCGCGCCTTCGATGAGACCGGCGGCGACGATCATGCCACCGCGGATGTCGCCGGCAGCCGAGGGCTGACGAGCGATGCCGTCCATGGCGGAAGCAGCCAGCTTACCGATGCCGTTGGCGGCGCCGATGATGGCCAGACCAGCGCCGAAACCGGCGCCGAGGTACGCGAGCATTGCAGACGTGAGGTTCATGATTTTTCGACTTTCGTTACGTGTGGCCCGCTTCTCGGGGGAGCCGTTGAACTGTCCCTTCAGTGACTACCTCCACACGGGCTGACTTCGCCCGCCTGGGTTCCTTGAAATCAGTGGTGCGCCTCGGCGTGCGCGTCGTCGTGGCCGTGGTGACCCATCGCCACGCCCTGGCCGATGAAGAGCGCCGTCAGCAGCGTGAAGAGGTACGCCTGAAGAATTCCGACGAAGATCTCCAAGCAGAAGATGGCGATGGTCAGCGGCAGCGAGATGGCCGCGGCGCCCGGCGTCCACACGAAGATGAGCGACAGCAGGAAGAAGACGACCATGTGGCCGCCCAGCATGTTGGCGAAGAGACGAACGAGCAGCGCGAAGGGCTTGGTGAAGAGCCCGAGCACTTCGACCGGCACCATGACCGGCCAGAGGAACGCGGGCACGCCACCGGTCAAGTGCGCCAGGTAGCCGCCGAAGCCCGCCGCGCGGATGCCGGCGATCTGCGTGAAGATGAACGACGTCACCGCCAGCGCCGCCGTCACCGTGATGACGCCGGTGCCGGTGAACATGCCGGGGAACAGACCCAGCCAGTTGATGGCGAGGATGAAGAAGAACAGCGACAGCAGGTACGGCGTGTAGCGGGGCGCCTCTTGCTTGCCGAGGTTCGGCGTGGCGATCTCGTCGCGCACGAAGAGCGCCAGCGACTCGAGTGAGTGGGCCAGCACGCCCTTCGGCACGCCGTTCGAGTCACGCTTGCGACCCAGGAACAGGATGGCGAGCAGCAACGTGCACGCCGTCCACATCATCAAGATGGCCTTGGTCGGGCGCAGGTCGTAGCAACCGTGAATGAACTTCTCGAGCGACGGGAAGCTCGCGAACGCCGGGCTCGCGTGACCGTCACACGCGCCGGGCGTGGTCTCGATCTTCAGGAAGCCGAACGCGTCGGCGATGTGGATCGCCGGCAGGTGGTACGGGGGAAACGGAATCTCGTACTCAAACTCCGTGTCGTCCGCGACGTGGTGAAGGATGAAGTCAGCCGTTTCCTTCTTCTTGTCGACCGGCGCGTTGGGGTCGCCGTGCGTGTCGTGACCATCGCTGGCCAGCGCGTTGATCGAGAAGAGGGCGATGACGACGAGAGCGAAGCGCTTCATGGTGCAGACACCTTCGTGGGGTGCGTCGACAGCAGGCTCTTCGTTTCGAGCACCTGCTGAGCGAGTGAGACGACGAAGAAAGAGACGACGAAGGGCATCGGCGACAGCCCGTTCGAGTGCATCGCGAAGGCGCCCACGCCCACGGCGATGAGCCGCAGCATGAAGGCCAGACCTTGCGCGGTCAGCAGCGCGCGCAACGCGGCGGCGCCCTTCAAATCAGGAGCAGACAGGAGCGACTTCACCGTCAACGTGAGGCCACCGACGACCGCCGACACCAGCGAGCCGATGAGCCACGGCGTCTGCGCGTCGCCCATGGGGAACGCGAACACCACAGCCGCCACGAGGGCGCCGATGCCGAGCGTCAACGGGAGCGTGAGGGTGAGCGACTTCACGGTTCAGTTCTTCTTCTTTCCTGCGTCCATCAACCGGTTCGCAGAGCGGATGAAGGCGTAGAAGCCCACCGCGCTGCCGCCCATGCCTCCGATGACGAGGCCCCACGGCGTACTCTCCAACCACCGGTCGACTCCGTAGCCGACCGCCACACCGAAGAGCGCCGAGCCGGTGAATTGCCACACCGCGTTCAGCCACGGTGTTGCCGCCCGGTACGACTTCGCGAGCGGCGACAATCCCTCGTCTTCCTCGGGACCCTCTTTCAAGCGCGCGCCGCGTACCAGACGAGGTGTGGGGGGACAATGAGAAACCTGATCCATTTCCGACGGTTATGAGGCGCGCTTCTGGCCCCATGCCTCACGGCTTGCGGGCCCTGGTTGTCATGGGTACGTGACGACCATGAAGCGTGTGCTGCCGAAGGTGTTGCTGGGTCTCGTGGTGCTGTTTCTGGGCGCGCAGCTGGTGCGCCCCGACCGTTCCAACCCGCCGGTCGAGAGCGACGTCGACGCGCCGCCCGAGGTGAAGGCCCTGCTCAAGCGCGCCTGCTACGACTGCCACAGCCACGAAACGACGTGGCCCTGGTACTCGAACCTCGCGCCTGTCTCGTGGGTGGTGGCGCACCACGTCGACGAAGGCCGCGCCGAGCTGAACTTCTCGAAGTGGGCGGCGTACGAGGCCAAGCGCCGCGCGCACAAGCTCGAAGAGACCGAAGAGATGATTGAGCACGGCGAGATGCCGCTCGCCGGCTACGTCGCGCTGCACCCCGAGGCGAAGCTGACCGACGCCGAGAAGAAGGTGCTCATCGACTGGGCGAAGCAGCGCTGACGCTGCGCACGAACCACACGATGGCGGCGAGGCCGAGCGCGCCGGCGGGCACAAAGAGGCTCGCGCGGCCCCACGCGCCAAAGGCCCACGCGCCCAGGCCCGCGCCGACCGCGAAGCTGCAGAACAACGTGGCTTGCAGGCGCAGCCGCGCCCATTCCACCGCGTCGCCGCGCAGCGCGCGCCCGACGAGCAAGCCGAGGTCGGTCGCCAACCCCGTGACGTGCGTGGTGCGCACGACGGCGCCTGAGTAGCTCGTCGCCAGGCCGTTCTGCAGCCCCATGGCCGCCGCGATGAGGCTCTCGGCGGCGCCCTGCGAGCTGGGCAACAGCGCCGCGCCGCAGGTCAGCAGCACAGCCTCCACCACCAGCGCTGCGCCGTAGCGGCCTCCGTGGGTCATCAGCGCTTCGTGTCGCACGATGAGCCCGGCGGCCGCCGCGCCTGCGAAGAAGCTCAGCACCAGCAGCGCCGCGCTGGTCGCCGCCGCCGGCTCACGCTGCGTCACTTCGATGGCCAGGTGCGTGAGCTGCCCGGTGACGTGAGAGAGGCCACGCTGCGCGACGCCGAGGTAGCCCACCGCGTTGACGTAGCCGGCGGCCAACGCGAGCCACGCGCCTCCAAGCAGAATCCACGTCGGCGTTCGGCGCCACGGCATCGCGCGTGACGCCTAGCAAGCTTCGTCGCCGCCCGCGTGTGGCGCTTCGCCTCAGCGCGTGGGGGCCTCGCTCAGCGCGTGCCGCAGCTCTGACAGCGGCGCGTCGTCGGTGAGTGACTCGCCGACGCCCAGCTGCTTGAGCAACGACTCCACCGGCAGCTGACCCGTCGCCACGAGGTGTGACGACGCCACCTTGCTGCCCGCGGCCTTGTCCAACGCGGCGACGAGGCCGTCTTCATCGAGCGGCGGCCCGTTGCGCAGCGCGCGCAGCACGTCGTCGAGCGACTGCGCGTTCTTCGTCGCGAGGCGGATGGCCACGTCGGTGCGCCACGCGAGGCACGCGCCGCCCCAGTACACGCGCATCCAGTCGTGGTTCTTCTTCAAGTCTGCGCTGACCTCTTTCAACGACACACCGCCCGCCGGCTGACAGTACGCACGGAAGTTCTCAGCGAGGCCCTTCCACAGCTCCTTCTCGGTCTGCGCGTGCGCGCGCGTCAGCAAGAGCTCGGTCGCGTAGGTGGTGAAGCCCTCGACGAACCATGGGTAGCGGCCGACCGTCGGCGGGTTGCCGAGATGAAACAGCTCGTGCGTCGCCACCCAGTCGGCGTCGAAGCCGGCCTTCGCGTCAGCGCCGAAGAGCAGCATCACCGAGGGCTCGCGCCGCCGCAGCACCGAGCCGAACACGCCGGCTTCGTCGTTGCCCTTCGCGCCCGCCAGCACGATGTGAATGGGCCGCGTGCCGTTGCTCGGGCTCGTCCGGTAGTACGCGCCGATGCGCGTCAGCGCCGCTTCGACCCACGCGCGCAGCTGGTCGTCGCTCGCCTTCTTGGGCGCGTCCACCAGCGTCAGCTGCGCCGAGAAGCCGTTGAAATCGAGCCGCCCCAGCGAGCGCAGCTTGCCCAGCGCGATGTACGCGCCCGCGTCGTGCTGCAGCCCATTGAAGAGGTACGTGCCGTCCGCGCGTTGATCCCACGGCGTGGCCACTGACAGCGTCTTCGGCAGCGCGAACTTCACCTCGAGCGCGGCGTTGGCGCCGAGCGGGGCCGGGTGCACCAGCACGGCCGCGTCTTGAAACAGCCACGCGCCGTTCAGCTCGGTCGCGTAGTCGGGGTCGTTGCGAAGACGTCGGAGCGCCGCGAGGTCGACGGTGTAGCGGAAGGTCGGCTTCTTCGGCGGCGCGAAGCAGCCTTCGTAGTCGCGGTCGGCCTCGAGCCCGCTGATGGCGGCCTGCGCGCCCGGCATGTCGACGCACAGCGAGTTGACGGGTCTGTCCAACGTGACGTCGACCTGCAGCTGGTTCTTCGCCAGCTGCGGCGTGATGAGGAACTGCGTCGCGGCGAGGACGAGCGGGAGCACCGACATGCGGTGATTCTAGGAACATGACGCTGGCTCGCCAGTGCGGGCCTGGCTTTCGCGCACGCGCTGCGCCACCGCGCGAATGAAGACCGGCGAGTCGTTCACCGCGGGCACCAGCGTCAACGACTCACCACCAGCGGCCCGGAAGCTGGCCGCAGCGCGCTGCCCAATCTCTTCGAGCGTCTCGAGGCAGTCGGCGACGAACGACGGGCACGCCACCACGAGCCGCCGAACGCCCTGCTGCGCCAGCTGCACGATGACCTCGTCGGTGTACGGCGAAATCCACTTCCGGCCCTTGAGCCGCGACTGAAACGACGTGGAGTAGTTCGTCGTGCCCGTGCGCTTCACCAGCGCGGCCGTCGTGGCGTGGCACTGGCCGCGGTAGCAGTGTGCGCTCGAGGGCGTCAGCGGCCCGCAGGGCTCGACCTTGCGCGCGCAGCCCACGTCACACACCGGCGCGTGCTGGTGCACCGGCAGCCCGTGGTAGCTGAACAGCACGTACTCGCCGCGGGCCTGCGCCACCGTCTCGGTGATGCGCGCCGCCGACGCCTCGATGAAGCCGCGCTCGTCGTGGAACTCCGGCAAGACCGTGCTGGGCAGCCCGGCGGCGACCTGCGCCCACCGCTCTTCCGCGCTGCGTGACGAGGCGAGCGCGTACTGCGGGTACAGCGGCACCACGGTGACGTGCTCGACGCCGTTCGCTTTCAATTGCGCGACGGCGTCAGAGAAGGACGGAGCGCCGTAGCGCATGGCCACCACCACTTCGCAGTCGGGCAGCTCGCGTTGCAGCGAGTCTCGTTGGGCCTGCGTGTGCAGCAGCAGCGGTGAGCCGCGCTCGGTCCAGATCTGCCGGTACGCGTGCGCGCTCTTCGCGGGGCGGAACGGAAGAATGATGAAGCGCAGCAGCGCCCACCGCATCGGCGCGGGCAGGTCGATGACGTGCGGGTCCGAGAGGAACTCGGCGAGGTAGCGGCGCACGTCGGCCTCGCTCGGAGAATCGGGCGTGCCCACGTTCACCAACACCACGCCGTGCTTCACGGCTGTCTGCGTCTTGAGCGCTGCAGTCATGGTCTGAACAGGTACCCGCGGCCGCGCACGGTGACGAAGTGCACGGGCGCTTCATGGTTGGGCTCGAAGAGTCGACGCAGCCGCACGATGAAGTTGTCGATGGTGCGGTCGGTGGGGAACGCGTCCATGCCCCACACCTCTTCGAGGATGTCGGCGCGCGACAAGACGCGGTCGGCGTTGCGCGAGAAGAGCTCCATCAACTTGAGCTCCTTGTCTGAGAGCGTGACCTCGCCCTCGGTCGTCACCGCGCGGCCCGTGCCGAAGTGCACCGAGAACGCGCCGACCTGCAGCACGCTCACCGGCGTCGCCACCGCGCCTGACGCGCGCCGCAGCAACGAGCGCACGCGCGCCAGCAGCTCGGCCACGTCGAAGGGTTTGGTGAGGTAGTCGTCAGCGCCGCAGTCGAGCCCACGCACGCGCGCGCTGACCTCGCTGCGCGCCGTCAGCATGAGAATCGGGCAGCGCACGCCGTCGTCGCGCGCCTCGCTCACCAACTGAAAGCCCTCGCCGCCGGGCAGCATCACGTCGACGATGGCGAGCTCGATGGCCGGGTCGCGCAGCGCTTTGGCGCCGGTGGCGAACGTCGTCTCTGCCGACACCGTGTAGCCCGCGTGCTTCAGGTTCAGCACCACGAGGTCGCGCACCAGCGCTTCGTCTTCGATGACCAGCACGCGCTCAGCCACGGGCCACCTCCAGCTCCAGCGCGAACGTGGCGCCTTTGCCGGGGCCTTCGCTGGTGGCTGTCAGCTCACCGCGCATGTGTCGCGCGAGCTGCCGCGAGAGGTACAGCCCGAGCCCGCTGCCGTGCGCCACGCCGTGGCCACCGCCGCGCTCGAACGGCTCGAACAGCCGCTCGGCGTCGCGCGCGTCGAAGCCCTGACCGCGGTCGCGCACCTCGAGCCGCCAGCGCGTGTTGCGTGAGGTCTCTGAAATCTCCACAGCGCCGCCGCCGTACTTGCGCGCGTTGTCGAGCAGGTTCTCCATCACCACGCGCACGGCGTCGCGATCGCAGATGACGCTGGGGCCCTCGCTCGGCGTCCACCGCACCTCGTCGTCGGGGAAGCTCGCGCGGCGGTGCTCGAGGATTTCGGACACCAGCGTGCGCGCGGCGACGGGCTCCAGCTTGCCGCCCTGGCGCGCCACCGTGCGTTGGTAGGCGAGCGTGGTCTCGACGAGGTGTTCGAGCCGGTCACACTCGGCGATGCCCTGCGTGATGAAGCGCGTCTGCGCGTCGGCGGGAATGCTGCCGTTGCCGAGGCTCTGCAGGAGCACGCGCACGCCAGCCAACGGCGTCTTGAGCTGGTGCGTGGTGAGCTGCAGCATCGTCTTGAGGCGCTGGGTCTCGCGGCGACGCTGGCGCGCGACGGCGAAGAGGACGACGGCGAGCGCGAGCACCAGCAGGGCCGCGAGCGCTGACTCGCCGGTGATCATGAACAGCTGCCGCTGTGTGCTCTCGTCGAGCGCGGCGAGGCGCTCGGCGCGGTGCGCTTCGTCGAACGAGAGGTTGATCTGCTCGCGCAGGAGTTCGTCGGACTTGAGGATGGTGCGGCGCACCAGCACCGACCACCACGCCATCAGCGGGCCCACGCTGCCGAGCGCGGCCCCGAAGAGGATGACGTCGTAGTTGTTGCTGAGCCAGGCGCGCGCGCGGTTCATACCGGTGACGTATCAAAGCGCCGCGACGAGGCGCTCGATGTCCTCCGTAGTGTGCGCGGTCGAGAGGAACCCCACCTCGTAGGCCGACGGCGGGAAATAGATGCCCTCGTCGAGCCAGCGCGCGTAGCGGCTCTTGAACTGCGTCACCGCGGCGCTGGAGATCTGCTCGGCCTGCCACGGCAGCGCGCCGTTCAGCTCGTAGTACGGCCAGAAGAGGCTGCCTTCGCGCACCAGTCTGAGCGCAGGGGTCGCCTTCTTCGCGAACGCGTCGTCGAGCTGCTTGCCCAACTGCGCCAGTCGCTCGTACGGCGCGCCGGTGCGCAGCTGGCTCAACGTGGCGATGCCCGCCGCGAGCGCCACCGGGTTCCCCGCCATCGTGCCGGCCTGGTACGTCTTTCCGAGCGGCGCGAGCCTGTCGAGGATCTCACCGCGGCTGACGATGGCGCCGACCGGCAGACCGCCGCCGACGATTTTTCCCAGCGTGGTGAGGTCGGGCTCGATGGCGTTGTTGAGGTAGCCGCGAAACCCGAAGCGGAAGCCCGAGATGACCTCGTCCAACACCAGCAGCGCGCCGTGCTCGCGGGTGAGCGAACGCAGGCGTTCGAGGAACGCGGGCGATTGCTTCAGCAAGCCGTTGTTGGCGGGCAGCGGCTCAATCAACGCTGCGGCGATGTCGCTGCCGCGCGCGCGGAACAAGGCCTCGAGCGCTTCGACGTCGCCGAGCGGCGCCACCAGCGTGTCGTGCGCGACGGTGACGCCTTCACTCTCGGCGAGGCCCAGCGACGCCACGCCGCTGCCGGCCTTCACCAACATCGAGTCGGCGTGCCCGTGGTAGCAGCCGCTGAACTTCAGCAGCAGCTTGCGGCCAGTGTGCGCGCGCGCGAGGCGAATGGCGGTCAGCACTGCCTCGGTTCCGCTCACCACGAAGCGCACGCGGTCGGCGGGCTTGAAGGCCTCGAGCACCAGCTCGGCGAGCGCGACCTCGTTGCGATGGCACGTGCCGAACGCGAGGCCGTCGGTCGCGGCGCGCTGCACCGCTTCGATGACCGCAGCGTTGGCGTGGCCGAGAATCAACGGGCCCCACGCCATGCAGAAATCGACGTAGCGGCGGCCGTCTTCGTCGAACAGCGCGCTGCCTTCGCCGCGCGTCATGTAGCGGGGCGTGCCGCCGACGCTGCCGAACGCGCGCACGGGGCTCGACACGCCGCCGGGCATCAACGTGCGCGCGCGCGCGAAGAGGCGCTCAGACGCGCCGGGTGAGCCACTCATGGGAATCCTCCTGGGAAGGGGTGGTGGAAAGAGATGCGAGCGTCTCGTCGAGCCACGCGGCGTCGGGCGTCGACGGCACGCTGACGGTCTGCCGCGCCCAGCCGGCGTCGGTCGCCAGCCCCAGCGACGCACGGTCGCCGTCGATGAAGCAGCCGAACGGCGTGGTGCAGCCACCTTCGAGCTGGCGAAGGAAGTCGCGCTCGAGGCCCGTGGCGCGCGCGGTCGCGGGGTGGTCGAGGCGGCTCAACAGCGCACGCACCGCTTCATCGTCGGCGCGACACTGCACGGCGACGGCGCCTTGCCCCGGGGCGCATTGCCACCGCGCGGGGTTGAGCCGGAAGACGGCGAGGTCTTCGAGTGGAAGTCCGAGCCGGGTGACCCCGGCTTCAGCCAGCACGATGCCGTCGTAGAGCCCGTCGCGCAGTTTCGTGACGCGCGTAGGCACGTTGCCTCGCAGCGGCGCGGCGACGGTGTGCGGCGCGAAGTGTTTCAGCATCGCTTCACGTCGCAGCGAGCAGGTGCCGATGCGCGCGCCGTCACGCACAGGAATCGCGCGCGCTTCATCGACGGCTTCGCGTCGCACGAGCAGCAGGTCCGCCGCGGGCGCGCGCTCCAGCACCGCGCCCAGCACGAGGCCCGGTGGCATGCGCGTGGGCAGGTCTTTGAGCGAGTGCACGGCCCAGTCGATGGTGCGCTCGTGCAGCGCGGCCTCGAGTTCCTGGGTGAAGAAGCCCTTCTCGAGCTTGCCCACGAGCTTGTCGGACAGGTTCACGTCGCCCTGCGTGGTGATGATGCGCTCGTCGATGGGCGCGTCGCCCAGCAGCGACGTCACGTGGCGCGTCTGCCAGAGCGCCAGCGCTGAGCCGCGCGTGCCGACGGTGAAACGTCTCATGAGGTCACCCGGGTCTTGAGAAGGAGTCGGTGTGCGAACGCGCTGACGGCCTGGCGCACGCGGCGCGCGTCGGTGGGCGAGAGGCCGCCGAGCAACGCGGGGAGCTGCTCGTTCAAGAACGCCGCGCGCTCGGCGTCGATGGCCGCGAGCGTCGATGAAGGCGTCGGCGACTTGAGCTCGTTCAGCAAGGCGCTCGTGGAGGTCTCGACGAGCGCGTCGAGCTGCGCGCGTTCGGCTTCAGCGAGCTGCAGCTCGGGCCGTGCCAGGAGCACGTCGAGGCCCATGGTGTGCCAGCCGGGCGCGCTCTTGAGCTGCGGCGGCGCGCCCGCGTCGATGCAGAGTCCGTCGTGACGAGGCAGCGTGAGCCACGGCTGCGGGCCGCCGGTGCAGATGACGAGCGCGTCGTAGGCGGCGACGTCGTCGAGCAGTGTCGGCAACGTGGCGCGCGCGAAGGTGGCGACGCTCAACGAGGGCACGGCGCGCAGGCTGCGTTCCATCGCGAGGCCGAACTCACCGCGCCCGAGAATGGCGACGCGCTGCACAGCGGCTTCTTTCAAGGCTTCGCGGACCAGCGCTTGAACGCCGAGCGTGCGGGCGGCAGGCGAGAGCGCGCGGCGGGCGTGCACGAGGCGCTCGACGTGGCGGCCGACGCGGTTGAGCAGGCGGTCTGCGTCGCGCGCGCGGCGGGCGTCTTCGAAGGCGCTCAGCACCTGGCGGCCGACGGCGGCTTCACCTTCGGCGACAGAGTCGAGGCCGGCGGCGACGCGCAGCAGATAGTGAATGGCACCGGGGCCCGCGCGGGACTGCAGCGCGCTGGTGGGCAGCTCAGGGAGTCGTGACGCGATGGCGCCGCGCAAGAGACTCGCGGCCCACTCGGGCTGCGTGGCGGTCAACACCCACTCGGTGCGAGAGCACGTGGCGATGCACGCGGCGCCGGTGATGTAGCTGGCATCACGCAGCGCCTTGAGCAGTTCAGGCTCACGCGCGAGCGCGGCGAGCTGGGCGCGCGTCGACGTGTTGGCCGACTTCCACGAGGCGCCGACGATGGCGACGGGCGCCGTCATACCGTGACCCCCTCTCCCCAGTGGGGAGAGGGTTGGGGTGAGGGGCCAGCTGACGCCGCGCGGCCGAAGTTGCAGTCAAACCCACTCACCAACGCGTCCTTCATCGCCGCGCCGCCGAGGTAGCTCCCGACGAAGCGCACCGGCAGTTGCGCCGTCGCGCTCCGCAACGCCGCGACGCGCTCAAGGTGCCTCACGGTGGGCTGAAACACGCCGTGCGGCCACCGCACGACGTTGACGACCTCACCCATCACGCCGCCCAACGAGGTGACGTCCTGGGTGACGCCCTCCACAAGCGCCGCGTCGCTCAACGCCGCGCGCTCGGCCTGCAGCGCACCGCCGATGAACGTCGAGAACCGTCGCGGCGACTCGCCACGCAGGTCCCCAACGAACAACGTGCCCAACGAGAACCGCTGCTCCACGGGTGCCGCGAGCCAGCCGAAGCCCAACGGCAGTTTTGACTCTCCGGGCGTGCGCTCGGCCCACTGCACCAGCGTCAGCGGCGCGTAGTCGAAGGCCCGCAGTTCCTTCACGTCGGGCAACAGCGCCGCAGCGACGTTCGCTTCGGTCGCCATCACGAGGCTGCGCGCACGCACCGCTTCGCCGTTCACCGTCGCGGTCACGCCGTCAGCCGACACCTCAAGCCGCTCGACGCGCGCTTCAAGACGACACGGCAGCCGCTCGGTCGCGCGCTCGCCGATGACACGGAAGCCGCGCTCGAACGTGTAGAGGCCCGGCCGCGCTCCCGCTTCGTGCGCGCGCAGGCCCTTCAACAACCCGCGCAGCACGCTGCCGTGCGTCTGCTCTGCGGCCACCATCGCCGGCATGCACGCGCGCGCCGACAGCCGCTCGAGATCTCCAGCGAAGACACCGGTCATCACGGCCGCGAAGAAGTGCGTCACCGCCGACGAGCCAAAGCGCCGCTCCATCAGCGCGCGCAGCGACTCATCACCCGCGGGCGCCTGTCCCCGCGTCATCAGCTCACTCGCCAGCGCCACCTTCTCGCGCAGCGTCAACGCGGACGTCGTGACGAGGCTCAACGGGCTCGGTCGCAGCGACCGCAGCTTTCCACCGCGCACGATGAAGCGCGCCGTCGCGCTCGGGTGCAGGCGCACGACCTGGTCTCCAAGCCCCAGCCCGTCAATCAACCGCCAGAACGCCGCGTGTCGCCCGTTGAAGCTGGTGGGGCCGGTTGGAAACTCGCCGGCCTTCGTCGTCACCGACGAGGCCTTGCCGCCCAGCCGCGCGGCTTGCTCGACGAGCAACACACGCTTGCCGGTGCGCTGCAGCTCAAGCGTCGCGGCGATGCCCGCGAGGCCGCCGCCGACGACGAGCGTGTCCAACACTTCAGCCACGCGCCGCGACCTCGTCGCACAACGCAGTCACGTTCTCGACGGGCGTGTCTTTGTGAATGCCGTGACCCAGGTTCGCGATGCAGCGCGTGCCGCCGTCCGCTTCACGCATGGTGTCGATGAGCCTCCGCGCCGCTGTGCGCACGGACTCCGGGTCAGACAGCAACAGCGCCGGGTCGAGGTTCCCCTGCAGAATGTGCCGCGGGTACAGCGCGCGCGCTTCACGCCAGTCGGTGCGCCAGTCGAGCGCGAAGCCGTCGACGTTCGCTTCACCCAGCACCGGCAGCAGGTGCTGGCCGCCGCGAACGAAGAGCAGCACTTTGTGCCCACGCGCGCGCAGCGGCTCGGTGATGCGACGAATCGCGGGCAATACGAAGCGCGCATACGTCGGTCGGTCCAGCAGCCCGCCCCAGGTGTCGAAGAGCTGCACGATGTCGGCGCCCGCAGCGAGCTGCGCTTCGAGGTACTGCGCCGTCACATCAGCGAGCGTCGCCAACGCGCGCTCGGCCAGCGCAGGCTGCGACGCCAGCATCGTGCGCGCTTCGAAGAAGTCGTCGCTGCCGCCGCCCGCAGTCGCGTACGCCAACAGCGTGAAGGGCGCACCGGCGAAGCCCAGCACGCCGTGCGAGCCGTTGAGCGCCGTGACGAGGTGCTTGACCGCGTCCGCGACAAACTCGAGCCGCTGCGCCGCGCCGTCGACCTTCCACGCGGCGAGGTCGCTCGCGGTGCGCAGCGTGTGTTCCAGCTTCGGGCCCTCACCAGCGCCGAACGTCACGCCGAGCCCCAGCGCCTGCGGCACCACGAGGATGTCGGAGAACACGATGGCGGCGTCGAGCTTGAAGCGTCGCAGCGGCTCGAAGGCCACGCGCGTCGTCAGCTCGGGCGAGTGGCACAGCTCCCAGAAAGACGCACCTCGACGCACCTCGCGGTAGTCGGGCAGGTAACGACCTGCTTGGCGCATCAACCACAGCGGCGGCCTGTCGACGGGCGCGCCCTGCAACGCAGCGAGAAATCGTTCGCGCGAGTTCACGGCGCCATGAATGCAAGCGAGGGCGGTGCGAAGTGTCACAACTCCGTCATGCGGCCCGGCGCGTGGGCGCGAAGCCTGACAAGTCTTCGGCGTGACCCGCTGGCTCCTCACGCGCGAAGACGACGCCGAGACGCGCGCTTGGCTCAGCGCGCGCGGCGTGGACTGCGCGACGTTGCCGTGTCTCGAGACGCAGTGGCTCGACTGGCCGTGGCGCGATGACTGTGCGGGCGCGCTCCTCTTCTTCTCGAGTGGTCGGGCTGTCGAGGCGTGGCAGCGCAGCGGCGTGTGCCGGGCCGCGCGGTCGGCGGCGCTCAGCCCTGCGACGAGCGAAGCGCTGGAGGCCCACGGCGTGACGCCGACGCTCGCCGCGACCGGCGGTGTCGTCGTGCTCGCGCGCGCCCTCGAGGCGCAGTGGAGCCGACTGACGCCTCCGCCGAGCTGCATTCGCTACCCGACGAGCCACCTCGGCCTGGTCTCACCAGAGCAGGTCGAAGCGCTCGCGGTGCTGACGTCGCTCGCGCGTGTCGAGCGCGCCGCCGTGTACGACGTGGTGGCGCCTGCGGGGCTCGCGGAGCGCGTCACGTCGCTCACCCAGCACGCGTGGGCAGCGGTGTTCTCGAGCCCGTCGGCGGTGCAGCACTTCTTCTCGGCGCGCGCCGCCAGCGCCCCACAACACGTCGTCTGCTTCGGCCAATCGACCGCGCGCGCGTGGGACGGCGCGAAGCCGCACGACTGGCCGCGCGCCATCGTCACGACCGATGTCCGCAAGACCCTCCTCGAGGTGACCTCATGAACCAGCCCGTTCGTCTTCGTCGGCTCCGCCGCACGCCTGCCATCCGCTCGTTGTTCGCCGAGAACGAAGTCACGCCGCGACAGCTCGTGCAGCCGTACTTCATCGTCAGCGGGAAGGGCGTGCGTCGCGAGACGCGGCCGGGCTCGGGTCTGTGGCAGCTCTCGCCCGACGTGCTGCGCGAAGAGGTCTTGCCTCTGCACCGAGGCGGCGTCGGCGGCGTGATGTTGTTCGGCGTGCCCGACAGCAAGCGCGACGACGGTGACGGGCTCGAAGAGCAGCTGGAGCCGCTGCGTCAGGCCATCACCGAGGTGAAGTCGGCGGCGCCCGGGCTGCCGCTGTTCGCCGATGTCTGTCTCTGCGCGTACACGACTCACGGGCACTGCGGCCTCGTGCGCGGCGAGACCGTTCTCAATGACGAGAGCGTTCGCGCGCTGACCGACATGGCGCTGCACCTCGCGGCGTGGGGCGTCGACTTCGTGTGTCCCAGCGACATGATGGACGGCCGCGTGCGCGTGATGCGCTCCGCGCTCGATGAAGCGGGCCTCAAGCAGACCTCCATCCTCAGCTACGCGGTCAAGATGGCGAGCGCGTTCTACGGGCCGTTCCGCGAGGCCGCGCACTCGGCGCCGGGCTTCGGTGACCGCAAGAGCTACCAGATGAACGCAGCGAACCGACGCGAGGCGCGGCGCGAGCTGCTGGCCGACCTCGACGAAGGCGCCGACGCGCTCTTGGTGAAGCCGGCGATGAGCAACCTCGACCTCATTCGCGACGCGCGCGAGGCGTGTGACGCGCCGCTGTTCGCGTACCAGGTGTCGGGCGAGTACATGATGCTGCGCGCCGCCGCCGACGCGGGCCTCATCGACTTCCAGCGTGCGCTCGACGAGTCGCTGCTCTCCATTCGCCGCGCTGGCGCTGACGTCATCGTCACCTACGCCGCCCGCGCGATGGTGCGGAACGGCGCGTGACGTAAAGTGGCGCGATGAGCGGCACCGTCAGCATCATTCCCGGGGCGTGGCGCGCGCCGTTCAACATCAAGCGTGCCCTCGACATGAGGTTCGAGACTCGCGGCAAGCCGTTGCTCGCGTCGGGCACCATCGGCATCAAGTCGACGCTCTCGAAGTGACGACGCTTCGTGGCACCGCGCTGCTCGGTCGGTTGCTGCACGTGTGGCGGCGGGCGCCGCACCGCGCGCTGGCAGATCGCATCGAACAACTCAGCGCGCACGGTGGCGCGTCGGTGCGGAGGAGCGAGTGGCTCCAGGTCGCCGCGCAGCGCGACCCGACGACGCTGGGCGTGCTGCTCGCGACAGCGCTCGATGCCCGCGGCGAGGTGCTGCGGACGCGCCTCGACGCGCTGGCGGCGTTCGATGCCGACCCGCGCCTCGATCGCTTCGTCGCGCAGCTCTACGCCCAGCCTCCGCTGACGAGCTCGGGCGCGCGCTCGTTCTGGGCACACGTGCTGCCGCTCGCGCTGCGCGTTCGCGACGCGGTCGCCATCGGGGCGCTCCGTCACACGCACGCGGTGGCGGGCGACGATGACTGGGGCCGCTTCCTGCGCGCGCAGCTCGATCGCGTGCTGCTGACCGCGTCTGACGAAGAGTTCGAGCCCGACGCCGAGGCGTTGGCGATGCTCGCGGTGGAAGCCGTCGACCCGCGCGAACAAGACGAAGACGCGCTGCTGCTCGCGGTGCTGGAGCGCCCGGACGACGTGTCGTTGCGCGCGGTGCTGCGCGACGCGTTGCTCGAGCATGGTGACCCGCGCGGGCGGCTGATGGCGCTGCAGGCGGGTGTTTCCGATGAGAAGAAGGTCGCCGCGTTCATCAAGCAGCACCGCGACGCATTGCTCGGGCCGCTGGCGCCGCTGCTGAAGCACGCGGTCTTCCGTGACGGCTTCCTCGTCGACGCCACGCTCAAGCAGAGCTCGACGCACGGACACTCGCTGGCACGCGTCGCGTCGGCGGGTCACCCGCTCTGGGCGACGGTGGAGCGGCTCGTGGGCCCCGGTGACGCGGAGATCACCATGCACCCGGTGATGCGCTCGCTGCGCACGCTGGAACACTCAGAGCTCTCGGTGAAGGTGATGCGCGCGCTGCCCGTGACGCGGCTGTTGTCGTACCGCCTGAGCCAGGCCGACGCGCTCGCGTTGGGCGCAGACCTGTCGTTGTTGCCAGCGCTGCGGGAGCTGCACGTGGTGGTCTCACCGACCGATGTGCCGCTGCTGCTTCGGCGCGCCGAGCGGCTGGACGCCTTTCACGTCGACCTGCCGACGACCTTGCCGCGCGAAGTGCCGCACCTCGTTTCCGCCATCGCAGACCTCGGGGTTCGCGAGTCGTCGCTCGGCTTCTTGTGGAACTCGAGGTCGGAGCCGTCCCTGCGCTGCAATTTCAGTCGCGACGACACCGGGCTGGTGGCGCAGGTCTCGCTCGATCGCGAAGGCGTGGTCTGGACACAGGTGCAGCGATTGGTCGACGACGCTCAGTGGCTCGCGCAGCTGGCGCGCGATGCCGGTGCGCTCGTCTCAGGGCCGTGAG
>CAYWON010000017.1:0-57479 GCA_964459885.1 uncultured Archangium sp.
CCACCGTGCTGCACGCCTTCGGGCTGCGCGGCGGGCACGACTTCTTCATTCCTGGAGGCTTTGGTCACTTCGATGGCGTGGTGGGGTGAAGGGCCCGCGTCGCGTGCCGAGCCACGCGAGCACCACGAAGGGTGCAGTGAAGACGCGCACGTCGAAGTGAATCGCCAGCGCGGTGAGGGCGGTCGCCAATAGCGCGCCGAGCGTCGTGTGCAGCCAGCGCGGCTGCTGTTGATGCAGCGCGATGGCCGTCAGCACCGCGTTGAAGCCGTAGAGCCCGGCCTGCTGGGCGTGCGGCGCTCCGGGGACGAGCAGCGTCAACGCGAACACCAGCGCCGACGCGACGAGCGCCGCGACACCTGAGACGCGCGCGCCAGCGAAGACGCCAGCGACGCACAGCAGCCCCGACCATGTGTTGTCCAGGAACATCACCTGGCCGAAGTGCCGCGCGATGACCTCGACCTCGAGCCGTGCCGGCGTCGCGGTGATGAGCCCCATCGGCAGCAACGTCAGCGTGAGCGCCGTGAGTACGAACGGCGCTGTGTAGACCTGCCATCCGCGCCGTCGCGCGAGGTGAAATTGCAGCGTGCTGACGATGACGGCGAGCCCGGTGACCAACAGCCCGATGACGTCGAGGTGCAAGAACGCGGCTCCCACGAGCGCCACGAGCGCGGCGTTGAAGCCGTAGAGGCCGTCATCGATGTCGTCCTGGTTCACGCGCAGCAGCAGCGCGGTGACGACGCCGGTGAGGCTGCCCACGAAGGCGAACACGGCGAGCCCGATGGACTCCACCGCGAGGGCCGCGAGGAAGAGCGCGCCCGACACTGCCGAGCGCTGCAGGTAGATCTGCCCCACGCCGCGCAGCACCGCGCGCCCCGCCGCGGCGAGCTTCACGGCAATTTCCACGAGTGGCCGGGTCGCGGCACGCACGTCGCCACGCCCGGCAACTTCACCAACTCGAGGCCGCCTTCGCTGGCCACCACCGGCGCGCCGCTGCCGGGTCGCGTGATGAGGTAGTTGAACCAGCCGTACTGGTGCGGCGTACCGGGCATGAACATCGGCGCGTCGCGGTGCAGGTACGTGATGCCGCCCGTCCACGCGAGGTGTGTGGCGTCGACGCGCAGGCCACAGAGATCGGGCTGCTTGTTGGCCGCCAGCAACAGGCGATTCACGGTGCCGAAGTCGTCCCACGCGCTCGACTGCGCGCGCTCGGCGTAGCTGCCGACGTCACCCATCGTCAGCTTCGGGTGTGTGATGCACGAATACAGAACGAGCGCGCCCACCGCGGCCGCCGCGCGCGTCGAGACGCTCTCAGGCAGCTGCGAGAGCGCCACGCCGATGAGCCCCGCCGCGATGGGCAAGACGGGCACGAGGAAGCGCAGCTCTTTGTGCGGCACCGCGAAGTGCAGCGCCAGGAAGCCCAGCAGCACCAGCACGACCGACGGCGCGCGCTTGATGGACGCCAGCGCCGAAGCGGCCAGCACCAGCGTCACGCCCGGCATCGAGGCGAAGAGGAACTGCGGGTAGTACGTCCACGGCGAGGTGCCCCAGCCGGCGCCGCGGTTCTCGACGATGTTGTAGCGGTAATAGACGAAGGCCGAGTGGAACCAGCCGCCGTACTTCGCGCTCGGCAGGTCGTGCCAGGCCGCGGCGTCCCACGCGCCGAAGAGGAACGCCCACACCAGCAGCGCCGCGCCGACCTCCAGCGTCGGCTTCCACTGCTTGCTGCGCACGGCGCGCACCACGAGCACCGCCAACACCGCCGCGCACACCACGCCCGACTGCAGGCGCGCCAACGTCGCGAGGCCCAGCAGCGACGCGCCGAGCACCCGGTTGCGGCGCGTGCTCTCGAGCTCCAGCGTCAACGCCACGCCCCACACGAGGCACGCCGCGGCGAGGTTCTCGCTCATGGCGCGCGGCGCGAAGTAGAGCGCCAGCGCGCAGAGGCTCCACGTGGCAGCGGCGAGGCTCGCTTCGAGCTCACGCGCGCCGAACGCCCGCGCCAGTCGGTAGCTGCCCGCCGCCGCCGCGATGGACACCGCCGAGAACGCGAGCTTGGTGAGGTGGATGTACGTCTCGGGTGCGTCTGCGCCGACCAGCTTGCAGAGCCACAGCCACACCGCGACGAAGCCCGGCGTCGCCCACGTGCGCGCGCCTTCGAGGTACTCCCACGCGACCCAGCCGTAGCCGAACACCAGGCGGTGGGCGGGCTCGAACGACTGGTAGATTTCGTCGGGCCAGACGATGCCGTCGTCGCCAAAGACGATGCGCGCGCGCAGCAGGAAGCCCAACGCCAGCGAGCCGAACAGCACCACGCGCGAAATTTTCGCCTTCGGCCACAGCTCCATGAGCGACGGCCGATTAGCACGCCGTGGCGCTTGTGATGTGATGCGCGCGTCGGGGGGGAGGCCTCACATGCGTTGGTCGCTCTGGTTGCTCGTCATCTCTCAATCCGCGTTCGCGGCGTCGGTCTTGCTCGTGCCCGCAGACGAGAAGTCGCGCCCCGCCGCCGAGGCGATGGTGGAGACGCTCACCGCGCAGAAGCTGGTCGCCAAGATGGCGCCTGCGGGCTCTCCCGCCGTGAACTGTCTCGGTGACGCGGCGACGCGCAACGAGTGTCTGGCCGTCATCGAAGGCAAGGCGAAGGTGTCTGGCGTGTTCATCGTCACCGCCGCGGTGAAGGGCGCGCGGGGCACCGTCAGCATCGAGCTGCTCGCCGATGGTCAGAGCGTGAAGACCGAGAAAGCGAAGGTGGCGAAGGCCTCGCTCAAGAAGGACGTGAAGAAGCCGGTGCTGGCGTTGCTCAAGGCGCTGCCCGGTGACGATGCGCCTGTGCCCGAGCCCGCGCCCGCGGAAGCCGACGCGCCCGTGAAAGACGAGCCTGTCGCGGCAGCGTCGCTGACGCCGACGACTGAAGCGCCGCCGGCCGCCGTCGACGTGACATCGGAAGCGCCGAAGCCAGCGAAGCCGAAGGTCGCCGCGTGGGTGATGACGGGCGTGACGGCGGCGGCGCTGGGCGTGGGCGCGACGTTCGGTGCGCTGGGCATGACGAAGCGCGCGCAGCTCGAGCGGGCGCCTGACGGCATCTCGCCGTACGCCCACTCGGAGGCGGTCGCGCTGCAGCAGGCCGCCAACCAGGACCTCACCATCGCCACCGGCGTCGGCATCGGTGCGGGCGTGAGCTTCGTGGTGACGGCGATTCTGTGGGGTGTCGAATGAAGCGCGCGTGGCTGGTGTCGGTGGCGCTGCTGCAGGCGTGTCAGTGCGCGCAGCTGCCCGACGCGCTGTTTCAGTGTGAAGACGACGGCGCGTGCGCGCAGCCGGGGTTCGAGTGTCGCGACGACGGCTTGTGTCACCCGCCCGAGGAGAATGACGCGGGCGTTGACGCAGGGGTCGACGCTGGTGAGCCCGACGCGGGCGATGACGACGCTGGCGTTCCTGACGCAGGTGATGACGCGGGTGTCGATGATGCGGGCATGCCCGACGCGGGTGATGACGCAGGCGTCGACGACGCGGGCACGCCTGACGCGGGTGATGACGCAGGGCTTCCGGACGCAGGCGATGACGCGGGAGTCCCCGACGCGGGTGACGTGGACGCTGGGGTCGACGCGGGCTGCACGCCGACCGGCGCCATCGACGAGCCTGACCCGCTGCAGTTCGACGTCGACTGCGACGGCTTTGACGGAGACCTCTCGCGCGCCGTGTTTGTCGACCCGATCAACGGCCTCGACACCAACGCAGGGACGCGTGCGCTGCCGGTGCTGACGCTGGCCGAAGCGCTCGCTCGTGGTCGCGAGCAGGTCTACGTGGCCACTGGCACGTTGACGCCGGGCGCGCTGACGGTGCGTGACGCGGTGTCGGTGTACGGCGGCTACGACGCGGTCAACGCGTGGGCGCGCACGTCGATGCGCACGCAGCTCGACGGCAACCTGTGGCTCGAGCCGGTCGACGGTGGACGCATGGTGCTCTCGCAGCTCGAGGTCGTCGGAGGAGCGGCCGCCAACGGCGCGGCGTCGGTGGCGGTGACGGTGGTGGGCGCGGCGGCGACGTCGTTCATCGAGCGCAGCCGGCTCGTCGGTGGCGCAGGCGGCGCTGGCGACGATGGCTACGACGGCGGCACGACCACCAACGGTGGCACCGGGCGCGGCGGCCTCGACACCGACGGCGGCCTGGGCGCTTCGGCCGTGGCGTGCGGTGATGCGGGCTCGTCGTTCAGTGGGCAGCGCGGCGGCCTCGGCGGCGGCGTCGACGTGTCGGGCAATGGCACCACGGGCGGTGGCGGGCCGCTCGCTGGCGAAGGCGCCGCGGCGATGGTGTGCGCGACGCCTCCGTGCATCGGCTTCGACGGCGGCGTCGGGTTGCCGGGCGCGGTGGGCACCGCGGCGACAGCGCGCCCGATGGATCCACCTCCCACGTTCCTCGGCGGGCTCGACGGCGGCCTGTGGTTCGGCGCGGCGCTGGAGACGTGGTTCCCGGCGACGCCGGGGCGCGGCGGCGGTGGCGCGGGCGGCGGCGGTGCGCTGTTGCTGGAAGACGGCGGCCTCGCGTCGCGCGGCGGCGGTGCCGGCGGCGGTGGCAGCGGCGGCTGTGGTGGGCGCGGCGGCGGGCCGGGTCAGGCGGGCGGCGCCAGCATCGCGCTCGTGTTGTGGGCGACGTCGCCGACGTTGCGCGACGTGCAGCTCGTCGGCGGCCTCGGCGGTGAAGGTGGCCGCGGCGGTCTCGCCGGCGTGGCGGGCAACGGCGGCAACGGAGGCCTCGGCGCCGCCGGTCAGAACGACGCGGGCTTCGGTCAAGGCGGCGGCGGCGGGCGCGGCGGGCGCGGCGGCAACGGCGGCCCGGGCCGACAGGGGCCCGGCGGTTGGGGCGGGCCGGTGGTGGGCCTGTTCTGCGGCGGCGGCGCGACGCCGGTGCTCGACGCCACGACGACGTGGCAGACCGGCACGCCGGGCGCAGGCGGCGTCGGCGACCCGAATGGCTCGGCCGGCGGACAGCCGACGACAGGCTTCAGCGAAGGGTGCCCGTGATGCGGTAGATCGACGCGGGTGAGCACCACGACCGCGTTGTCCATCCCCGTGTCCCGGTTGATGGACGACCAGCAATACGACCTGAAGCTGGAGCTGCTCGAGGGCCCCGAAGGCCTCGACCACCCCATCAGCAGCTCGCGCATCCAGAAGCCCGGCCTCGCGTTGACGGGCTTCACCGAGCACCTCCACCCGGAGCGCATTCAGGTCTTCGGCAACACCGAGGTGAGCTACCTCGGCACGCTGACTGAAGACGAGCAGCGCGCGGTGCTCAGCAAGCTGTTCGACTCGACGTTGGCGTGCGTCGTCGTCACCAAGGGCCTCGAGGTGCCTGTGCCGCTGGTCGAGGGCTGTCGCGCGCACCACCTGACGCTCATGCGCACGCCGCTCGTCAGCTCGGCGTTCATCAGCCAGGTGCAGGCGTTCCTCGAAGAGGCGCTCACCGCGACCGGCTCGCTGCACGGGGTGCTCATCGACGTGTTCGGCGTCGGCGTGCTGCTGCTGGGCAAGTCGGGCATCGGTAAGTCTGAAGTGGCGCTCGACCTCATCATGCGCGGGCACCGGCTCGTCGCTGACGACATCGTCAACCTCACGCGCCGCGCGGGCGACGTGTACGGCCACGGCAACGACCTCATCCAGCACCACATGGAGATCCGCGGCCTCGGCATCCTCAACATCAAGGACCTGTTCGGCGTGGCCGCCGTGCGCGACAAGAAGAAGATCGAGCTGCTCATCGAGCTCGTCGAGTGGGCGCCCAACGCCGAGTACGACCGCCTGGGCCTCGACGAAAAGACGATGCCTTTGGTGGGTGTCGACACGCCGCTTTCGGTGGTACCGGTGCGCCCGGGCCGCAACATGACCACCATCGTCGAAGTCGCCGCGCGCAATCACCTGCTGAAGCTGCGCGGCCACAACTCAGCGCAGGAGTTCGCCGAGCGCCTCACCGCCGCCATCTCGAAGACCTCCGCGCCGCGGCCGAGCACGCCCAGCGGGCTGTTCAGCGTGCGCCGCCACGACGAAGAGGAGGTCGAGTGAAGAGCATCATCGTCATCACCGGCATGTCGGGCTCCGGCAAGACGACGGCCGTGCGCGCGCTCGAAGATGCGGGCTGGTTCTGCATCGACAACCTGCCGGCGCCGCTGCTGATGAAGGTGACGGAGCTGGGCGAAGCCAGAGATCAACTCGCCTTCGTCATCGACGTGCGCGAGCAGAAGTTCTTGAAGGACGTGCCGCAGGCGCTCGAAGAGGCGCTGCGTGCGGGCCACCGCGTCGAGGTCTTGTTCCTCGACTCGTCAGACGAAGCGCTGGCGCGTCGCTATTCCGAGACGCGGCGTCGGCACCCGCTGGCCGGCAGCGGCGGCGTGCTGGAAGGCATCACCAAGGAACGTGAAGCGCTGCGGCCGCTGCGAGATCACGCCGAGCACGTGCTCGACACCTCGAGCCTCACGGTGCACGAGCTGCGACGGCAGGTCACGCAGCGCTTCGGTGGCGCCAACACGGGGCTCGCGTTGACGGTGATGTCCTTCGGCTTCAAGTACGGCGTGCCGTCGAACGCCGACATGGTGCTCGACGTGCGCTTCTTGCCGAACCCGTACTTCGTGCCCGAGCTCAAGGCGATGACGGGGAAAGACGAGAAGGTCGCGTCGTACGTGCTCGACAGACCCGACTCGTGGGTCTTCCTCGACAAGACGTACGAGCTGCTGGAGTTCCTCGTGCCGCGCTACCAGAAGGAAGGGAAGAGCTACGTCACGGTGGCCATCGGCTGCACGGGCGGCAAGCACCGCTCGGTGGCCATCGCGCACGCACTGCAGCAGCGTTTGAAACAGTCAACATTCGGTGCGTCGGCCCAGCTGTGGGACCGCGACATCGACAAGGAGTGATGACGTGCCGTTGGTACCCGGGTTGAAGGTCTTCAAGTCGCCGATGCATGGCTACGGCGTGAAGGCGATGCGCGATTTCGCTGAAGGTGACCTGCTCGGTGACGTGGAAGGCGTCACCTGGCGCGAAGGCGAGTGGTGGGACGACACGTACACGCTGCGCATCACCGACGCTGTGTCGTTCGACATGGTCGACCAGATGCGGTGGATCAACCACTCGTGCGAAGCCAACGCCGAGGTCGACCTGGGCCTCGGTGAAGACGGCGAGCCGTGGGCGAAGGTCTACGCGTGGCGCGACATCAAGGCCGGTGAAGAAGTGACCTACGACTACGAGTTCCCCGTGGAGTTCGCCGAGCCCTGCGCGTGCGGCGCGGCGAAGTGTCGCGGCGTCATCGTGCGCGAAGAAGAGCTGCACCTCGTGAAGCTGCCGCTGCCTCCGCGCGCTGAAGTCACCCAGCGTCGGGCGTAACCGCCGGCATCGCGTCGAGCGGCACGGGGTCACTGGCGAACGGGCTCGCGGCGCCGAGGTCGATGCCGCCGGTCAACACGCCAGCGCCCACGAGGCCCAGCACAGCCACCGCCGCCGTCATCAGCGAGAGTGCGGGCCATCGGCCCTGCAGCGACGTCACCAGCCCGACGACGGGCAAGACGATGAGCAGGGTGAAGGCGCCGACGCCCAGCAGCACCACCTCGCCGCTGAGGCCCGGGCCCGAGAACATGAGCGAGCCGCCGATGACGAAGAGCGTGACGCACAGGCCCAGCAGGGCCAGGCCGCCGTTCAAGACAGCGCCGACGAGGAAGGGACGAGAGGACTCACGCACGGCGGGCACCATGGCTCAGCTGTGCGCGGAGGTCACTCAGCCGAGCTGGTACTTCACCACCACCGCGTCGTGGTCTGACGCGTAGGCGCCCTGCACGCGGCCGCCGACCTTCTTGAGGTCCTTGTTGGGCGTGTGCATCACGTAGTCGAGCGTGCTCTTGCCGTGCGTGCCGACGTGGAGCTTGTTGTCGTACTTCACCTTGTTGCCGAACAGCTTGAAGCTGTCGCGGTTGAAGTCGCCGCCGATGATGACCGGGTGGCCCGAGCGCTCGAAGCGCGCGACCATCTCCTTCATCTTGCGCATGTGCGTGTGCCACTGGTCCTTGCGCCACTCCTTGGCCTTGTTGTTCTTGGAGTTCCACGCGCCGCTGACGAGGTGCGTGTTCATGCGCACGATGGTGTCGCCCGTCTTCTTGTTCTTGAGCTTGACCCACGTGACGTAGCGGCTCGGTGAGACCTTCTCGAGGCCGCCGTGCGTGCGGCGGAAGCCCGAGTCGACGAGGTCCCATTCCTTCTTCTTCCACGAGATGGGGTTGGGGATGCGGTACTTGCCGTGCTTCGGCATGTAGTGGCCCCAGTCCTTGCCGAGCGACTTGATGGCGTCGAAGTAGCGGTCGTCGCGCGAGCCGTCCTTGTTCTTCAGCACGCTGATCTCATTCCACCCGATGACGTCACCGGCGGCGGCGGCGCGACGCACGTCGTGCAGCACCTTGTCCTGGCTCATGGGCGGGTTGCTCTTCACGTTGATGTTCACCGTGGTGAACTTCGTGCTGCCCTTGGTGACGTTGCTGGTGGTGCCTTCGTGCGCTTCGCCCGAGAGCTCCAGCTTCTTCCAGATGCGGCCACCGACGACGCCGTCGGCCTTCCACCCGTGCTTGCGCTCGAAGCGCTGCACCGCCTGCTTCGTCGCCTTGTCGAACACGTTGTCGACGGCGCCCTTGAGCAGCCCGCGCTCCTTGAGCTCCTGCTCGAGCTTCTTCACGGCGGGGCCTTTGGAGCCAACGGTGAGGCGGTGCTTCGGAGTCTGGGGCTGAGCAATGACGCGCATGCCGAGTTGTCGCTGCGCACCCGGCGAGAGACTTTCGGGGTTCGTGACAGGCGCGGTTACATTTCACGGCGAATTTTACGGTGAATTGCCGACGTTGACGCACATCAGTGACGAATGTCGGTTCTGCGCCGCGGCGTGATTCCGGAATCAAAGCAGGAGCAGTGTGCGCCCGGTTTCGGTCCGGGAGGTTGCACATGCGTCGAGGATTGCTCGTACTTTTGGTGCTGCTGTCGGTGCCGGCGTTCGCTGACACCTATACGAAGACGAAGCACCCCATCGTGTTGGTGCACGGGTTGTTGGGCTTCGACAACCTGCTCGGCGTCGTCGACTACTTCCACGGCATTCCGGGCGAGCTGCGCGACGGCGGGGCGAAGGTCTACGTGGTCGACGTGTCGCAGGCGAACTCGTCGACGCTGCGTGGCGAGCAGTTGATTGATCAACTCGACGCACTCAAGGCGCTGCACGGGCACCAGAAGTTCAACCTCATCGGCCACAGTCATGGCGGGCCCACGGCGCGCTACGTGGCGTCGGTGCGGCCAGACCTGGTGGCGTCGGTGACCAGCGTCGGCTCGCCGCACACGGGCAGCGCGGTGGCGGACCTCATTCGCACGGTCGCGCCGAAGGGCTCGCTGCAAGAGAGCATCACCGCGGGCTTCGTGAACGCGCTCGGCGCGCTGGTGGGCTTCTTGTCGGGCAGCGCGCGGCCACAGGACTCGTTGGAGGCGCTCGCGTCGCTCAACACCGCCGGCTCGGCCACGTTCAACGCGCAGCACCCGCAGGGCAAGCCGTCGACCGCGTGCGGGCAGGGCGCGAACCTGGTGAACGGCGTGCGCTACTACTCGCTGGGCGGCACGTCGGTGCTGACCAACGTGTTCGACGCGAGCGACGCGCTGATGGCTGCGGGCGCGCTGGCGTTCGGGTTCGAGCAGAACGATGGGCTCGTGGGCCGGTGCTCGTCGCACTGGGGCACGGTGCTGCGTGATGACTACGGGTGGAATCACCTCGACGAGGTGAACCAGTTGGTCGGGCTGCGCGGGTTGTTCTCGTCGTCGCCGAAGTCGGTGTACCGCGCGCAGGCGAACCGGCTGAAGGGCCTCGGGCTCTGAAGTGGGGCGTTGTCAGCGTCGCGGTGGTGCTCGTCGCGGCGCTCACGTGGTCCGCGTGGGACGACGCGCCCGCTGCGCCGCCGGCGCTCGACGCTGAGCCGACGCAGGCGGTTGATCGCGCTCCCGTTGGCAATACGCCGCAGGTCGAAGCGCGCGTCGTGGCGTCGCCGCCTTCACTCCGTGGCGCGGAGCTGGACGGTGAGATCGCGTGGCTCCCCGACGGCACCGTGCGCATCGACCTCGCGCTGCGTCGACGGTTTGATCATCTCCTCTCGGCGCTCGGTGAAGTGACGCTGGCGCAGGTGCGCGCGCGGTTGCTCGACGAGCTCGCGCCGGTGACGACGGCTGACCGCGTGAACGCGGTGCTGGCGGTGTTCGATCGCTACGTGCGCTACCTCGAAGCAGCGGGTCGGCTGCAGCCTGACGCAGACCCACGCAAGCGGCTCGAGCAGGTGCACGCGCTGCGCGTGGCGACGCTGGGTGAAGAAGTGACGCGCGCGTTCTTCGACGACGAAGAGCGCGCTGACCTCTGGGCCATCGAGCGCCGCGAGCTCATCGCGCGTGGTGAGGCGACGCCCGAGGCGTTGTCGAAGCTCGACGAGCAGCTGCCGCGCGAGGCCCGTGACACCGTCGAAGACGCGCGTGTGCTGCAGGAAGTGGTCGCGCAGACGGCCGCGTTTGATGAAGCCGGCGTCTCGGCCGAGGAGCGTCGGCGGCTCCGCGAGGCGGCGGTGGGTCCGGAGGCGGCGGCGAGGCTCGGTCAGCTCGACGATGAGCGCGCGCGGTGGAAGGCGAGGGTGGCGGCGTTCAAGGCGCAGCGTCAGGCGTTGTTGCCGCTCGACGCGGAAGATGAGCGCGTGCTCGAGGCGGTGCTGGAGCGCGACTTCACGGAGCCTGAGCGCCGCCGCGTGAAGGCGCTGGTGGCGGAGTAGCTCTACGGGTGGGCCGGGCTGTCTGTGGCCTGGGCCGTGCGCGACCCGGACGGGCTCCGCTGCACGGCGCGAGTTCTGCTCAGGTCACAACAGGTGGCCGGGTCCCCGCGCGGCTTTTGTGTAGTGACGCCAATGTGCCTGAGAGAGTATTTTACTACTCTCTCAAGGACAGTAGAGGCATATGGTTGAAAACCTCCGTCCTGCCCCGAGACCTGCTGTGGCCGCACTGAACTCGTGGGCGCCGCGAGGCCAGCTCGTCAGGGCTCGTTCGGCAGACGTTGAGTCGCCATGCCCCCATAGGCCTGCGGGCACACAGTCGACGTGGCGAAACAACTCCCTGAAAGACACGCCAAGGCCGCGTCATGGCGCGCTACTGAACGACGATGCGTTTCCTGTACCTCTTCATTGCCATCGTCAGTGAGACCGTCGGCACGACGCTGCTCAAGCAGTCCGACGGCTTCTCTCGGCTGGGCCCGACCCTGGCGAGCCTCGGCGCCTACGGCCTGGCCTTCTATTTCCTGTCGTTGACGCTGCGGGAGATCCCGACCGGCGTCGCCTACGCGCTGTGGTCGGGCATCGGCATCGTGCTGGTCGCCATCATCGCGTGGCTGGTGCACGGACAGCGGCCCGATGTGCCGGCGGCGCTGGGCATGGGTCTCATTCTCGCGGGCGTGGTGGTGATGCAGGTGTGGTCGAAGGTCTCGACGCACTGACCGAAGTCACTTCGAGTAGCCCATCGCCGCGTACACCAACCGCCCCAGCCACTCCCGCAGCGCCCGCGTGGTCTGCATCACGTACTCGCCGCGCGGCATGACGTGCGTATCGGCCGCCGGCTCGCGGATGCGCCAGTCCACCGGCAGCGTGTCGACGTCGAGCCCCGCAGCCCGAAAGCAGCCCACCGCGCGCGGCATGTGAAACGCGCTGGTGACGATGAGCACCGTCTTCGCGCCACGCGCTTCGAGCAGCGGCTTCGACAGCGTCGCGTTCTCGCGCGTGTTGTTCGCGCGGTCTTCGAGGATCAACTGCTCGTCCTTCACGCCGAGCAGCTTGAGCTGCAGGGCGAGGTACTCCGCTTCGGTGCGCAGCCCGCCGCCGAGGGAACCGCCGCTCAGCACGGCCACCTTCGCGCGACCGGAGCTCAGCAGTTCCCGCACCGCGAGCAGCCGCTCGATGCTCTCGTTGAGCGCCGGGTCCTCGCGCAGGCTGCCCTGCGGTGTCACCACGCCGCCGAGCAGCACCACCGCGTCGTAGGTGACGTCGTCGCGCATCGTCTTCTGCGCGCCGGCCTCGAGACCCCACCACAGCCGGTTCGACACCGACGGCAGGGCCGCGAGCAGCAAGACGCCGAGCCCGCAGGCAAAGAGTGTCACCGCCACGCGACGCCGCCGCTCGTGACGCGAGAGCCACGCCGCGAGCGAGAGAAAGCCCACGCACCACCACACGGGGTCGATGGCTACATCGAGCAACTTCGAGAGGACGAAGAACATCGGCCGGAAGACCACCATGCTACGTTCGAGCGCTACACGCGCTCATTTCAGCAGACGGGCCACGAGCGCATTGGGTGGACCTTCGACATGTTTCGTTCCCGAGTCCTCGCGGCGTTGGCGTTGGTTGCCCTGACCTCGTGTCAGCCTCCTGATTCAGCGCTGCGCGTCACCATCGAAGTACGGCCCCAGGGCACTGCCCTCGTGTTCGCCGACTGCCTCAAGCTGCGCGTGCTGAACCCCGCGGGCGAAGAGCTGCTCGCCACCGTGTTTCCGCGGCCCGATGACAACGAGGCCATCGTCGCGGTGAAGCGCGGCAGCAACCTCCCGGCGTCGATTCAGCTCCAGGTCTCCGGCCTCATCGGCAACTGCCAGAACGAAGACTCGCTCAAGCTCAACACGCGCAGCGAGCCCGAGACGTTCACGTTCCCCGAGTCGGGGGTCGCCGACGCCAGCCTCACGCTCGGCCCGCCTGACCAATCGCTCGATCGTGATCGCGACGGCTACGCGTCGGCCACCGAAGGCGGCCCCGACTGCAACGACATGGTGCGCACCATTTTCCCGGGCGCCATGCAGACCTGCAGCATGCACGACGTCGACACCGACTGCGACGGCACCGCCGGCTGTGACGACGCCGAGTGCAACGGCGCGCCGGTGTGCGCGAACCCGCCCACGAAGCTGGTGATGACGCCGCCCGCGACGCCGGCCCTCGACGCGCTCGACCGTCACGGCTGCTACGGCCCGTTCACCTTCCAGCTTCAGAACGAGAGTGGCGCGCGCATCGCCGTGCGTGAGACGCCGCTCACGCTGGCCCCCGGCCTCGCGGGCCTCACGTTCCACGACGCGTCGAACTGCATGTCGAGCGCCGTCACCAGCTACCGCATCGCCTACGGCACCGACAGCGTGCAGCTCTACATGAAGACCGACGGCGTCGCGCGCGGCGTGGCCAACGTGGTCGTCACCGCGGCCCGCGTGGCGACGCCAGCCACGTACCAGGTGCGCGTGCGCGCGCTCCCTGCCACGCAGCTCGTCGTCACCTCGCCCGACGTGGTGACGCCGGCCGGTGCGTGCAGCGCGCAGACCATCGACTTCGAGCTGCGCGACGCGCAGGGCCGCCGCACCGACGCTGAAGACTCCACCATCACCGTGCCGCTCTCGGTCACGCGCGGCAGCGACCCGGTCGCCAACATGCTCTTCAGCGACGGAGCGTGCGGCACCGGCGTGTCGAACCTCAGCTTCGCGCCCGGCGTGGGCGTGGCGTCGGTGCACGTGCTCAACACGCGCGCGGCCAGCTACACCGTGCGCGCGGCGGCGTCGCCGTTCGACGCCACGGACGTCGCGGTCATCACGGCGGCCTCGCCGAGCCGGCTGCTCCGTGACAGCCCGTCGTATGCGTTGTCGCCCGCGGTGTGTCTGCCCGGCGGCATTCGCGTCAGCCTCGTCGACGCTTTCGACAACCCCGCGTCAGCGCCGGCCAACGCGACCCTCACCATCACCCCGGCCGCGCCCATCGGCGACGTCACGTTCCACGAGCACCCCGACTGTCAGTCGAACGCGACCAACACCGTGCCCTTCGGCGACGCCGGCACCATCTACGCGCGCGGCGACATGGTGGCGGTGGGCTCGGCCGTCATCTCGACAGACATCCCCAACGTGCAGGCCACGGAGCCCTTCATCATCAGCGTCGGCGCCGGCGCGCCGAGCCGGGTCGATTTCGGCGGCACCGGCCAGACCATCCTCGCGGGCGGCTGCAGCACCATGGGCTTCCCGCTGCAGCTGCAGGACAACGTCGGCAACCCCACCAACGCGCCTGACGGCGGCTTCCCGGTCACCTTGACGGCGTCGACCGGCTCGATTCCTTCAGACGACCTGCGGTTCTTCACCGACCCGAGCTGCGACCCCGACGCCGGTCGCCCCAACGTCGTCATTCCGGCGGGCCGGCCGGGTGTCACCGTCTACTTCGGTGGCACGCGCGCGCGCCCGTCGTTCACCTTCGCGGGCACCTCGGCGCTGCCGGTGATGGGTGATGTGCCCGGCAACGTCATCAACCCGCAGGCGCCTGAAGATCTGTTCGTCACGCCGGCCTCGGCCAGCGCGCTCGCGGGCGGCTGCGCGGGCTACACCGCCGAGCTGCGCGACACCTTCGGCAACCTCACCAGCTTCTCCACCACACGCGCGCTCTCGCTGCAGAACGCGACCCACCTCAACCTCGCGCCCAATGGCACCTGCACGCCGGGCCCGGTGTCCATCGCCGCCAACAGCAACAACGCGTCGTTCTTCGTCGGCAGCACCGACGCGGGCACGTACAACTTCCAGGCGCGCGTCGACACGCTGGTCGCCCCGGTGACGCTCGTCGTCGACGCCGGCGCGCCGACGCTGGTGATGACGCCGGCTTCCGCCTCGACCACCGCCGGCACCTGTGTCGACTTCCAGCTCCGCCGTCAGGACCTCTACGGCAACCCCACGCCGGTGCCCGCGCCCACGCCACTCAACTTCCCGGTCGCTACGGCGCCGGGCACGCTGGTCTTCCGGCAGGCGGCCTGCACGGGCACCGTCGACGCGGGCGTCAACATTACGGTGGGCGGCTCGGTGCAGAACTTCTCGGTGCGGCCGCACGTCGCCGGCGCGCAGACCGTCGCGGTGAGCGGCGGGCCGACGTCGTCGCTGACCGTTTCGCCCGGCCCTGTGGCCCGCGTGGCGCTCGACGCGGGCAGCGCTCCACTCGTTCTGTCGGCTGGCGCCTGTTCGCCCGCCATCACCGCTGAGCGTTTTGACGGCTTCGGTAACCCCGTGACCACCGGCGCTGCGTCGCTCTCCATCGGCTCGGGCGGTCTGGTCTCGGTCTTCACGGACTCGTCATGCGTCACGCCGCCTGGCGTCGACCAGCCGTCCATCAACAACGGCGCGTCTCGGTCGTCGAACTTCTACGTGAGCGGCACCGTCGCGGACGCTGGCACGTTGAGCGCGTTCCTTGGCGTGTTGCGCGGAGATCTGCCCGTCGTCGTCGGCGCCGCCACGCCCTCGCGCGTGGTCTTCACGAACGCTCCGGCCACGGCCACCGCCGGCGCGTGCGCTGGCCCGCTCACGGTTGAGCTGCGAGACCAGTACGGGAACCGCGCGACGCCCGCGGGCAGCGTTGTGGTTTCGTTCGCGGCGGACGCCGGTGCGGGTCTCGACGCCGGTGCCGGCTTCTTCACGGCCGCGGGGTGTGGCACCGGCGCGACCGCGGTGACGCTGTCGTCCGCAGCGCCGTCGGGGTCGATGCACTTCAACACCGGCCGCGCGGAGCCGACCAACTTCGTCGCTTCGTCACCGGGCCTCACCAGCGCCCAACAGGTCTGGACGATCAACCCGGGCTTGCTGGCGACGCTGGCGTGGCGCACGCCGCCGCCCGCAACCCTGGACAGATTCGGGTGTGTCGAGCTCGGCCAGGTCGAGGCGCGCGACAACCGCGGCAACCTCGTCACGCAAGCCAGCCCACTGGCGCTGACGCAGTACTTCGACGTCAACCTCGCGGCCACGTTCCACAACGACTCCGCCTGTGCGCAGCCTCCGCCCGCAAGCATCCCCATGGGCGCCGCCGTTTCGAACAGCTTCTTCGTGGCTGCCAACGGCTCCGACGCCGGCGTCATTCGTGTTCAGGCGAGCGGTGCACAGACGCCCGACGCGCTGGTGACGGTCACCGGCAACCAGGGTGCGCTCGTCATCAACCTCGACGCTGGCGTGGTCGAGGCCGGCGCATGCCTGCCACTGACGGTCTCTCGCTTCAATGGCTCGGGCATGTTGGTGACGCGCGGCGGCTCGAGCTTCACGCTGAGCAGCAGCGACCCCGCGATTGGCATCTACGGTGGCGCCAACTGCGCAGGTGCCGGCACGCCGGTCAGCGGCTCGTTCTCGGCGGGGGCGTCCACCGCGACACCGCTCTACATCAAGGGTCGGTCTTCCGATGGGGGCGTGGCTGTCACGTTGACTGCGACGGCCACGTACGGGGGCGCCGACAGTGGCACCGCGTCAGTCAGTCCGCTCCCCCTCGTGCGCCGCGGACGGTGCGATCTCCTCGACACCGACGGCGTGTCACCCGGGAACGAAGTGCGCTGCGAGTTGTCCCCGCCCATTCCCGACAACGACGTCACACGCTCGTTCTTGCTGTTCAGCTCGACGGGCGGCGACAACACGGCGTCCAACACCAACGTCGCGTGTCGCCTCGACAGCACCGGTGACGCCGCGGTCGTGTGCGGTCGCACCGGCACGGGCAGCGGCCCGGAGGACACGTCGCTCCTCATTGAGTACCAGGTCGTCTCGTACGGCCGCGGCCTCGACGCTGGCGGCGTCAGCGTGCAGCACCTGAGCAGCGTGACGGACAGCAGCGGTGACCAGCTGGTGCCCATCACCGCCGTGCCGTTGACCGAGTCGTTCGTGTTGGTGTCGAGCTACGGCGTGGGGAGCGAGAACGGCGCCGATGATTTCCTCACGGCCAACCTCGAAGCCGGCGGCGTGCGGCTCAAGGCGGGCACCAACAAGAACTACTCGGTGCAGGTGGTGTCGTTCAGCGGCGCCGACGTAACGAGGGGCGTCTCGACCATCGACGCCGGGGCGTCGTCCCTGACGCTGGCGTTCCCCTCAGCCGTCGCCGGCCGCACCTTTGCCCTCTTCAGCGTCAACGGCCCGGACGCGACCGATGGTGGCATCAGCGACATGTGCCGACGCCGTGTGCGTGGCGTCGCGCTCGCCAACGGCGACGTCACGTTCTCTCGTGGCAAGGGCGCTGCGGCTTGCGCTCAGGACCCGGTCGAGTTGCGCTGGGAAGTGGTGACGTTGCCGGCGTCCGCTGGCGTGCAGAACGTGGACGGGGCCACCGGCGTCAGCATCACGGGCAGCAGCACGGGCACCGACGGGTTCCTGACGACGACGCCGACGTTCTCGGGGCAGGTCGTCACCCATCGCGCCGTCGCGTTCTTCGGCACGCAGGGGCCGGGTGGCCAGACCGCCGGCGAGTCGAACTGGTACGAGCACGCGATGAACAACGGCGACCGCACCGACCGCTTCCACGCGCTGCTGCGCCTGGTGGGCGCGGGCTCACTCGAACTGCAGTGTCGCAACCCGGGGAACGGCAACGCCTCCACCTTCAGTCCGGTGGTGGTGCAGTTCGAGCCGTGACGCGCGGCAGGGTGACAGTTACAAACCGCGTCCAAGCCCATGAGTGAAGTCGCCAGCAGTGAAGACCTGAAGGCCGTCGAAGCGCTCGCCCAGGCGCGCGCGTCGGTGGTGCAGCAGATTGAGAAGCGCGTCGTCGGTCAGCGGGAGGTGGTGGAGCACCTGCTCATCAGCCTCTTTTCCCGCGGCCACTGTCTCTTCGTGGGCGTGCCCGGCCTCGCCAAGACGTTGCTCATCAGCACGCTGGCCGAGGTGCTGAACCTCTCGTTCAACCGCATTCAGTTCACGCCCGACCTGATGCCGTCGGACATCACGGGCACCGACATCCTCGAAGAAGACCGCGCCACGGGCCGCCGCGAGCTGCGCTTCATGAAGGGGCCGCTGTTCGCGAACATCGTGCTCGCCGACGAGGTCAACCGCACGCCGCCCAAGACGCAGGCCGCGCTGCTGCAGGCCATGCAGGAACAGCGCGTGACGGCCTCGGGCCGCACGTGGGCGCTCGAGCCGCCCTTCCTCGTGTTCGCGACGCAGAACCCCATCGAGCAGGAAGGCACGTACCCGCTGCCTGAAGCGCAGCTGGACCGCTTCATGTTCCTCGTCGACGTCGGCTACCCGACGGCCGAAGAAGAGGTGCAGATCGTCAAGCAGACGACGGGGCACACGCACTCAGTGCTGCAGAAGGTCTTGTCGCCCGAACAGATCCTCACGCTGCAGGACCTCGTGCGCCGCGTGCCGGTGCCGGACCACGTGGTGAAGTACGCGGTCGACCTCGTGCGCGCGACGCGCCCCAAGGAGCCCGGCGCGTTGGACTTCGTGGCCAAGAACGTCGGCTGGGGCGCGGGCCCTCGCGCGAGCCAGTACCTCGTGGTGGGCGCCAAGGCGCGGGCGGTGCTGCAGGGCCGGTTCGCGGCGACGGTCGACGACGTGCGCGCGCTGGCGAGGCCGGTGCTGCGTCATCGCGTGCTGCCGAACTTCCACGCGGAATCGGAAGGGTTCACCAGCGTGCGGTTGGTCGATGAGATTGTCGCCGCGGTGAAGCCGTAGCGCGGCCCGTCCCCTCCGGGCGTCGTCGCGCAGCTTCGGCGCTGGACGCGCGCGCCCGGCGCTGCTGAGTGGACGCCATGACCTTCGTACTCGCGCTCTTGCTCGCCGCCGCGCCCACCGCTGCGCAGCTCAACACCGAGGGCTACCGGCTCTACCGCGCCGAGAACTACGACGCGGCCCTCGTGAAGTTCCGCGCTGCCATCGCCGCCGACGGCAAGCACGCGCTCGCGCACTACAACTACGCCGCCACGCTGGGGCACCTCCGCAAGCAGGGCCGCACCTGCGAGGTCGACGCGTACCAGTCCACCATCCTCGAGCACCTCACCCGCGCCGTGGCGCTCGACGAAGGCCGTCGCGCGCGCATGCAGGAAGACGCCGACTTCGACGGCGTGCGCCACACGCTGGCGTACCAGCGCCTCGCCGGCCGCGAGCCCGAGCGCGACGCCGACGTGCCCGCGCTGCTCACGGCCCTCGAGTTCCTCGCGCGGCCGCAGGGCGCCTTCGGTCACCCGGTGGAGCTGCACCTCAACGCCGACGGCACGCTGGCGCTCACGCAGCTGCAGGTCACCGACGACGACGTGAAGCGCGTCACCCTCACCGGCACCTGGAAGGCCGCTGGTCGCGCGGTGACGCTGACGCTGCAGCAACCGGTGCAAGGGCAGACGTCCCTGTCGGCCACGTTCACGCCCGCAGGTCACCTCGTCGTCAGCAAGCTCGGCTGGCACCTCGGCAGCGACCGCAGCGACTGCGACGCGTAGCTCACCGCAGCGCGCGCATCGCGACCTTCCAGTCCTGCCCGGCGCAGCGCTCCTGCCAGGCGAGGTAGAGGAAGTCTTCGACGAAGGCGATGGACGGGTTGGCCGCTTCACACGCGGGGTTCACGTTCATCACGCCGTCGGGGTGCGCGCCGGGCAGCGTGGCCGAAGGCGCCTGAAAGTTGTTGTCGAACTGCAGCGCCACGCGGAGCTCGCCCGCGACGACGTAGGCCACCGCGCCCATCGGCTGCCGGTACGCGAAGTCGTAGCTGGTGACCCACACGTCGAAGAAGGGCGACATGCGCTCCAGCAACGGTGGCGCACCAAAGCTGATGTACAGCGCATGCAACCGCTGCTGCGGCAGGCCCGAGACGACGACGTCTTGCAGCGTCAGCAGGTAGGCCACGGCGCTGTCTGGCCCGTTGACGCCACGCGCGACGCCGAGGTGCGGGAGCGACGTCGCGCCAAAGACGTTGCCGCCCAGGTCGTACGTCGCCCACGACGGAACGCCGTCATTCACCACTGCGGGGCGGTTGAGGTCGTGCACGCCGGCCACCATGCGACGTTGCGGCGTGCCACTGACGGCGAGTGACGCGGTGGTCGGCCAGGTCACCGTGGTGTCGATGTCCTGCGAGGTCCACTGCAGCGTCGTGGCGTTGAGGCTCGAGAACGCGAGGCCGCCATCGCTCAGCGCGCCCGTCGACAGCAGCGTGGTGCCATCAGAGCCGATGGGGCCGACAGGCCCTGGCGCGGGGAAGTTCACGACCTCGGCGCGACCTCCAGACGACTGCGCCACGACGGTGTTGGCTGCTCCCAGCCCGCGGGCCTCCAGCATCGCCACCAGCCGTTGACCGAGTTGGTGCGTGCGCCGCAGCCCGGTGCCGGCGTCGGGGCTCAAGGTGATGACGCCAGCGTCTTGCGTGCCGAGCGGGCAGGGCTGGGTCACCGGCGCGGGCGGGCAGCCGAACGAGAACGCCGGCTGCGGCTCGAGGAACCACGCCGCCTCGCTGGTGGCGCCGCGTCGCGCGGCGAGCTGCACGTGCGTGGTCTGGCCTCCGTCGGTCGCGGTCATCAGCGCCGGCCACGGTGACACCACCGACGACTCCGTCGACACGAAGGCCTGCGAGGCGTTCAACGTGGGGATGAAGGTCGCGTAGACGTCGCCCTGCTGGTTGTACGCGTTGCGGCGCGGGCTGGCGTCGGTGACGCCGACGACGCGCACCGCGTGGGCCTCTTGGGGTGTCCACAGCGCGGTGGGCACCACGTCGACCCGGTTGCCCACCACGCGGCCCGTCGCCACGCCGCCGAGGCTGTTGGTGACCTCGACGAAGCCCGAGTCGTCGTCGAACATCAGCGGCTCGTCAAAGAAGACGCTGAAGCCGAGCATCGAGCCCGTCACGCCGTTCACCAGCGTGTCGCCGATGACCTGCGGCGGCTTGCGGTCTTCGATGATGAGCGAGACCTGCGCCGTCTGCGTGGGTGGCGTCTCACCAGGCGCGCTGGCGGTGACGGTGAAGAGCACCATCTGTGGCTGCCCCACCAGCTCCGGGGTGATGAAGCTGGCGCGCGCGGTGGTGGCGCCGCTCAGGCTCCACGGCGGGCCGCTGGGCGCGCTTACGGGCGTCCACGAGAACGTGACGCCGCTGTCGGCGGGCAGGTCGGTCGTCGCCTCCAGGCTGACGCTCTGCAGCCCCCCCGACGCCAGCGAGGTGGCCGTGAAGCCGTCGACGGTGAGGCTGGCGCTGAGGTTCCACGTCGCGCCGCCATCGCCGCCCGGCGGCAAGACCACGACGGGGTAGAGGTCCTGCTCGGCGAAGAGCCCGTACGCGTTCTCGGTGCGCAGCCGCAGCCGCAGCGTCGTCGGCGCGGTGACGACTGGCGTGGTGACGGTGACGAAGCGCCCATCGGGCGTGGGCGCCAGCGTGGCCGTGCCTTCCACCACCGACCAGCTCCAGCCGGTGATGGTGAGCGGCGGCTCGTTGCCATCGGTGTCGTCACCTTCGACGACGAAAGACGTGCCCGAGCGCACGGCCTGCGGCAGCCCGTCGGCGTCGACGTAGGGCGGGTTGGCGAAGGTGAGCGTCTCGAGCGCCGGCGCGCTCTGTTGCCCCAGCGCGTCGGTGACGACCAGCTCGAGCTGCACCTGCTGCCGCAGTGTGTGGTGCGGCGTGGCGACGGTGAAGGCGCCAGCACCGTCGGTGCCGTTGGCCTGCACCGCGCCTTCGAGGTCGACGCCACCATCGCGCGGTGAGACCTGACGCCACCGGTAGCGCAGCGGCTGCTGCCCGGTCGACAGCGTGCCCGAGATGGTGACGTTCATCGGCGCGTTGGGGCCCACCTCGAAGTGCGTGGGCAGCGGCCCGATGCGCGCGACGGGCAGGTTCCCCGACCCACCACCCGTGGTACCCGACCCACCACCGGTGGTGGTGGTCCCGCCGCCGCCGCCGCCGCCTGTCGCGCCGGAGCCACCGCCCGTGGAGCCAGCGCCGCCGCCCGCACCAGACGCGCCTTCCACCATCGAGACGCTGAGCGACGTCGCGGTGCCGCTCGCCACGAGCACGTTGGGCACGATGACGTCGCGGTGCCCCGGCGCGCTGAACGCCACGCGGTACACGCCCGTCGGCACCGCCACGCTGAAGCGGCCGTCGCCACCGCTGGTGGTCTGCACGGGCATGACGCCGTCTGTCGAGACCGTCGCGCCCGCGAGCGCCGTCGCCGCCGACGTCTGCACGAGCCCCGCGAGTTGGCCGGGCAGGTCGGCCGTGCCCTTCGGCGTCAGGCGCACCGCTTCCGCGTTGGTGCGCTCGCCCGGGCGCAGGCGCAGGTTGATGACCTGCGGCTCGTAGCCGGCGCGGAAGAAGGCCACCGTGAGGTCGCCTTCGGGCATGTCGGGCAGCAGGTAGCTGCCGTCGTCAGCGGTCTGCGTGGCGAACGGGCCCTCGGGCACGAAGACGCTCGTCGCGGCGTGACCGCTCGGCAGGTCAGCGCGGTCTTCACCGCGGGCCAGACCCGTGACGCTGGCGTTGCGACCCAGCACCACCGTGCCGAGGCTCACCTGCTTGCCGAAGCCGCCCTTCACGTCAGCGAGGTCGAGGCGCCGCGAGCGCTCGGCCTTTCCATCACCGTCGACGTCGTGCTCGATCAACACAGCGCCGGTGTCGACAGCGATGCCCTCGAGGCGGAAGTAGCCGTCGGCGTTGGTGGTGGTCTCGAGCGCGGAGCTCAGCAGCCGTACGCGCGCGTTGGCGGCGGGCAGTTTTTCGGCGCTGCCGGGCACGGCGTACACCAGCGTGGCCTGCAGCGAGCCCGGGCCCGGCGGTGCGGGCGGCGGCGGCAGCGTGAGGTCGACGCACGCGACGCAGACCGTCGAGAGCGTGAGTGCGAGCAAACGGCGCATGTGAGGCGTCCCCCAAAAAGCGAGAAAGGCGAGGGCATCGAACCACACGCGGCGCTTGAAAGGGCGTGCTGACGAAACGCACACTCCGCGCCCATGTCGACTGCCCAGCACTACAAGCCCAACGTTCGCGACACCTTCTTCAACCTCTTCGAGTTCCTGCGCATTCAAGACACGGCGCTGGGCAAGAAGCCGTTCGGCGACCTCGATGAAGCGACGGCGCGCCAGACCATCGACGCGATGCTGCCCATCTGCACCGGCGTGATGGCCGACGGCTTCGTGGAAGGCGACCGCGTGCCGCTGGTGTTCGACCCGAAGACGCACAGCGTGACGCTGCCGCCGCTGATGAAGAAGGCGATGGAGGCGTACTTCGAGAACGGGCTCAACCTGCTCGACCTGCCGCAGCACCTCGGCGGGCTCGGCGCGCCGCCGTCGATGGCGTGGGGCGCCTTCGAGTTCGTCGTGGGCAGCAACGCGTCAGCGGCCTTCTATTACCTGGGCAACGTGCTCTCGCGCATCATCGACGAGCTCGGCACCGAAGCGCAGAAGAAGCGCTTCGTCGGGCCCATGCTCGAGCGGCGCTGGGGCGGCACCATGGTGCTGACCGAGCCTGACGCGGGCTCCGACGTGGGCGCGGGCCGCACGAAGGCCAGGCAGGTGAAAGACGACGTGTACCACCTGGAAGGCGTGAAGCGCTTCATCACCAACGGCGACTTCGACGGGCCTGAGAACATCATTCACCTCGTGCTGGCGCGGCCGGAAGGCGCGGGCCCCGGCACCAAGGGCCTCTCGATGTTCATCGTGCCCAAGTTCCTGGTGAACGACGACGGCACGCTGGGCGCGCGCAACGGCGTGTTCGTGACCAACCTCGAGAAGAAGATGGGCCTCAAGGCGTCGGCGACGTGCGAGCTGACGCTGGGTGACTCGACGCCGTGCGTGGGCTGGCTCGTCGGCAACGTGCACGACGGCATGCGCCAGATGTTCCACGTCATCGAGCACGCGCGCATGGCGGTGGGCGTGAAGTCGATGGCCACGCTGTCGACGGGCTACTTGAACGCGCTGGCGTTCACCAAGGAGCGCAAGCAGGGCGCCGACCTGATGGCGGGCCGCGACAAGAACGCGCCGCGCGTCACGGTGATTCACCACCCCGACGTGCGCCGCATGCTGCTGCTGCAGAAGGCGCACGCCGAGGGCATGCGCGCGTTGATTCTCTTCAACGCGTCGGTGCAGGACGAGGTGGAGCTCAAGGGCGGGCACAAGGCGCCGGAAGCTGCAGAGGCGAGCGCGCTCAACGACCTGCTGCTGCCGCTCATCAAGGGCTACTGCAGCGAGAAGGCGTACGAGCTGCTGCACCTCGCGCTGCAGAGCTTCGGTGGCTCGGGGTACCTGCAGGACTACCCGCTGGAGCAATACATCCGCGACCAGAAGATCGACTCGCTCTACGAGGGCACGACGCACATCCAGGCGTTGGACCTGCTGCTGCGCAAGGTGGCGAAGGACGGCGGCGCGACGTTGCAGGCGCTGCTGGGTCGCGTGGGCGAGACGGCCGGCGGCAACGAAGGCGGCGACGCGCTGAAGGAAGAGCGCGCGGCGCTGGGTGAAGCGCTGGGTCACCTGCAGGCGGCGTTCGGCGCGCTGATGGAGAAGCTCGGCGACTCGCTGTACCACGTGGGTCTGCAGGGCAACCGCATGCTGTTCGCGCTGAGCGAGGTCGTCATCGGCTGGCTGCTGGTGCGGCACGCGGCGCTGGCGCTCGAGAAGTCGAAGACGGCCGACTCGAGCGAGCAGAACTTCTACGCAGGCAAGGTGGCGTCGGCGCGCTTCTTCTGCCGCGAGGTGCTGCCCAACCTCGCGCTGGTGCCGCAGTACGTCTCGAAGTCATCGCTGCAGGCGATGGAGCTGTCGGAAGACGCGTTCTGAATCACCGCCGCGCCCCCTCTCCCTGCGCAGCGGGGAGAGGGTTGGGGTGAGCGGCGGTCACCCGACGTGGCGCGCGAGCTTGTCGAGCGTCTGGTAGCCGAACTCCACGGCGCCGAAGCCGATGCCCGCATCGCGCTGGGCCTTCGTGGGGTGGAGCTGCCGCAACGTGACGACGGTCTTCCCGTTGCTCTGCTGGTCGAAGGTGACGGTGGTGCGGAACATGCCCGCGTCGTCGTCCTGGTCCTTGCCGTGGTCGAACTCGATGAGGCTCGGCGCGTCGATGCGGCGAAACGTCATGCGGCTCGCCCAGGTCGTGCCGTCGGGCCCGCGCATCTCGTAGCGCCAACGCCCGCCGACGCGCACGTCGATCTCCCACGTGGTGATGGTGAAGCCCTGCGGGCCGAACCACTGCGGCAGGTGCTGCGGGTCAGCCCACGCGGCGAACACCAGCTCGCGCTTCGCGTTGATGACGCGCGAGAGGACGATCTCCCGCTCCATCGACCACGTCGACAGCGCCTCTCTAGGACTTTCGTTTCCGTGCATGTTGTTTCTCCTCCTTCTTGAGCTTCGCGACGTAGAGCTCCAGGCGGTCCAGCCGCCGTTCCCAGATGGCGCGTTGCTCGGCGAGCCACGCGTCGACGGTCTCGAGTGAGTCGGCCTGCAGCGCGCAGGTGCGCACGCGGCCGACCTTCTGCGTCTCGATGAGGCCGGAGCGCTCGAGCACCGTCAGGTGCTTCATGAGGCTCGGCAGGGCCATGTCGAACGGCTGCGCGAGCTCGCCGACTGACGCCTCGCCGGCGCTCAGCCGCAGCACGATGGCGCGGCGCGTGGGGTCAGCCAGGGCGCCGAAGACGTCGTTCAGCCGGGCTTGAGAGTTAGCCATGTGGCTAACAATGGCGTCGGCGCCATCGGGCGTCAAGAACAGTTATGCAAATGGCTAACTGTTGGTGGCGGGCGTCTTCCAGCCGACGACCAGCAGGAAGCCAATCATCCAGAGCTCGCCGATGGTCGCGGGGAAGACGAGCGCGTCAGCGAGCCAGCTCGGCGTTCCCGTGGCGACGTTGCCGAGGAACGTGCTGACCAGGTACCCGACGCCGCCGACGATGAGCGTCCAGCCGAGCGCCTTGGGCATCACGCCCGAGCGCAGCGCCGCGAGGCCCATCGGCATCAGCCACAGCCCGAAGAACAGGCCGCCCACGCTCCACGCCGAGCCGCTCAGCGCGTAGAGCAGTTGCACCGTGCGCGCCGCGTCGCCGCCGATGGCCAGCGACGGGTCTGACGTCACCGCGAGCGCGACCGAGAGGCACGCCGCGCTGCCGAGAATCACGACGGCGTTGATGCAACCGAACGCGGCGGTCGCCATCGCAGACACCACGTCGGTCTCGCGGAAGAGCTTGAAGAAGAACACCGCGGCGAGGGCCTGCGCGACGACGGTGCCCAGCTCCGCGGCGATGCCGAAGCGCGCGAGGCCGACGTTGGCCACCAGGTGCTGCAGCGTCTGCGCCGCGTCACCCGCGACGAACAGGTTCGGTCGCACCGCGAGAAAGCCGATGCCGCCGAACACCGCGAGCAGCAGGTACAGGACGCCGGTGATGCGGGCGGTCGTCTTCATGTGCCCTCTACGCGCTCGCTGCTGGGCCATTGCACCGGAGGAAGGCGCGCGCCCTCGGTGGCCTCGAACCACTCGACGAAGCACGGCTCCCAACGGTGCGTGAAGCGCGCGTGTCCGACGAAGCGCTTCATGATGTCTGCGGCGCCGAGGCTGCGCAGCTGCGTGCAGCTCGCGGTGGCCGTGAGCTGATGGCGACGCGCGCACGCGGTGACGAACTGCGGCACGCGCTGCTCGAGCTCGTGACGCAGCGTCTCGTCAGGGAAGGTCTCGAGCGCCGGGTCTTGCACCGTGAAGCCCCCGTCGCTCACCTGACCTGCGCACGTGTAGGTGAGCCCGACGGTCACCTTCATCGACCGCAGCTCGAAGGTGCGCATCGCGTCGTCTTCTTCCTTCTTCTTCGGCAGCTCGCAGCGCGCGTTCAGCTTCACGTCGAGGCCGGGCGGTAGCGTCGGCAACGGCGACGGCACCGGCGCTTCACATCGCCACCGCGCGGTGTCCCACTTGCCTGCATCAGTGAGCGGCGCGGGCGCGTCACCACCGAGCGACTGCAGCACGAGCGCCTGCAGCCACCGCGCTTCATCGACGCGCTGCACCTCTTTCAAGCGCGCCTCGTGCTTGGCGATCGCCGCGCGTCGGAGCGACTCCACCTCGTCTCGCACCGACGGGAGCGACACGAACGGCGCAGCCAGCTGGGCGGCGAGGGGGGGCTTCTGCGCGTCACGCGCGGCGTGCACCTGCGGCCACACAGCTCGCCGGCGACTCTCGAGCTGCGTCAGGGCCTCGGTGTGAGGACCAGCCGGCGCCCACGGTTGCAGCGTGGCGATGAGTTGCGCGAGCGCCGCGTCGTCGGGCCGGGTGTCGAGACATTGCTGAGCGGCGCGCATCAGGTCGGGCTTCACGCGCTCGTCACCGGGCTCTCCGCGTTCCACGACGCACGACACCTGCGCGCACGGCGTCGCTTCGGCGCACATCGTGCTGGGCATGGTGAGGGTGGGCGCGTCGGTGGTCGGCGCGTCGACCTTGAGGTTCTTCAGCTCGGCCTCGTCGCGGCGCGCGTGCTGCGAGGTGCTCGCTTCGCGGGTGGCGCGCTGTCTTGCCTCTTCAATCAGCGGTCGCAGCTGCAGCGCTTCGTCACCCAGGGTGTCCGCGACGACTTGGTCGAGCTGGGCCGCGCCGTACGCGGCGGTGAGCGCGTCGAACTCGGTCTGCACGGCTTCGATGCCGTCGGCTTCACGGCGCTCCCGCAACGTGGAGAGCACGTTCCGCGCACAGGTGCGGCGCGCTGAGTTGAGGCGCGCTGTCTCTTTCACCAGCTGTTCGCCCGGCGCTTCGCTCAACAGCGCGTCGAGTTGCTCACGGGCGCGCGCGTCGTACGTCGCGAACGAGTCACACGTCGGCGCCTCGTCGACGAGCGCGGCGCGCGTGGTGACGCAGGAAGAGAAGAGCAGCAACCAGAACAGGCGACGCGACACGTCGAGCATCCTGCCTTGCCGGGGCCGGTTCGCCAGAAGCCTTGGGGTGGTGGGCGGTGAGGTTCGACACGCGGTGCCTGACCATGATGGCCCCGCGACCTCGGGCGACGTGCGTTCAAGGCGCTCAGTCGTGTTCATCAGTCACTTGGGTCATGCGGGGTGACTCAAGTGACTGATGAAACCGCTTCGTCATGCTGTCAGACCTTGTCAGGGCCGCGGGGCCTGCTTGTTTCGAGCTGCGCGCGGCACCGAACGCGACCGCCTCCATCAAGGCCGCGCTACGGAATGTCAGCGATGCGCGCGTAGTACACGCCACGGCCCATGTTCGCGTGACCCTCGGTGCACACCCACAGGTTCCCCGCCGCCGAGATGTACATGCCCTCCGGCATCCACCCCCAGTCGTTGTCACTCGCGCGCAGCACCCGCGAGGCCGCGCCGACCGTGCCCGTCATCAACGCGCCCGCGTACCGCGTCGAGTTGAGGAAGAACTTCGAGCCCGACGCGATGGCGCCCTGCACGTTGCGGTTGCCCGCGTACCAGGCGCCCGTCGCCTTCACGACGCCAGTGCTGCCGACGTTGAGCCGCGACGTGCCCGCCACCAGGGGCCACCGCAGCACGCGGCTGTAGAGGCCCACCGTCGGGTCGTTGTCGTACTCACCAGAGATGAGCGAGTCGGGCGTGGTGCTGCGGTCGAGTGCGACGTAGCTGAACTTCGGTCGACACTCCGTCGAGAGCCCGGTGGGGAAGTAGTAGCCGCCGACCTGCGGCAGCACGTACTCGTAGCCGTACGCGCAGACGTCGCTGGCCACCTTGCCTCCGCGCGTCGCGCACGCTGCAGCCGTCGACACGCGCGAGATGCGGCTCAAGTCGAACACGCGCAGCCCGCGGTTGGTGTCCGCGACGTAGAGGTACGAGCCGCTCCACGCGAGGCCACCGGCGTGAATGCCGACGGGCTTGATGCCGCGGGTGCTGTCCGGTTCCACCAGCAGCACGTGTCGATACGTGACGCCGGCCGAGAGGCTGGTGACGTCGGCGAAGCTGATGCGCACGCCCTTCTCGGTGCCGTCGGCCGGCGGGTTGGGGTCGACGCTGCCGGTGTCTTCGTAGTGCCACGCGACCGCCGTGTAGCTGCGCGCGCCCGCGGTGCCGCCTGCGAGGCCCTGGGGAATCCAGTACGCGACGTTGAGGTCGCCGGAGTCCCAATAGAAGCCGCCGCCGAAACCGGGCCATGGCTTGCTGCCCATCGACGTCGCCGTGCGGTTGAGCGGCAGCACGTCGAGCCCGACGCGCGTGAGCCCGAGCGCGTCGAAGGTCGCGGCGTAGGAGGTCCACGTGTTGGTGTCGCGCAGCACGAAGTTGCCGGCGCTGATGGCGCGCAGCCCGTCGTGCTCGGCGTAGTTCGCGAGCGGGCCCTGGAACGGGCACATGCACGTCGCGGAGTACGCGTCGGTGGGGCAGGTGAGCGCGGTGCCGTTGCAGGTCTCGGCGACGTCGCACCCGCCGGTCGAGGCGCGGCACACCACGCCGGCGTCTTGCGCGGGGTGCGTGCATGCGCCGCTGTTGCACACGTCGCGCGAGCACGGCCGTGCGTCGTCGGTGCAGGCGCGCCCGGAGCAGTCAGGGTCTGCACAGTCGACGAGGCCGTCGCAGTCGTCGTCGCTCGAGTTGGCGCAGCTGGTTTCGGTGGGCTGCGTCGCGTTGCAGCCGGCGACGCAGGTGCCTGCATCGCATGAGTTGCCGGGCGTGCAGGTCACGCCGACGCAGCGCGCGTCTTCACAGCGCCCGTCGATGCAGGCGTGCGTAGCGGGGCACACGCCCGCGTCGCCGCAGGTGTCGGGCTGGCAGGTGCCGGCGACGCACGCGCCGCCGTCGCACTCCACGCCGAGGCACGACGCGTCGACGCAGAGGTCTTCTGCGCAGACGAAGCCGCTGGGGCACGACATGCCCGCGCAGTCGGTCGCGACGCAGCTGCCTTGCGCGCAGACGAGGCCGGCGATGCACTCCACCCCGAAGCACGCTGCGTCGATGCAGACGCCAGCGTCGCTGCAGCGCTCGGCGGCGCCACAGATGACGGTGCCGCAGGTGCGTGCGACGCAGTTGCCGTCGACGCAGGTCTCGGTGGTGTCGCAGGTCACGCCTTCGCAGCGGTCGACGGGCTCGAGCTCGCCAGCGTCTTCGATCGTCTCACCGGCGTCGGTTTCAGGAACGGGACCGGTCGTCGGGGGCGAGCACGAGAAGAAGACGACGAGCAGCAGCGGTAGGCAGAGGCGCACGGCGCTCACGTAGCGCGTGAGGCGACGTGATGTTGATGCGCGTCGCGTTGATGTCGCGTCATTGCGACGCCGCACTCACTCCATGCGAAGCGAGGTGTTGCCGGACGAGCTGACCGCGCGGCGGAGTGACGTTGATGTGCGTACGTCGCTCCCTCTCCATGCGAAGCGGGGAGAGGGCCGGGGAGAGGGGCGAACGAGCCGACCGCGTCGAGGTGACCGCGGCCAACGTCGTGCGAGCGACGCACACTTCCCGGGAGTCCGCGGCGACGTTGGTGTTGATGCGCACCACACCATTGCCACTCTTCATGCGAAGCGGCCGAGGCGACGGTGGCGAGTCTCGCGGCGAAGTTCATGTGGATGCGCATCACGTCGCTCCTGCTCCACGCGAGGCAGGGAGAGGGGCGAACGAGCCGACGGCAACGAGGCGACGGTCACCGACGTCGTGTGACGCCACGCACCCTCCCGCGAGCCTTCGGCGAAGTTGATGTTGATGCGTATCGCGTCGTTGCAACGCCGCTCGCTCTCGATGCGAAGCGGGCGAGGCGACGGTGGCGAGCTCGCGGCGAAGTCATGTGGATGCGCATCACGTCGCTCCTGCTCCACGCGAGGCAGGGAGACCGCCGAACGGGCCGACGGCGTCGAGGCGACGGTCACCAACCCGTGCGAGCGAGCGCACATGTTGATGCGCACCACGCCGTCCCCTCTTCGTGCGAAGCGGGACGACGCGACGGTGGTGATCGACGAGCAGGCCCCGCGAAGGCGATGTCGCGACGTCGCGCAAGGCCTTGATGACGGCAGCGCGAACGGTGGCCAGCGCCGTGCGTTGCACGCACAGGCCCCGCCACTTCGCAGCGAAGTCGCTGCGACTGACCAACTGACGTGTCGTTTGCACCGCCGGTGCGCCGGTGGTGCGTTTCACCCGTCAGAACGCCGTGGCTTCGCTTCGCTCGAAGTCACACATCGACTGCGACGACCTGAAGCGCCTCGCCGCGAAGTCGCGAGGCCAGCCGGAGACGCGCACGCAGTCCGTCACCAGCCCGGCCCGCCACCCGCAGGAGCCCGCAGTAATACGGTGCGACAGGCGTTCAGTACGTCCCTGTCGCACCTCCGCACTTTCAGCGACGACGGCGACGCAGCAGACCCAACAACCCGAGCACCAGGAACGACGGATCAACCGTCGTGCAACCGCAGCTGCTGTTGCCCGAGATGCCGCTTCCACCGCCGGTCGCGCCGTCACCGCCACCCGTGGTGCCGCTGCCACCACCGGTCGCGCCCGCGCCGCCGCCCGTCATGCCATCACCGCCGCCGGTCATGCCGTCACCACCACCCATCGCCGTTCCGCCACCGGTGCCGGTGCCGCCACCCGTCGCCGTGCCGCCGCCCGTACCAGCGCCGCCGCCGGTGTTGCTGCCACCGCCGCCACCCGCGCCCGACGGCATCACCGTCACCGACGCGAGGCCCGTCACGCCGTTCGCCGCGGCCGTGATGCTGTTGGGGTAGCTGCCCGGATCAACACCCGCGGTGAAGAAGCCGCCCTGCGTGATGGCGCCGGCCGCCGCCTGCGCCGACCACGTGAAGCCTGTCGCGACCAGGTTGTTGAACGCGTCGCGCGCTTCGGCGGTGAACTGCAGGCTGCCGCCGACGTTCACCGTGCCGCTCATCGGCGTCACCGCCACCGACAACACCGGGCCCGGCGTCACCGCCACCGACGCGAACGCCGTCAGGCCGTTCGCTTCCGCGCGCACCGTGTTGCCGAACGTGCCGGCCATCGTGCCCGCCGTGAAGATGCCCGCGCCCGAGATGGTGCCGCCGCCCGAGACGACGCTCCACGTAGGCGTCACCGCCACCGGGTTGCCGCTGCTGTCGACGCCGCTCGCCATGAACGCCACCGTGCCGCCGGCCTGCACCATCGTCGACGCCGGCGTCACCAACAGCTGCGACAGCGCGCCGTTCATCACCGTCACCGACGCCGTCGCCGAGTGCGCGCCCACCGTCGCCGTCACCGACGCGGGGTAGTTGCCCGGAGACGTCGTCGCCGTCAGCACACCGCCCTGCGTGATGGCGCCGACCGCGGCCTGCGCCGACCACGTCACCGGCGCCGACACGATGTTGCCCGCCGCGTCGCGCGCCACCGCCGTGAAGCTGGCCGTGCCGCCCGGCGCCACCGTCACCGTCGTCGGCGTCACCGTCACGCTGGCCACCGCGCCAGCTTCAACCAGCACCGACGCGTGACCCTGCACGCCGCTGATGGTGGCCGTCACCGCGTTGTTGAAGCTGCCCGGCGTGTTGCCCGCGGTGAACGTGCCCTGCGCGTTGATGGTGCCGGCGGCCGCCGTCGCGGTCCACGTGGTGGGCGGGCTGAAGACCATGTTGCCCTGCGCGTCGAACGCGGTCGCGGTAAAGGCCTGCGTGCCGCCCACCGTGAGCGTCGCGTTGTTCGGCGACACCACCACCGTCGCCACGCCCTGACCCATGCCGCCCGTCACGGTGATGTCCGCGGTGCCGGTGCGCGCGCCGAGCGTCGCGGTGACGCCTGCGGGCGTGGTGCCGTTGACCTGACCGGCCGTCAGCAGACCGCTCGCGTTGATGCTGCAGCCGGGCGCAGTCGTGGCCCACGTCACCGGCGACGACACCGTGTTGCCGCAGCCGTCAGCGACGCTGGCCGCGAACTGCTGCGTGGTGCCCGCAGGCACCGACACCGACATCGGCGTGACCGCGATGGCCGCCGGGTCACCCGCGATGACCGTCACCGGCACGCTGCCCGAGAGCGCGCCCGCAGTCGCCGTCACGCCCGTCGCGTAGCTGCCGCGCTGGCACGACGCCGTGAACAGGCCACCCGAGGTGATGGTGCCGGCCGACGTGTTGCTGCTCCACGTGATGGCCTGACCGTTGATGACGTTGTTGCACGCGTCACGCACCACGGCGGTGAACTGCTGCGTGGCCTGCGACTTCACGCTGGGCGTGGCCGGCGTGATGGTCACCTGCGACGCGGGCCCGACGTTGATGGTGACGGTCGCGTTGCCGGTGACGCCGTTGGCGGCCTGCGCCGTCACCGCCGCCGTGTACGTACCGGGCGTGCAGCTGGCCATCAGCACGCCCGCCGCGCTGATGCTGCCCGCCGACGGTGACACGCCCCACGTGAACGTCGCGTTGCCGACGATGTTGCCCATCGCGTCGCGCGCCTGCGCCGCGAAGCCCACCACGCCGCCCGCATTCACCGAGGCCGTCGCCGGAGACACCGTCACCGTCGCCACCGCGCCCACCGTGTACGGGTACGCGCCCTGGTCGACGCCGCTCGCGCCCGCGCCGCGCGAAGGCGAGGTGGACTGCAGCGTGAAGACGCTGTTGGCGAAGTCTGCGTAGAGCGGGTTCTCGGACTTGTTGAACTGCGGCGTCACGTTGCCGAGGTTGAGGCCGGTGACGTTGTACGCGTTGTAGCTGAGCGAGTTGGTGTTGCTGCCCGACTGCCACGTCGCGAGGTTGCCCCAGATGTTCGAGTACGTGACGTTCACCGTGCCGGAGTTGCCGCGGTACACGCCGTAGCCGTCGTTGTGGCTGATGATGGACGAGGTGATGGTGGTGGTGTGGCCCGACACCGACGTCTCGATGGCCGCGCCGAGGTTCTTGGTGAGCGTGCAGCGGTCAAACGACGTCGACGTGCCGCCGTTGATGAAGATGCCGTCGCCGTTGTTGGCGAAGAGCGTGCGCTCGAAGCTGGCGGCGCCGCCCGTCTGGTCCAGCACGTTGTCATTCGTCGCCCCGGTGAACGTCGAGGCCTGCACCGTCAGCGTGCCGCCCGCGTGGTCCGACCCGTTGGTGATTCCCGTGAAGTCGGTCGTAGAGATGTTCCACGTGCCGGTGCCAGTGCCCGCGAACGTGCGGAAGCCGTACTGACCACCCGACACGGTGCTGTTGTTCATGGTGAGCGACGTCGTGCCGCCGGTGTTCGCCTGCATCAGGTACAGGCCGGTCACCGCTTCGCTGATGAGCGCGTGCGCGAGTGACGCCGACGCCGCCGGGCGCAGCACGAAGCCACCCCACGCCTGCGTGCCGGTGCCTGCGCCGGTGAAGGTGATGGGCGAGCCGGAAGTACCGATGGCGGTGAGCGTGCCGAGGACAGCGAGCTCCGACTTGGTGGCGTTGTTGTTGCCGCCCTGCAAGTCATCAGCAGCGAAGGTGAAGGTGGCGCCGGGGTTGATGGTGAGGGTGACGCCGGGCGCGACGGTGAGGTCGCCGGTGACGGTCTGCGCGCCGGACAGCGTGAGGTTCTCCCAGATGGTGCCCTGCAGGGTGGAGGTCTGGTTGTTGGTGTACGGGAGCGCGCCCTGGTCGACGCCGGAAGCGCCCGTCTTGCGAGAAGGCGAGCGGTGGGTGAGGCGGTAGTTGCGAGCTGAGGCGTCGACGAAGAGCGGGTTCTCCGAGATGACGTTGTTGGCGTTGCCGAAGGAGAGGCTGAGGCCGGTGACGTTGTACGCGTTGTACGAAGAAGAGTTGGCGTTGGCGGTGGGGACACCGGCCGAGACGGTGGCGAGGTTGCCCCAGAGGTTGGAGTTGGAGACAGAGAAGGTGCCGGAGTTGCCGCGGTAGAGGCCGTAGCCGTCGTTGTGGGTGATGACGGAAGAGACGACGGTGGTGGTGTGGCCCGAGACGGAGGTCTCGATGGCCGCGCCGAGGTTGTACGAGAGGGTGCAGCGGTCGAAAGAAGAAGAGGTGCCGCCGGTGATGAAGACGCCGTCGCCGTTGTTGACGAAGGCGGTGCCGACGGCCGAGAGCGCGCCGCCGGTCTGGTCGAGGACGTTGTCGTTGGTGGCGTCGGACAGCGTGCAGTCGGTGAAGGTCAGCGTGCCCGCCGCGTGGTCCGAGCCGTTGGTGGCCGCGATGCGGGTGTTGGTGAATTGGTATGTGCCCGTGCCGGCGCCCGCAAACGTGCGCACGCCGGTGAGGCTCTCGGTGACAGCGCTGTTCGACACGGTGAGTGACGTGGTGCCGCCGGTGTTCGCTGCCATCGCGTAGAACGCGGTGACGCTCTCGTTGATGACGGCGTTGGCCACCGTGGCGGTGCTGCCCGGGCGCGAAATGAAGCCACCCCACGCCTGCGTGCCGGAGCCAGCGCCGGTGAAGGTGATGGGCGAGCCCGAGGTGCCGATGGCGGTGAGCGTGCCGAGGACAGCGAGCTCCGACTTGGTGGCGTTGTTGTTGCCGCCCTGCAAGTCATCAGCAGCGAAGGTGAAGGTGGCGCCGGGGTTGATGGTGAGGGTGACGCCGGGCGCGACGGTGAGGTCGCCGGTGACGGTCTGCGCGCCGGACAGCGTGAGGTTCTCCCAGATGGTGCCCTGCAGGGTGGAGGTCTGGTTGTTGGTGTACGGGAGCGCGCCCTGGTCGACGCCGGAAGCGCCCGTCTTGCGAGAAGGCGAGCGGTGGGTGAGGCGGTAGTTGCGAGCTGAGGCGTCGACGAAGAGCGGGTTCTCCGAGATGACGTTGTTGGCGTTGCCGAAGGAGAGGCTGAGGCCGGTGACGTTGTACGCGTTGTACGAAGAAGAGTTGGCGTTGGCGGTGGGGACACCGGCCGAGACGGTGGCGAGGTTGCCCCAGAGGTTGGAGTTGGAGACAGAGAAGGTGCCGGAGTTGCCGCGGTAGAGGCCGTAGCCGTCGTTGTGGGTGATGACGGAAGAGACGACGGTGGTGGTGTGGCCCGAGACGGAGGTCTCGATGGCCGCGCCGAGGTTGTACGAGAGGGTGCAGCGGTCGAAAGAAGAAGAGGTGCCGCCGGTGATGAAGACGCCGTCGCCGTTGTTGACGAAGGCGGTGCCGACGGCCGAGAGCGCGCCGCCGGTCTGGTCGAGGACGTTGTCGTTGGTGGCGTCGGACAGCGTGCAGTCGGTGAAGGTCAGCGTGCCCGCCGCGTGGTCTGAGCCGTTGCTGGCCGCGATGCGGGTGTTGGTGAACTGGAACGTGCCCGTGCCGGTGCCGCCCGTCGAGCGGAAGCCCAACGTCGACCCGCTGATCACGCTGTTCGACACCGTCAGCGTGGTGGTGGTGCCCGTGGCGCCGACGTACACGCGCAGGCCGCCCTGCATCTCATCGAGCGTGGCGCTGCTGAGCGTCGCCGTGCCGCCTTCGCGCACCACGATGCCGCCCCACGCCTGCGCGCCGGTACCAGCGCCCGTCAGCGTCACGCCGCCGTTGGTGACGCCGCTGACGCTCAGCGTGCCCTCGACGATGAGCTCGACCTTCATGTTGAGGTCGCCGCTGCCTTGCGAGTCGGTCGCGGCGGCGGTGACGACGGTGCCCGGCTGAATCGTCAGCGTCGCACCCGACGGCACGGTGACGTCGCCCGTCATGGTGACGGTGCCGGCCCAGCTGTGGTTGCCGGGGCCGAGGTTGCCGACCGCGGTGATCTGCGCGGCGGCGAAGGTGCTGATCAACAGGGAAGCAGCGAGGAGCGGGCGGAACATGGCTGCCGCTTAACCCGCTGCGCTTCCGTACTGCGCAAACTCTTTTCAGCGCTGGGAACGCAGCGCGTCGCGCGAGAGCACCTGCTGCAGGTTGGTGGCGTACACCGTGTTCTCAGGCGCCAGCTCGACGGCCTTGCGGATCAGCTGCTCGGCGCGCCGGTAGTCCGCGCGCTCGCGCATCAAGATGATGCCCAGGCGGTTGTAGAGCGACGGCGCGTCGGGGCTCTGTGAGATGGACTTCTCGAGGAAGCGGATGGCCTCGTCGAGGCGGCCGTTCTGTTCCATGCGCAGCGCCACCTGCAGCGTGTCGCGCGCCATCACGTCGGCGAAGGTCTGCTGCTTGTCTTCTTTCGACGCGGCGTTCGTCATCGGCGCGTCGTTGCGCTTCACCTGCTTGAGCGCGTCGAGCACGCGACGGTTCGCCTTGCCCGAGTATTGAATGCGCGGGTCGGTCACCTCGCGCTTCGGCGGCTCGGCCGGCGCTGCGTGCGCCGCGGGAAACGATGACGCCGCGTCGGCCGTGGGCACCGGCGCGAAGTCACCACGCTGGGCTGACCGCTGCGGGCGCGCTCTGGCGGCGCCCGGGTACGCGGGAATGGCGGGTTGTGCGGGTGTGGTCGCGGCCTCTCGCTGCGCCGAGCTGGTGGCCACGCCGTGTGAGACGGCCGCGCCGCGCGGTGGCGCGGGGTACGCCGGCAGCTGATTCGCGCTGCGCACCGGGCGCGCGCGCACCGTCGGCTGGTGACCCGGGTCGGTCGGCGCTTCGACGTTCAGCGGCTCGATGGCCGGCTTCCCGCGCGACGGCGTGGCGGCGATGCGCGGCGGCACGAAGTGTTGATCCGTCGACTGCACGTCGTCTTCCAGCGGCGGAGGCGGCGGCTGTGTCTCGAACTCACCGGTGATGACGGGCACGTCTTCGCTCACCGGCTCGTCGAGCGTGCCCAGCACCGACGGCAGCTCGAGGTCGGCGTCAGAGAGCGGCTCGTCGGCGAAATCGACGACGCCCTTGCTCTGCAGCACCGACAAGACCACGCGCAGCTCGAGCTCCTTGAAGCCCACCTTCTGCGCGAGCGCGGGCGCGTCGTGCAGGCCGTCGATGAGCGAGACCACCCACGCTTCCAGCTCGGTGAGCGCGACCGCCGGCTTCGAGAGCGTGGCGACGACGACCGGCACGCCGTCGATCTCCGGCGGCAACGACATCACCCGCGTCGGCCCTTCGAAGCCCGGCTCGCCCAGCGAGATCGCCGGCGTCTGCGGCCAGGTCGGCATGTTCGACGGCACGCCGCGCTGCGGAATCTCGAGCAGGCGGCGCACCACGCTGATCTCTCCGACTGGCCGCGTGGTGGCCAGCGACGGCGAGAGGATCAACTCACAGTTCGCGCAGAGGAAGTCGTCGGGCGCCACCGGCTGGAAACACGACGGGCACTTGTCCTTCGAACGCATGAGCGCCGCACCATACACAGCACGTTGCATGTCGCCCCAACGTCCGCTGCGAGTGAAACACCGCGTTACGCGTGCGCGACGTGGTGCGCGCCGAGGTCGCGCAGCAGCAGGCTGCCCCAGATGGCCGACACCACCTCGACGCCGAGCTGCACGAAGATGACCGCGTCGCCGGGGCCGTGCGTCACCCACGAGACGAGCCGCCCGAGAATGAGCCCGTCGCAGATGAGCACCAGCGTCAGCACCGCGGCGCCGCGCAGCGACGGTCGGCGCAGCGCCACGCCCGCCACCGCTGCGAAGGCCCAGCAGAGCCCGCCGTAGATGGCGCGGAAATCGGCGACCGCGGTGGGCGACTCGGCCGTGATGTCCACGCCGCGCGCGAAGCCGCTCGGGTCGACCATCACCGCGAGGCCGATGAGGGTGAAGATGACGGCGTTGAGCCACAAGTACGGGGCGACGGTCTTCTGCATGGCGTGCTCCTGCGCGACGGCGGGTTGAACGACACGCCATGAGTACGCAGCGCACGTCACGCGCGCGATGACCTGCCAGGTAAAGGCGGCCCTGCACCGAGCTGGGCTACATCACCGCGCATGAACGCTGGCTTCGGTGGGTTGCTCAAGACGCTGCGCAGCGCGCGCAAGGTGAGTCAGCTGCAGCTCTCGCTCGACGCCGAGGTGTCCACGCGGCACGTCAGCTTCCTCGAGACCGGCAAGTCGCAGCCGAGCCGCGAGATGGTGCTGGTGCTGGGCAGCGCGCTCGACCTGCCGCTGCGCGACCGCAACCTGCTGCTCGAGGCCGCGGGCTTCACCGCCGCGTACAAAGAGACGCAGTGGGCCGCGCCCGAGATGGCCGAGCTGCTGCACGCGATGGAGATCATCATTCGCGCGCACGACCCGTTCCCCGCGATGGTGATGGACCGCCGCTGGAACATCGTCATGGGCAACCACGGCTTCGCCGCCGCGCACGCGCTCTTCACGCAGATGAAGTTCACGCCGTACACGCTCTTGCCCGAGCCGCGCCCCAACCTCGTCACCGCGCTCGCGCACGAGTACCGGCCCTTCATCCGCAACTGGGAGCGCGTGGTCAAAGACGTGCTGCCGCGCGTGGAGCGCGAAGCGCAAGGCGACGTGGACATCCTCTCTCAATGCGACGCGCTCTGGCGGCAGTCGGGGCTGCAGCGTGACCGCGACTTCACCGCGCGCGCGGCGCTGGTGCTGCCAGTCGAGGTCGCGCTGGGTGACGAGACGGCGCGGCTCTTCAGCACCATCACCACGCTGGGCACGCCGCAAGACGTGACGACGCAGGAGCTGCGCATCGAGGTCTTCCACCCGGCCGACGACGCTTCGCGCCGGCTGCTCGCGCCGGTGCTAACACCCGCGCCATGACCCTCACCGAATCGTTCGAAGACGCGCAGAAGCGGGTGAAGACGCTCTCGTCCACGCCCGACAACGACACGCTGCTGGAGCTCTACGCGCTCTTCAAGCAGGCCACCGCGGGCGACGTCTCGGGCTCGCGCCCCGGCATGCTGGACTTCAAGGGCCGCGCGAAGTTCGACGCCTGGGCGAAGAAGAAGGGCACCAACAAGGACGCCGCGATGACCGCCTACGTCGCGCTCGTCGACAAGCTGAAGAAGGGCTGAGCTACTTCGCGCCGCCGTCGCGCGGGTCTTCGCACTGCGACAGACACTGCATCAGCTTCTGCGGCGTGGCGTCTTTCGGCGCACCCGCGCACGACTTCATGCAGGCCGCGCGCTCATCGTTGGTGGTCGACTTCGCTTCGTCGGCCAGCACCGGCATCGACATCATCAGCAGCACATTTGCCCAACGCGCCATGTGTCGTTGAACGTGCAACGAGTCGGCGCATTCATTCACGGGGTGAACCGGTGACGCCCAACCACATCGTCCCACCCGAGAGTGGTTACCGCGCCGTGCCGTGCGTCGAAGCGCTCGGGGCGCGCTGGTCGTTCCTTCACGGCAAGCCGGTCTTCTTCGTCGCCAGCGGAGCGGCCGTCGTCGTGCGCGCGGGTGACGAGTACGTGTTCTACGAGCTCACCGCGACGTGCGTCCTGGTGTTGGGGAAAGACGAGCTGCTCGCGGTGCTGGGTGACGTCGCGCCCGACGAGCTGACGGTGCGTGAGACGCCGCTGGGCGAAGCCGCCGCGCTCAAGGCGCCGCTGAAGGTGCTGGGCTTCGCGTCGGGTGACGAGCTGGCGGGCGTGGCGCTCGCGGCGGGCGTCGTCACCGCGCGCTGAAAACACCGGAGCCCGGCCCCCGCGAACGGGAGTCGGGCTCCGTGAAGCTGCTCAACGGTCGTGCTTAGCCGCTGATGCGGACGTTCGCCGCCTGCAGGCCCTTCTGACCCTTGGTGATGTCGAACTCCACCTTCTGGCCTTCGGCCAGCGTGCGGAAGCCGTCAGCGTTGATGGCCGTGTGGTGCACGAAGACATCGTCGCCACCGCCGTCCTGCGCGATGAAACCGAAGCCCTTCGCATCGTTGAACCACTTCACAGTTCCAGTTGCCATGTTCTCTCTTCTGCTTTCTTCAAAAACGGGAGCGGACTTGCTGCCCGACGCGGCCCCGTTCTTCGGTGCCGTGCGCGAGTTACCTAAAGCCTGATCAACGAAAGCGAAAGGGAAACTCTCACCCGATCGACCGGTGTGTCGCACCCGTGACTCCTTCCTCGCACTCATTTTCCGGCCCGGTTGAACAAGTGCGGGCAATCGGGGGCTCGGGCGGCATACTTGCGGCGCTTTGAGTGACAACCGCATCAAGCAGCGGAAGTTGGTGAGCTTGTTGGTGAAACTCACCCACAAGGGCATCGACGAGTTCGTCCAGAAGTACGCCACCAACATCTCCGAAGGTGGCCTCTTCATTCGCACCCGCGACCCGAAGCCCATCGGCACCGAGCTGAACTTCAAGGTCGACATCGCTGACGGCCAGCGCGTGCTGCAGGGCATCGGCCTCGTGAAATGGACGCGCGCCGACGGCGACCCCAACGGTCCCGCCGGCATGGGCCTCGAGTTCCTCGAGCTCGACCCCGCGTCGCGCGCCCTCGTCGACCGCATGGTGGGCAAGGCGTCAGCGCTCGCGGCGCCGCCGCCCCCGCTGCCCGTGCGTGGCGCGCCGTCGCTCGCCGACGAGCTGTTCGGAGACATCGGCAGCCCCAGCGCCGTCGCCGCGCCGCCGCCGCTCGATGAAGACGAGCCCTTCAACCCCGCCGCCGCGTTCCAGGCGCCGCCGCCACCCCCGGTGCGCGCGCCGGAGCCGATTCTGGAGCTCGACGTCGAGCTCGAGGTGGCGCCCGCGCGCCCGGGCAGCGAAGTCGACCTCGACCTGAGCGCGCTGCTGGCCACCACGCCGGCGCCGCCAGAGGACGATGAGATTCCCATCGACGCGGAGCCGCTCGACGCCGAGCCGCTGGACGTCGTCCCCATCGAGCACGAGCTGCCGACGATGGTGCGCGCGCGGCCCGAGCCCGTGCCTGCTGTGCCCCAGGCGCCGGTCGTCTTGCAGGCGCCCGTCGCCGCGCCCGCGCCCGTCATCGACCGGCCGAAGGGCGGCCCGGTGTTCCTGAAGGACGTGAAGCCGGGCGACGGCACCGGCCCCGTCATCGGCATCGACCTCGGCACGACCAACTCGGCGTGCGCGGTGCTGACCAAGGGCCGCCCGATGATTCTGTCGTCGAAGGACGGCTACAACACGATTCCGTCCATCGTGGCGCTCACGGCGCAAGGCAAGCTGCAGGTCGGTCACCGCGCGCGCGCGCAGATGGTGCTCAACCCCACGCAGTCCATCTTCGGTGCGAAGCGCCTCGTGGGCCGCGAGTTCGACAGCGCGACCGTGCGTCAGGTCAAAGAGCGCTCGCACTTCGCCATCGTGGAAGGCGTCGACCGCCGCGCCGGCGTGAAGCTGGGCAACGACACCGTCGCGCTCGAGGAGATCCAGGGCCTCATCTTGAAGGAGTGCCGCGACATGGCCGAGCAGGCGCTCGGCGTGCCGGTGAGCCGCGCGGTGGTGACGTGCCCCGCGTACTACTCGGAGCCGCAGCGTGAAGCGGTGCGCCGCGCGGGCGCGATGGCGGGCCTCAAGGTCGAGCGCGTGCTGAACGAGCCGACGGCCGCGGCGCTGGCCTTCGGCATGAACCGCGAGCTCACCAAGACGGTGCTCGTGTACGACCTCGGCGGCGGCACCTTCGACGCCACGCTGCTGAAGTTGGACAAGAACGTGTTCGAGGTGCTCGCCACGGGCGGCGACGTGTTCCTCGGCGGCGTCGACCTCGACAACCAGCTCGTCGACCTCCTGCTGCAGCGCTTCTCTGACTGGCACAAGCGGCCGTTCTCGGGTGACCGCGTGGCGCTCTCGCGCGTCAGCGAGGTCGCCGAGAAGATGAAGATCGCGCTGTCCGAGCGGAACACGTTCGACGTGCACCTGCCGATGTTGGAGATGGACGCTGGCGGCAAGCCGCTCGACCTGCGCACCACGGTGACGCGCGCCGACATCGAGGCCGCGTGCAGCGAGCTGATTGACCGCACCATTCAAGCAGTCCAGGACGTCTTGCTCGACGCGAAGCTCAAGGCGAGCGAGGTGGACGACATCATTCTCGTGGGTGGCATGAGCCGCATGCCGCTGGTGCGCGAGAAGCTGAAGGACCTTTTCAAGAAGCCGGCGCACGCCTCGGTGAACGCCGACGAAGCCGTGGCGCTCGGCGCGGCGCTCTACACGGGCACCGTCGACAAGGTCTCGAGCCTGGTGCTCATCGACGTGGTGCCCATGACCATCGGCCTCGGCAAGCCGGGCGGTGGCTTCCACCGGCTCATCGAGCGCAACACGCCGCTGCCCGCGACCAAGAGCTTCGGCGTCACCACCGAGAAGCACGATGAGACGGAGATCGAAGTGATGATCTTCCAGGGCGAAGACTCGAACGTCGCCGGCAACGAGTTCCTCGGTGCGGTGACCATCAGCGGCTTGCCGAAGGGCCCCGCGGGCTCGGTGCAGGTGGCGGTGACGGTCGGCCTCGATGCCGAGTGCGTGCTGCGCGTGGAAGCGCGCGAGTTCCGCACGCGCAAGGTGGTGCGCTCGACGTTGGCGACCCGCTACACGAGCGACGAGATCAGCGCGAAGCTCGGCATCAGCCAGGCCAAGCGCGAAGAGGTGAACAAGTCGCGCGGCGAAGAGCTCGAGAAGCGCGCCGGCGGCTTCTGGGGAAAGCTCAAGAAGCTCTTCGGCCGCTGACGCTCACGGACACTGCGTGGGCGTGTCGACGAAGGCGCCGTTCACGTCGATGTAGAAGCGCCGGCGGAAGAACACCGGCTCGATGTCCGGCTTGCCCGGCGCGTCAGAGAAGTACGACCAGATCCAGCTCGCGTTGCTGTGCACCAGCAGCACCGTGCCCCACGGCTGTGCGCCGTTGCCGGCCTGCTGCCGCGCGTTCGGCCACGACGAGTCGTTGAAGCCCGGCGTTCTCCACGCGGGGTCGTTCTCGTTCCAACCGCCGTCGAGGGCGCTTTGCTGCTTCCACTGGGCGTTGGTGAGCAGCAGCGCGCCGTTCCACCGCACGTCGGCCAACAGCCCGCGGTCGAGGCCCGCCTGGCTCGACAAGTTGGTCGCCAGCACAGCAACCACGTTCTCGCGCTCAGGGTGACGGAAGAGCGGCACCTGCAGCCGGGTAGCCTGGTGCCACTCGTTGCCTGTCCACTCGACCTGCTGCCCGTTGACCCACACGCGGCGCTGATTGTCGGCCGTGATGCTCAGCTGCGCGGTCACCGTCGCGTTGAGGTCGATGTGACAGGGCACACCCGCATCGGGAGGCCCGGCGTCTGGCAGCCCTGCGTCTGGAACGCCCGCGTCGGGTCGGCCGGCGTCAGGTACGCCAGCGTCGGGGATGCCTGAATCAGGTCGGCCGGCGTCAGGTACGCCAGCGTCGGGGATGCCCGAATCAGGTCGACCGGCGTCGGGTACGCCAGCGTCGGGGAGGCCCGCGTCTGGGGTTCCGGAATCGGGGCGACCGGCATCGTCAGCGGGCGCGAAAGGCTCGTCGGTGAAATCGACGAGCTCGGTTCGACCACACGACAACAACACCACCGCCAACCACACGCCTCGATGCATGAATGGAGCTTCTCACACCGCCGAGGCGGCGTCGGTCACGGAGGGTCGAGAATCGCCTGGCTGCCGCATTCCCGCTCGGCGTCGGCGCGCGTCAACGGCGCGTAGTGCCAGTCGATGACGTCCGCGTTCTGGGCGCAGCCGAACACGATGCCCTCGTGGGGGCAGCCGCCTTCGACGACCTTGGCGCTGAGCGCCGCGCACGCCGGGCCGAAGCTGAGCGCCTGCAGGTTGAGCCGCTCCTGACAGCGCGGCTCCGGGCCGTTGTTGAGGCCATCTTCGACCTCGCGGAAATCGCAGCCCACGGCGTTCGAACAGCCGCTGAGCGCGAGCAGAGAGGAAACAGCAACCGCAGAGAGGACGCTCCCGATGCTTTTCATGTGTCGCAAGTGTGAAGACCACGGCGCGCACGCGCCATGTGTTCTTTCTCCCACTCAGGTCGAGAGCACGTCGCGCAAGCTCGCGTCCTTCTCGAACTGCGCCTTCGCGAACGGGCACAGCGGGAGGTAGCTGACGCCGTTCTTGCGCGCCCAGTCGACGGCGAAGTCGAGCAGCTTCCGCCCCGCGCCTTGCCCTCGCAGCGAGTCGTCGACCTCCGTGTGGTCGATGATCCACTTCTTCTCGTTGACCCGGGAAAACGTCATCTCAGCCAGCCGCTTGCCGTCCTTCTCGAGGAAGACCGACGCGCGGTGACCCTGCTCTTCACGCTGAACCGGAAGCTCTGTGGTGGCCATGGGCCGCCACCCTACGTCAGTTGCACATGTAGTACTCGCGGCCGTCCGCGTTGATGATGGGCGAGCCGTTCGAGTTGCGCGTCACGCTCAGCTCCACCGGCGCCAGCTGCGGCGAGTCGGAAGACGACAGCCACAGCTGGCCACCGCGCACCTGCCACTGGCCTCCGCCCGAGCGGTTGCCCGTGGCCTGCGAGACCGTCTGCGCGTACTGGTTGTTCACGTAGATGTCCGACTCGCTGAAGTCCTGCCACGTGCCGTTGGGCTCGAAGTGGACCTTCTGCGTGTACGAGTTGCCGTTCGAGTAGCGCAGCCAGCACCAGTTCGACGAGAGCAGCAGGCGGCTGAGCTGATCATTCCCCGCGGGCTGCGCGCGCTGCTGCGGCTGGCCTCCGCCACGCTGCATCGGCTGCTGCTGTTGTTGGCCCTGTTGCTGCTGCTGGAGCCACGCCTGGGCCTGCGCCATGGCCGCGGCGTCGTCTTCATCACCCTGCGCTTTCTCGGCCGCGCGTTGCAGCTTGCTCGCCTTGGCCACTGCCTTGCCGCCGCGCTTGAGCGACAGCGGCATGCCGCCCACGGTCAGCGACAGCGCGTCACCGTCGACGCGGTACGGCACCTTGTCGGTCTCGCCGTCTTCATCGGTGATGAACAGCGCGCCGCCTTCCGCGCGCCACTTCAGCGCGTCACCTTCCATCACGCCGGTGCCGTTGTCTTTGAGCGTGAGGAACGGCTGACCTTCGAGGTTCCACGTGCCGACGACGCGGGCGTCGACTTTGGGCGCAGCGGCCAACACCAGGAGCGCAAGGAGCATGTGTGCATCATCGACCATCTCTATGATGGTCCACATGGTCACTTCGTTGATTCGTCGCGCCTCGCTGGCGACCGTGGGGTTGTTGCTGGCGTGCGGAGGCGGTGGCGGTCGCCGCACGTACATCGACCCGCCGGTGCGCGGCGAAGTGGTGGTGACGCCCGGCCAGGCGACGCTGACGTGGGAGAAGAGCTCGGAGCAGCACTCCACGCTCATCGCGCGCACGCTGGGCACGGTTGAAGCGACGCCTCCCGACGGCGGCGTGGTGGGCGACCAGCTGGGCGCCGGCGTCATCATCGCCATCACCGAGGGCGAGCGCTTCGTCGACAACAACCTGCCCGACACCTGCGGTCCGTTCGCGTGGCACGTGTGGTCTCGCCATGCGGACGGCACCTGGGCGTCTGAGGCGCTGACGCTGCGCTCGCTGCGTGGCGCGCACACGCTGGCGCCGGCCGCCGAGGTCACCAACGTCGCCGCGGCCATCGAGGCCGGCAAGCTGCGCATCGAGTGGACGCCGCCGGAGGTGGGCACGAACTTCAAGGGCGTCAACGTCTTGCGCAAGGTCGGCAGCGCGCCCGACGGCGTGAACGACGGCGTGCTGGTCTACGCGGGCCCGTCTTCAGCGGCGCTCGAGCAGCTCTCGAACCTCTCGACGTCGCAGGCCACGCACTACGCCGTCTTCAACTGCAACGACTGCGGCAAGTGCGGCGCCAACGCGCCCAGCATCGCGGTGAGCCCGGTGGTGGACGGCGGCGTGACGTTGGACATCTCGAACCTCACGGCGGCCGTCAGCGCCGACGGCGTCAACGTCGAGCTCTCGTGGGTCGCCAACGCGCCGCGCGTGAAGGTGCTGCGCAAACAGAACCAGGCCCCGGCGAGCATCAACGACGCCGCGGCAGAGCTCATCTTCGACGGCGCCGGCTCGACCGCGACCGACGCGGTGACGAAGCTGCTGCCCAACGACGCGCTCAACCCCACGCACTACGTGTACCGGGCGTGGGCGTGCATCGACACGCTGTGCAGCCAGCTCGGTACGCAGACCGAGTTCCGGCTGACGCTGAAGCAGGCGCTCAAGGCTGGCGGCTACACGCTGTTCTTCCGCCACGGCACCGGCGACAGCTGCAGCGACGACCTCACGCAGGGCAAGGCCAGCAACCCCACCACGCCCAACTGGTGGAAGAGCTGCGACGCCACGTGCGGCGCGGTGAAAGTGCAGCAGCTCGACGGCAGCGCCAGCACGTCTGAGCTGAACGGCGTGCGCGCGTTCTTCCAGTCGAGCGGCGTCGCGGTCAGCCGCGTGCTGTCGAGCGAGTTCTGCCGCGCCCTCACCACCGCGCAGGGCTTTGGGCTTTCGCCCACCATCGAGCAGACGCCGGCGTTGACGTACTTCGTCTACGACGAGGCTGATCGTTGCCAGGACACCCTCTCGCTGCTGGGCGCCGCGCCCGCCGTCGGCACCAACACCGTGCACGTGGGCCACACGCAGTACGCGACGCCGTGCCTCAACCTCGACGGCCTCGTCGGTGGCGAAGCGGCGGTGTTCAAGCCGCAGCTGGGCGCGCCGCCGCGCTTCGTGACGCGCGTCCCCGCCACCGGTTGGGCGAGCCTGCCGTGAGCCTGCTCCGCGTGCGGCAAGTGGCCGCGAGTGTGTTGATTGGCCTCACGGTGCTGGTGGCGGCGCTCTGGCTCTTCTCGCCGGTGGAGCCGCACGCGTGGCAGCCGCCGCCGTACTCGGCGCTGGAAGGTGCGTACGCGCCCAACGCGCGGCTCAAGCCCATCGAGTGGTGGGCCAGGCAGCTCGTCGGCCCCGAAGCGGTGACGGTGGAAGCCGACGGCGCGCTGCTGGTGGGCCTCAAGGACGGCCGCGTGGTGCGGCTTCGCGTGGGGAAAGACGAGCCCGAGCTGGTGGTCGACACGAAGGGCCGCCCGCTGGCGATGGAGCGACACCCCGACGGGCGCCTCTTCATCTGCGACGCGCACCTCGGGTTGCTGGCGCTGGACGGGCAGGGCGTGCTGCACCGGCTCGCCACCACGCACGCGGGCATTCCTTTCAAGTTCGTCGACGACCTCGTCATCACCCGCAGCGGCGACGTCTATTTCACCGACGCGTCAGCGCGGCACTCCATCGAGGGGTTCACGCTCGATCTGTTGGAACATCAGACGACGGGTCGGTTGCTCAAGTACGTGCCGTCGACGCAGGAGCTCACCGAGGTGGCCGACGGCTTCTCGTTCACCAACGGCGTGGCGTTGTCGGGCGACGAGTCGTTCCTGGTGGTCGCTGAGACCGGCGCGTACCGGCTGTGGCGCGTGTGGCTCGCGGGCCCGAAGGCGGGCCTGAAAGAAGTGTTCCTCGACGCGCTGCCGGGCTTCCCCGACAACGTCAGGTGGTCGCCGACGCGCAACGGCTTCTGGGTGGCCATCGGCAGCCCGCGCAAGCCGCTCATCGACACGCTGGCCGACTGGCCGCAGGTGCGTCGCATCGCCGCCGCGTTGCCCAAACCGCTGCAGCCCAAGGCCGCGCGTCACGCGTACGTGTTGTTCGTCGACGCGAACGGCAAGCCTGTCGAGTCGTTTCAAGACGAAAGCGCAGACAGCTACTCGCCCATCGCGTGCGTGACGGAGGCCGACGGGTGGCTGTACCTCGGCAGCTTCGCGCGTGAGGGCGTGGCGCGCTTCAAGCTGCCGTAGCGCTCAGAAGTCGTCGAGGTCGCGAATGCGCTGCTCGAGGTCGCCCTGCAGGCTGAGGTCGCGCCGGCCGTGCGGCGTCTCGAGCGCGCGCTGCCAGGCGGTCTTGGCGTCTTCCTTGCGACCGGCGCCGGCGTGCGCGTCACCGAGCGCCACGAAGGCCGCCGCGTAGTTCGGGTCGAGGCGCGTGGCGTCGGACAACGCCGTCACCGCTTCGTCCCACCGCTTCTCGTCGACGTAGAGCCGACCGAGCGAGAAGTGGCCCATGGGGCTGTCGGGGAACTGCTGCACCATCTGCTTGAACATCGTCTCGCGGTCGCTCACGGCTTTTCGCTATCTACCCGAGTCATGCGCGTCTTCCTCTCGCTCGTGTGCTGTCTCGTCGTGGCGTCGTGCAAGAAAGACCCGGCGCCCGTCGCGGTGAAAGCGCCGGCGCTCGCGCCCGCCGAGGTGAAGGTCGACGGCAGCTACCACGCGGTCTCGTGCGGCGGCGTCACCGCGCTGTGGAGCGGCGACCCCGAGATGCTGGCGCAGCAGGCGCCCAACGCGCCCAAGTCGTTCGGCGCCGAGTCGCTCGCGTTCCGCTTCGTCGACGGCAGCACGAAGGGCTTCGCGCCGACGGGGCAGCTGTTCTTCAGCGACTGGACGTTCGACGTCTTCTCGCCCGACTGCTCGCTGGTCGCGCTGCAGGTCGACCACTACGGCCCCATTCACGTGGTGAAGGTCGACGAGCTGCGCGGCTACCTCGAAGGGCACGTCAAGCCCGTCGCGGTGCAGGCGCTCAGCGAGAAAGACGCGCTGGTGCATGGCCAGCTGCGCTGGGTGACGCCGAGCCAGTTCGAGTTCGTGGCGAGCTGCTGCGGCGGCGCCCAGGTGTTCCGCGCCTCGTCGAAGGACGGCGCGCTGGAACGCCTGTTGGACGCGAAGGAAGCGCCGAAGGGCGTGCGCCGCGGCGCCAACGGGTGGGAAGCCGTGCCCTGACGTTCGCGCGCTGACTCCGGTCGGTACGCAATCGCCACGCGGCTGCTTCGTCGGTGCGGCACGGAGCCGTTTCGGCTACGCCCCTGCCCGCAATGTTCAACAAGGCGCTCGTCCTCGTCCGCATCGCCGTCGCGAACATCTTTTCCAGCATGCTCAACGTGTTCGTTGGGGCCGTGCTGCTGTTCGGCGCCGCGCTGCTCGTCGTCGGTGGTTCCATCTTCGGCACGCTCGACGGCGCGCTGAGCAAGTCCATCGTCGGCTCCATCGCGGGCCACATGCAGGTCTACGGCGCCAAGTCGAAGGACCCGCTCGAGCTGTACGGCCGCGTGGACGGCACCGACTCAGACCTGACGCCCATCGAGGACTACAAGGCGCTCAAGGCCAAGCTGCTCGCGGTGCCCAACGTCGAGCGCGTGGTGCCCATGGGCGCGTCGACCGCCATCGTCGCGTCGGGCAACACCATCGACCTCACGCTCGAGCGCTTCCGCACGCTGGTGAAGAGCAAAGAGACGCTGCCGCCCGAGGAATACGAGAAGCAGAAGAGCTCCATCGTCGGCCACGTGCGCCAGATGGCCGACGTGCTGAGCAAGGACATCGAGCGCAGCCGGGAGATCTCCAACGACGACGACAGCGACGCGCGCGCCGCGCTGGCCATCGCCCGCTCTGACGAGTTCTGGGACGGCTTCGACGCCGACCCGCTCGGTCACCTCGAGGTGCTCGAGAACAAGCTGGCGCCGGTGATGGTCGACGCCGACCTGCTCTTCATCCGCTTCCTCGGCACCGACCTCGACGCGTACCAGAAGACCTTCGACCGCATGACCATCGTCGAGGGCACCGCCGTGCCTGAAGGCCACCGCGGCATCCTGTTGCCGCGCTTCTTCACCGAGGAGTACCTCAAGCTGAAGAACGCGCGCCGCCTCGACAAGATCAAGGAAGGCAAGGCCGCGGGCCGCACCATCGCCGAAGACAAGGAACTGCAGCGCTTCGTGCGCGAGAACCAGGCGCAGACGCGCGAGATCGTGTTGCAGCTCGACACCATCGCCACCACCGAAGCCGTCGCCGCGTTGAAGGGCTTCCTCAAGGCCGACGACGCCGAGCTGGCGCCGCTGCTCACCAAGCTCTTCACCGTCGACGACGCGAACTTCAGCGAGCGCTACGACTTCTTCTACAAGACGCTCGCGCCGAAGCTGTCGCTGTACCGCGTGCGCGTGGGCGACACGATGGCGCTGCGCTCGTTCGGCCGCTCGGGCTCGGTCAACACCGCGCTGGTGAAGGTGTACGGCGTGTTCGAGTTCCGCGGCCTCGAGAAATCACCGCTCGCGGGCGGCGCGGCGCTCACCGACCTCGTCACCTTCCGCGAGCTGTACGGCTACCTCACCGCCGAGAAGAAGGCCGAGCTCGACGCCATGAAGGCCGAGACCGGCGCGAAGCAGATCAACCGCGAGAGCGCCGAGGCCGACCTGTTCGGCGGCGACGCCGAGGTCGTAGAAGAGGTCGAGGCCACCACGTTCTCTGACGAGCTGCCCGGTGGCACCAGCGCGAAGGCGCGCCGCCTCGCCGACACGTTCCCGACCTCAGAGCTGGACGACGGCGTGGTCTTGAACGCCGCGCTCTGGCTCAAGGACAGCTCGCCGCTCGCGCAGTTCGAGACACAGCGCGACATCGAGAAGCTGCTCGCCGAAGAGGCGCCGAAGGTGGACGACGCGAAGGTCGCGGCCGCGAAGAAGCTGGTCGAAGCCAACGGCCTCTCGTTCCCGCTCGCGGCGGCCATCGGCGAGGTGGTGAAGCTCGAAGAGGGCCGCGCGAAGGGCGACTACCAACCTGAAGACGCCGCGCTGCTGGCGCTCAAGGACGCGCTCAAGGGCGACCGCGCGCAGCTCAAAGACGAAGACATCAAGACCATCGAGGCGCTGCTCGAAGGCGCGCGCCCCAAGACGTGGGTGGTGAGCTGGACCTCTGCGGCCGGCTTCCTCGGCAAGTTCATCGATTTCTTTCGGCTGCTCTTGGTCGCGGTGGTCGTCATGTTCGCGTTCGTCGCGCTCATCGTCGTCACCATCGGCATGACCATCGCCACGCTGCAGCGCACGCCCACCATCGGCACCATGCGGGCCATCGGCGCGCAGCGCACCTTCGTCATCGGCATGGTGGTTATCGAGACGGTGATGCTGGCCGTGGTGTTCGGCGCCATCGGCGCGGGCCTCGGCGCGCTCTACGTGCAGTACCTGCACAGCACCGGCATCCCCGCGTTCCGTGACGAGCTGTACTTCTTCTTCTCGGGCCCCGTCTTGAGACCGGAGCTGACACCCCTGGGGGTCATCACCGCCATCGTCACCACGCTGGTGGTCAGCGTGCTGGCCATCATCCTCCCGCTGGTCATGGCGACGCGCGTCTCGCCCATCACCGCCATGCAGTCCCAGGAGGCCTGATCATGATCCTCCGCATCGCGTTCCTCTCGTTGTGGCAGCACCGTCGCCGCACCGGTTTCCTGATGGCGGCCATCGCGTTCGTCACCGCGCTCATGGTCGTCATGCTGGGGGTTGGCGAAGGCATGAACCGCTCGCTGGTCGAGATGTCGACCACGCTGATGAGCGGTCACGTGAACGTCGCCGGCTTCTTCAAGGTGACGGCCGGCCAGGCCGCGCCCGTCGTCACCAAGGCGAAGGACGTCGCCGACGTGGTGCGCAAGGAAGTGCCCGAGCTCTCGTACATCGTCTCGCGCGGCCGCGGCTACGCGAAGCTGGTGAGCGACTCGGGCTCGCTGATGCTGGGCCTCTCGGGCGTCACCATCGACGAAGAGAAGGGCCTGCAGAAGACGCTGCGCATCAAGGAAGGGAAGCTGGAAGACCTCAACAAGCCCAACTCGGTGCTCATCTTCGAAGACCACGCGGCGACGTTGAACGTGCGCGTGGGCGACGCGTTGACCATCTCGGCGCCGACGCCGCGCGGCACCAACAACACCGTCGACGTCACCGTCGTAGCCATCGCCAAGAACATGGGAATGATGAGCCAGTTCTCGTGCTTCGTGCCCGAGCCCACGTTGCGTCAGCTGTACCAGCTGCGCGACGACGCGACGGGCGCGCTGCAGATCTACCTCCCGACGTCGGACCTCGAGGTCGTGAAGAAAGTGCAGGGGCGGCTGCGTGAAGCGCTCGGCGCCGCGAAGTACGAGCTGATGGACGACGACCCGCGCGTGTTCTGGATGAAGTTCGAGAACGTCGCGCGTGAGCCGTGGGTCGGTCAGCGGCTCGACCTCACCAACTGGCACGACGAGGTCAGCTTCGCGTCGTGGACTGTCGACTTGATGAGCTTCCTCTCGTTCTTCCTCGGCTCCATCCTCCTCGCCGTCATCGGCGTGGGCATCATGATCGTGATGTGGATCTCGATTCGCGAGCGCACGCGGGAGATCGGCACGCTGCGCGCCATCGGCATGCAGCGCACGAGCGTGCTGGTGATGTTCCTCACCGAGGGCTTCTTGCTGGGCGTGCTGTCGACGCTCGCGGGCGCGGCGCTGGGCGTGGGCATCTCGCTGGCGCTCAACTCGGCGAACATCCACGTGCCCATCGGCGTGCAGTTCGTGTTGCTGTCAGAGACGCTGACGGTGGTGCCGACGGCGCAGTGGGTGGTGACGGTGGTGCTCTTCATCACCTTCGTGGTGACGCTCATCTCGGTCATCCCGTCGTTCATCGCCGCGCGCTTGAAGCCCGTCACCGCGATGCAGCACGCCGGATGATGGCCGTGGGCCCGGGCGAGCTCGTGGTGCTCGCGTTGATGTGCCTGGTGCCGCTGGCGGCGGTGGTGGGCCTCGTGCTGTTGCTGCGCGGCAGCGCGCAGAAGACCGACATGGGCATCAACCTCACGCCGCCGAAGACGTGCCCGCGCTGCAGCCACGACCTGCCGTTGATTCGAACGCCGAAGAACTTCAGGCAGGCGATGTGGGGTGGGTGGACCTGCCCTGGCTGCGGAGCGGAGCTCGACAAATGGGGGCGCATTCGCACCGACTGAGCTAGTCAGCCGTGCATGCCCAACCCCACCGCAACGTTCGACACCACGGCCGGCACGTTCACCGCCGAGCTCTTTGTTGACCAGATGCCGCTGACCGCCGGCAACTTCTTGAGCCTCGCGAAGAGCGGCTTCTACGACGGCCTGCACTTCCACCGCGTCATCAAGAACTTCATGCTGCAGTTCGGCTGCCCGTACTCGAAGGACCCGAACAGCCCGCGCGCTGGCACCGGTGGTCCCCCGACGGGCGACATCAAGGACGAGTTCACCGCGAAGCTGTCGAACGAGCCGATGACGCTCTCGATGGCGAACACCGGCCGTCCCAACTCGGGCGGCTCGCAGTTCTTCATCAACACCGTGCACAACCACTACCTCGACTGGTTCACGCCGGGCCCGTCGAAGCACCCGGTGTTCGGGAAGATCGTCACCGGCCAGGACGTGGTGATGGCCATCGGCAACACGGCCACCGACGGCAACGACCGCCCGCGCACGCCGGTGAAGGTCAACAAGATCACCATCACCGAGTGACCTGAATTCTCCCTCTCCCTGCGTCAGCGGGGAGAGGGTTGGGGAGAGGGGCGGATGCTCTCGCGCCGCGACGTCATCGTCTCTTTCCTCGGGCTGGCCGCCGCCGAATCATGTCGGCGCGCGCCGCCCGTGCCTGAAGTCCCCGGTGCCATCGTCGACTCGGTGCACGAGGTCGGGCACCTGCTGCGCGCGGCGCCGCCTGCCTTCGCCACCACTGCGTCTCAAACCGTCGACGTGCTCATCGTCGGCGCGGGTGCTGCGGGCCTGAGCGCCGCGTGGAGGCTGCGCGGCGCTGGCGTCGATTCGTTGCTCGTCACCGAGGTTGAGCCCGTCATCGGCGGCACGGCGCAGTCGGGCAGCAACGCCGCGGGCGCGTTCCCGTGGGGCGCGCACTACCTGCCAGCGCCGTTGTCTGATGCGGGCCCGGTCTCGAGGCTGCTGCGCGAGTTTGGCGTCATCACCGGCGTCGACGAGCGCGGCGCGCCGACGTTCGCTGAAGAGACGCTGATTCACGAACCTGAAGAGCGGCTCTTCTACAAGGGCCGTTGGTACGAAGGGCTCTACCTGCGTGCGGGCGCGAGCGCGGAAGACCTGGCGCAGCTGCAGCGCTTCGAAGCCGCGATGCGTGACTTCGCGCGCGCGCGCGACGGCAAGGGCCGCAAAGCGTTCGCGGTGCCGATTGAAGCCGGCAGTGACGACGCCGAGTGGACGCAGCTCGACCGCGTGTCGATGGCCGACTGGCTGGCGCAGCAGGGCTTCACCTCGCCGCGGCTGCTGTGGCTCGTCGACTACGCGTGCCGCGATGACTACGGCGCGTTGGCCGCGCACGTGAGCGCGTGGGCGGGCATCTGGTACTTCTGCGCGCGGCAAGACGGCGACGAGAAGAACGAGGGCTTTCTCTCGTGGCCGGAAGGCAATGGGCGGCTCGTCGCGCAGCTCGCGAAGGCCGTCGCGCCTGCGCAAGTGAAACGCGACGTGTTGATTCACACCGTCGAGCGCGCTGGCGACGGGTGGGCCGCGCACGGCGTCGACGCGAAGACCCGGACGCCGGTGCGGGTCTCAGCGAGACAGGTCGTGCTCGCGACGCCGCGGCACGTGGCGGGGCGCGTGGTGGCGCCGTGGAGAGCGCAGCGCCCGGAGTTCCTCGACGCGTTCGTCAGCGGGCCGTGGGTGGTCGCCAACCTGACGCTGTCGACGCCGCCGGTGAGCCGCGGTTTTCCGCTCGCGTGGGACAACGTGCTCTACGGCAGCCAGTCGCTCGGCTACGTGATGGCGAACCACCAGTCGCTCGCCGCGCGACAGACGGGCGCGGTGGTGGCCACCTGGTACTACCCGCTGGCCAGCGGCGACGTGAAGGCCGAGCGCCAGCGCCTGTTGGGCACCACGTACGAAGACTGGCGCGCCATCGTGCTGGCCGACCTGCTGCCGGCGCACGTCGGCCTCGAGAAGCAGCTGCAGCGCGTCGACGTGATGCGCTGGGGCCACGCGATGGTGCGGCCGGTGCCGGGCTTCTTGTGGGGCGAGGCGCGTCGGAAGGCCGCTGAGTCGGTCGAGCAGTCGCTGCACTTCGCGCACTCGGACCTTGGTGGGTTGGCGCTGTTCGAAGAAGCGAACTGGCACGGCGTGCGCGCGGCTGAAGCGGTGCTGCGCGGCCTGGGCCGCGAGGTCGGGAGCTGGCTGTGAGGCGTGCCGTCGGTGTCGTCGTCGTGGGGCTGCTCTCGGGCTGCATCATCGCAGGCCAGTCGTTCTATCCGTCGCTGCCGGTGCGCGGGTGTCGCGACACAGGCTCGGAAGGCGTCTCGAACGCCGACGTGATCGCCAGCGTCCACAGCAAGATGGACGAGTGGGCGGAGTGTGTGCGCGAGAACTACGAGGGCCACCGCGGTCTGTACCTGATGAGCTGGAGCGTTCGGCCGGACGGAAGTGTCACCGACGTCGGCGTCGCGTCGGCTGACTACGCCCGGTCGCCGCTGGCGCATTGCCTCGCGCGACGGTTGGCCACGCTCCGCTACCCGGAGTCTGAGCGCGGGCGCGCGCAGATCTGCTTTCCGATGCGGTTCTGACCTTCGCGCTAGAAGCACACCATGGCCGACATCGAGCGAGTGCTGAGCAGCGGCATCTCCATCGTCGTGGCGGTGGTCCTCACCGGCGTCGGCGTGTGGGCGCTTCGCAAGGACAAGTTCGAGCAGGAGCACTGGGTCGAGCAGCGCGTGAAGGTCGTCGAAGGAGAGCGCACCCGCGACAAGAAGGAATGGGCCGGGAGCTTCGAGTTCGAGGTCAACGGCCGGCGCATTCAGCACACGACCCCGTACGGCAGTCAGCGCTTCACCAGCGAGTACGAGACCATTCGCTTCGACCCGGCAGACCCGGAGAACACCGTGCGTGTGCGGCACGCGTACGAAGACCTCGCGGTGCCGAGCGCGTTGGCGCTGGCGGGCGCCTCGTTCATCGCGGGTGTCGTCGGCCTGTTCCGCAAGCGCAAGAGCGCGGCCTGACGGCGCGTGCTACGGCCTCACGTCGTGCGTTACGCATTGCTCTTCATCACTCTCGCTGGCTGCAACCTGGTCAAGGGCCCGCCCCGCGACCACGAGTGCCGCGCGCGGCTGCGCACCATCATCGGCCTCGAAACGGCGTTCTATTCGCAGCACCAGCGGTACTCGGTGCACCCGGCGGAGATCGGCTTCGTGCCGTCGCAGGGCAACCGCTACCTCTACATCTTCGACAAAGAAGGTCCGCTCACCCGACGTGACGAGCTCGCGTCGCCGCCGCACACCGAGTCGGTCGGCTACGGCCCTGACACACGCGCGCGCGGCGTGTTGCTCGAAGACCTGCTGACGAAGCTGCCCGACGACGTGCGGCTGTCGCTCGGCGTGGAAGGTGCGTGTCCCGACTGCAACGTCACCGTCGCGTGCGTCGGCAACATCGACGACGACCCGGCGGTCGATGTGTGGAGCATCTCGACGAAAGACCGTCCAGGCGCGGTGCAGGGCACGCCGCTGCACCACGTCAACGACACCACCGCGACGACGATGCCTCCGAAGGCGCCACCGCAAGACGACTGCACGCTGGCCACGCCGCTGATGGCAGGCGTGCCGGGCTCGCCAGGTCACCTCATTCCTTCCGACATCAACCCCAACGGCGCGTCAGAGCTGGCGACGTTGATGCGCACGTTCGTCGCGGACTGGAAGGCCGCGCGTGTGGCGATTGAGGAAGGGAAGAAGCCGGGCGCGAAGTTCGCGACGCACCGCAAGCTGCGCTGCGCGTGGCCGACCGACGCGAATGACCGCAACGCGGCGTACGACGCGCTGGCGGTGGGCTACCTCGACGCGGTGAAGCGTTTCGACGCCGCGCCCTCGCGCGAGACGTACAACGGGGTGCTGGGTGGTTGCCGCGCGTGTCACGAGGTGACGTGCGGTGGACCGCTCGAGGTCATCGACGGGCTGGTCTGGAAGTAGGCGGTTTCAGCCTCAACGAGGGCAGCCGTGCGCGTGATGAGCGCAGACGACGACGCGCGCTGGCCCCTCGGCCTCGGACAAGGTGCGCGCAGCTGTTCATTCGTCACTTGGGTCACGCCCAGTGACCCAAGTGACTGATGAAGTGGGGTGACCGCGGGTCGAGGTCGCGGAGCCAGGTCGTTGTCGGGCACCGCGGCGCACACTCGCGCGTTCCGCTGCCCTTCAAGGCGTCGTTGAACGTGGGGTTCAGCCTCCACGAGGGTAGCGGTGCGCGTGATGATCGCAGCCGACGACGCGCGCTGGCCGATCGGCCTCGAACAAGGCGCGCGCAGCTGTTCATTCGTCACTTGGGTCACGCCCAATGACCCAAGTGACGAATGAAGTGG
>CAYWON010000017.1:57579-64677 GCA_964459885.1 uncultured Archangium sp.
CGGACGACGCGCGCTGGCCTCTCGGCCTCGAACAAGGCGCGCGCAGCTGTTCATTCGTCACTTGGGTCACGCCCAATGACCCAAGTGACGAATGAAGTGGTGCGACTGCTGGTCGAGGTCTCGGGGCCAGGTCGTTGTCGGGCATCGCGCCGCACACCCGCACGCACCGCTGCCCTCAAGGCTTCGTTGAGCGCACAGTCGTCAAGAAGCAGCGAGTTCAGCGCGACGGTGGCGGCCAGGGCAGCTGTTCATTTGTCACTTGAGTCACGCCCAATGACCCAAGTGACTGATGAAGTGGCGCGACTGCTGCTCGAGGTCGCGGAGCCAGGTCATGGCGAGCACCGCGCCACACAACTGCAGCTCCGCCCCCCTCGAGGCCTTACGGCTGGCAGGCCGCGATGTACGAGATGGTCAACGTCGAGCCCGGCGGCGGCGCCGTGTTGGGCTGGAACACCACCACGTTGTTGGCGGCGTCGAACGTCCACCCGGTGACGGGCTGACCGTCGACGCGCACGTCGAGCGCCGCGCCGCCCGGCAGGCTGCTCAGGAAGAACTGCGTGCGCTGACCACACTCGACGATGCCGGTCGCGAACGTCGAGGCCCAGGTGGCGTCACAGATGTCGCCGGCGAGCCCGTTGGCGCTCTGCTTCAGGCTGGCATGCACGCCGTCGTCAGCCGCCTCGATGGCACAGGGCGAGCTCGCGTTGCCGACGACCGTGGACCAGAAAGACGATGAACGGCCACTCCGGAAACTCTGCAGCGCCGCGGTGGGGTTGGGCGACTGCTCGAGTGAATCGGTGATGCACAGCCCGTTGAAGATGCCGCCGTCGATGACGGGCACGCTCTGCGCGAGCGCTGCCGCAGGGCCGATGCACGCCTCCGTTTCAGAGCTCTCGGGCAGCGCATCGAAGGCGCTCAGCGCGCGGTCGACGAAGTCCACGTCGCCGTTGCTCGTCCACTCGGCGCCGGCGTCGTTGCGCGTGAACGTCACGCCGGCGTCGGCGGCGCCATCGGCGTGCGCGAACGCCACGCGCGCATCAACGCAGTGCACACGCGACAGCATCGTCTGCAGGTTCGCGCGCACGGCGGGCAACTTCGGTGCGAACGACGGCGAGGTGTCCACCATCACGACCCAGTCGACGTGCGGCCTCACCGGGACCCGGTACGTGTCCGAGCCTTGGCTGCGCTGGTCGCCCCGAGCTGTCAGCCCCAGGAGGTAGTCAAGGCCGCCAGCTGACACTGAGAGTGCCGCGGAGACGGAACCCGTGTGAGTCGGCACGAAGCGCAGCTGCACCATCGTGTTGCCGCCCGGACCAATCTCCATGGCCGATCCGGGACCAGCGACGAGCACGAATGAGGAGTCGCTCAGCTGCGGCGCCGACATCGTCACCGGCCAACCGCACGTGTTGTGGACGACCACCGTGCGCGTCGCCGACTGACACCCCTGCGCCACCACCCCGAAGTCGAGCGCGGACGGCGACAACACGAGGCACGACGGCGCAGTGTTCGGCTCGATGGTGATGGGAATCTCAATCGCGGGCGCGCCTCCCGGCACGATGCGCACCAGCCCGCCGTCCAGTGTTGAGGGCGGTGGGCGGGTGGTCGTCACGCCGATGGTGCGGGTGACACCGCTCTGCATCACCATCGGTAGCGACGGCGGCGTGTCGAACATCAGCGGGGTGGGCGGCGGAAAGGACGACAGCGTGAGGTCCTTCACCACGCAGCGACCCGCGCCCGTGTGCGTCATCTCCAACACCGCCGCCGAGCCACGAAGCATCAACGCCGTCGGCGTCACCAACTGACACGGCTCAAACTCGTCTACCAGGGCGCGCACGATGACGATTCTGGTCGTCGCTTCGCTCGCCACACGCACCGTCCACGCGCGCGTACCGGCCATCGTCGGCCGCACCACGAGCGGCACGTCTGCAGACACGCCCGCCTCGAGCGGCATCGTCCACGGCGCGCAGGTGGCGCCCACGCACAGCTCTGCGTCGTCGCTCGTCACCGTGACCGTCAGCTTCGACGGCGCGGTGCCCGCGTTGCGCACGCGCAGCGGCACCGGGAAAGAAGGCGTCGGCTCACCGCGTACCAGCGGCAGCGTGCCCAGCAGCACCTCTTCCACCACCTCGAGCGCTGCGCCCACGCCGCGCCCGCGCAGCGTCACTGACGACTCGCCGACAGCGAGCGAAGCCTCCACAGGCCCGAGCGCCGTGGCGTTGAACGTCACGTCGACCGTCGCGGCGCCGTTCGCCGGCACTGACACCTCGGTGGCCGACACCGTAAAGCGCGCGTCGTCGGTGGCGAGCGCGACGGTCGTCGCGGGCCCAGGGCTGCGCAGCTCGAGCGACAGCGTGCGCGAGGTCCCCAGCGGCACGTCGCCGAAATACAGCGTCTCATCATGGGTGACGACGGGCTTTCCACACGCCGCCATCACCAACACCACCGGAAGCACTCGTCGAAGCATGGCGACGTCGTACACCGCGCGGAGCTTCAGACGCCACCGGGGCTACCGCACGTTGAGCAGCTCGACCTCGAACACCAGCGTCGACCGCGCGGGGATGCCGGGCTTCGCGTCGTTGCCGTAGCCCTGCGCGGGCGGAATGGTGATGAGGCGCGCCTCGCCTTCCTTCATGCCCAGCAGCCCTTCGTCGAGGCCGGGAATCACCATGCCTTCGCCCACCCAGAACTCGAACGCGCCGCGCGGGTACGACGTGTCGAACACGCCGCCGTCGGTGAGCGAGCCGGTGAAGTGGATGGAGATCTTGTCGCCCTTCTTCGCCGCGTCGCCGTCGTCGTAGCCCGCGCGCAGCACCTGCGTGATGACGCCTGTTTTCGAGGTGCTCGGCGGCTGCGGGTTTCGCGGCTTGAGTTCCTTCTTCGGGCAGCCCGACAGCGCCACCAGCAGCACCACGTACACGCAACGCATGGCGGGCGACTCTGGCACGGCTAGTGTGGCGCGCCATGTCGTCGAACGTCGTCATTCTCTTCGGGGGCACCTCCAGCGAGCGGCTGGTCTCGGTCGCCTCGGCGCAGAACGTCTGCACGCACCTGCCGGACGCCGCCGTGTGGTTCATCGCCAAAGAAGGCCCCGTGTTCGTGTCGTCGCACGAGGCGCTCGCCGCGCACCAGAAGCCCTTCGTCACCGAGTTCGTCCCCAAAGAAGCGCCGCGCTGGCCCAGCCTCGACGCCGCGCTCGATTCACCCGACGCGACGGGCCGCACCTTCTTCCTCGCGTTGCACGGTGGCGACGGTGAGAACGGCGTCACGCAGCGCAAGCTCGAGCTGCGCGACCTGCCGTTCACCGGCTCCGACAGCGACGCCAGCGCGCGCGCGTTCGACAAGGCGAAGACGCGCGAGGCCGCCGCCGCGAAGGGCGCCCGCATCGCCGAGGCGCGGTTGCTCGACACCACGCACGAAGACGCGCTCACCGCTGCGCTGCACGAGTTGCTCGCGGCGTACCCGCGCTGGGTCTTGAAGCCGCAGGCCGACGGCTCGAGCCACGGCCTCGTGCACTTGCGTGACGCGAGCGAGATTCCCGCCGCCGCCAAGAAGCTGACCAACCTGCGCCTCGCCTACCTCGCGGAGCAGTTCATCGAAGGCCGCGAGCTGACCGTCGGCGTCGTCGACGAGCCCGGTGGCCCGACGGCGCTGCCCGCCTCAGAGGTGCGGCTCTTGAACGGCGGCAGCTTCGACTACGAGGGCAAGTACCTCGGCCGCGACACCGAAGAGCTGACGCCCGCGCCCATCGACGCCGGTGAGCTGCAGCAGGCGCAGAAGCTGGCGCTGTTGACGCACCGGGCGGTGGGCTGCTTCGGCTACACGCGCACTGACATGATTTTGACGGCGAGCGGCCCCGTGCTGCTGGAAATCAACACGCTCCCCGGCATGACCAAAGCGTCCTTCATTCCCCAGCAGCTGGCGGCGGCGGGCCGTGACGTGAAGCAGTTCCTTGAACAGCAGCTCGAGCTCGCGCGGCACCGGAAGAAATGAAGCGCGACGCCGAGGTCAGCACGCTGAAGATGCCGGCGCCCGAGCACATCATCGCCGGGCGCTACCGCATCAAGTCGCGCCTCGGCAGCGGTGGCATGGGCCTCGTGTTCCTCGCCGAGCGCGTCGACGGCGGCGAGGAGATCGCGCTCAAGTTCCTCGACCCCGAGAGCGGCGACGAGGCCCGCGTGGAGCGCTTCATTCGCGAAGCGCGCGCCGCGGTGACGATGCAGCACCCCAACGCCGCGCAGGTCTACGACCTCGGGCGTGACGATGAAGGCCGCTTCTTCATCGCCTTCGAGCTGGTGCAGGGCGAAGACCTGCGTGAGCTGCTGCGCCGCGAAGGCCGCCTCGCGTGGAACGACGCGCGCGACATCATCGTGCAGGTCGCCAGCGCGCTCGCGTACGCGCACGACAACCACATCGTGCACCGCGACGTGAAGCCCGAGAACGTGAAGGTGCGACGGCAGGGCGCGGCGCTGCAGGTGAAGCTGCTCGATTTCGGCATCGCGCGCGTGCTGCGTGACGCGGGCGTGCGGCTTACCGGCGAAGGCATGCTGGCGGGCACGCCGCGGTACATGTCGCCCGAGCAGGTGAAGGACGAGCCCATCGACGGGCGCACCGACGTCTACGCGCTGGGGCTCGTCTTCTACGAGCTGCTCACCGGCGCCATCGCCATGGGCGGCCGCAACGTGCCGCAGATTTTGATGCACCAGGTGCAGACGCCGATGCCCACCTTGAAGTGGGCCGACCCGGCGCTGGACTACCCGCAGGTCGACGCCTTCCTCGCGCGCGCGTGCGCCAAGGCGCCGGGCGACCGCTTCCCCACGATGGAGGCATTCTCGCAAGCGCTGCTCAGGCTCGACGTCGACGAGGGCTCGTGGCCGGCGATGACGAAGCCGGTGCAGGCCGTCGAGCGCATGGCGCCGACGCGCGACCTCCAGCAGCCGCCGCCGGCGTCGACGGGCTCCGGCTCCAGCGACACCGTGGTGCGCAAGCCCGCCGTCACCGAGCTCACGCCTGAGCTGCAGCGCTCCGCGCACGACGTGCCCACCGACCCCGAGCGCCCGCCCGTCGCGCCGGCGATTCGGCTCACCGAGTCGAAGGTCGTCGACCCCGTGGCGTCGGCGCCGCCCGGTTGGGAAGGCCCCACGGAGCTCGAGCGGCCCATGGTGAAGCGGCCGCCGCGCGTGCTGGTGAAGGAGACCGTGCTGGGCGCCCCGGTGCCGAAGAAGCCCACGCGCTGGCCGTATGTCGTGGTCGGCGTGGGCCTGGGGGTGTTGAGCCTCGTCGGCTTCGGCTGGTGGTGGCTGTACGGGTAAAGCGGCGACACGTGGAGCACGCGTGTACCAACACCTGTGGGGTGAACCCCACGCCAGTGCGCGCGCCCGCAGGAAAATTCTCCGGTCGGTACGGGCGGTTCCGTAGTCAGAAGCCGTTGGAACGAAGGCTGCTTTGACGGGAGCTGCGCATGTACGACGACCTCCGGACGCACCGCCGTGTCGCTTGCAACGCCCGCTTCCTGGGCGCGAGTCGGTCCACGTTGCGGGGGGACATCGTCGATGTGTCCAGCTCCGGCTTGTGTCTGAGCGTCGACGCGGCGTTGGAGCGGGGTCGCGAGCTGCACCTCGAGTTCGACCTGCCGACGGGCCGCGTGGAAGCCGTCGGTGAGGTGCGGTGGGTCGTCGAGAAAGACGGCCGCGCCGAGCTGGGCGTGAAGTTCGTGCGCATCTCTGTCGAGTCACTGGCCGTCATCGCGCAGGCGACGTCGCTCAAGCCTGCGGGTGGCAGCCCGTGGCCCGGGCAGTTCGCGCTGCGCCGCCGCTGAAGCGTCGCCCGCGGTGATGCGGTAACACGCACCGCATGGGTTCTTTCGACGCGCGGCAGTTCGCGGCCGCTTCACGTACCGCTTCGCGCGCGCTGGTCGCCGCCACCACTGAGCAGAAAGACGCCGCGCTGGCCGCGATGGCGAAGGCGTTGCGGGCCGCGAGCGCGCACATCGTCGGTGAGAACGCGCTCGACCTCGACGACGCGCAGCGGGCTGGCAAGAACGCCGCGTTCCTCGACCGGCTGAAGCTGGACACCGCGCGCGTGGAAGCGATGGCCGCGGCGCTCGACGCGGTGCGCGCGTTGCCCGACCCGGTGGGCGAGGTGACCGAGCGGTGGACGCGGCCGAACGGCCTGCGCGTGCGCAAGGAGCGGCTGCCGCTGGGCGTGGTGTTGATGATCTACGAGTCGCGCCCCAACGTGACGAGCGACGCGGCGGCGCTGTGCCTCAAGTCGGGCAACGCGGCGATGCTGCGCGGCGGCTCAGAGTCGTTCCGGTCGAACCGCGCCATCGAGCGCGCGCTGCAGCTGGGGCTCGCCGAGGCGAAGCTGCCGGCGGAGTGCATCCAGCTGGTGCCGACGACGGACCGCGAGTCGATGCTGGAGTTGCTGAAGCTCGACGGCCTCATCGACCTCTGCATCCCGCGCGGCGGGGAAGGGCTCATTCGCTTCGTGGTGGAGCACGCGCGCGTGCCGGTGGTGAAGCACTACCAGGGCGTGTGCCACGTGTTCGTCGAGAAGACCGCCGACCTCGACGTCGCCGAGCGCATCATCGTGAACGCGAAGGCGTCGCGCCCGGGCGTGTGCAACGCGGCCGAGTGTCTGTTGGTCGACGCGGCCATCGCTGACACGTTCCTGCCGCGCGCGGCGAGCGCGTTGAAGGCGAAGGGCGTCGAGCTGCGGGCCGATGAACGCGCGCTCCAGCGAATCGACGCCACGCCTGCGAAGGCCGATGACTGGGGCCGCGAGTTCCTCGAGCTGATTCTCGCGGTGAAGGTGGTGGACGGGTTTGACGACGCGCTCGCGCACATCGCGCGGTACGGCAGCGAGCACACCGAGGCCATCGTGACGCGCGACGAGGCGTTGGCGCGGCGCTTCACGCGCGAGGTGACGGCGAGCGCGGTGATGGTGAACGCGTCGACGCGCTTCAACGACGGCGGTGAGCTGGGGCTGGGCGCGGAGGTCGGCATCTCGACCAGCCGACTGCACGCCTTCGGGCCGATGGGCCTGCGCGAGCTGACGGCGCAGAAGTACGTCGTCGAGGGCGACGGCCAGATTCGCTGA
>CAYWON010000018.1:0-61723 GCA_964459885.1 uncultured Archangium sp.
ATTCCTTGTTCCGCGCATTTGAGGCCGATTTGCCGCCTCGCGCGGGGCTGATCAGTTGATCAGCCCTATTCGATTGTGTGGACGGAGCTGAGCTCCGCGACCTGACTTCGTTCCACCGAACGACTCGCCCAACACCGAACTGCCCGCCCGCCAGTCCCACCCGCCGAGGTACGTCCGTCGAGGGGGCGCGCCGTATACGTGATCCTTGCTCCGACTGTCAACAATCTGTCGGTCGATTTCGCGGATCACCCGGAAGCCGAGCCGTCTCAGCGGGTTACCCCGCTCTGTGGATCACATTCCTGCAGCCGGGCGTTGCGACCTGTAGCCGAAAAATTGATCCACGCGCCGGCGGGCGTACCGTGTGTGCACCTGACACCCACACGGGAGAAGAACCACATGAAGAAGATCGTGTTCGCGATGGCGGTGCTGACGGTTGCAGTGGCGGGCGTGGCGACGGCTGGCGCGCAGAGAGAAGTGACGGACCAGCAGGTCGAGAGCGCCATCGACGCGCGGCTCCACGAGATGCTCGTGAAGCTGAACGCAGAGAAGAAGTGACTTCAGTTTTGCGGCGTGGTGGAAACCGCGCCTTATGTCCGACACGACTCTCAACGTCGGCGACAGACTGGTCTACCCGAACCAGGGCCTGTGCACCGTCACCGAGATCAAAACCGAAGAAATCGCAGGGCAGAAGCTCACCTTCGTCAGCCTCGTGATCAACGAGACGGGCGCCAAGGTGAAGGTGCCCCGCGAGAAGCTCGAAAAGAACGGCGTCCGGCGCGTGTCTTCGGCCGACGACGTCAAGAAGGTCATCGACTACCTCAAGAGCGACTCTGAGAAGGCGTCGCTCGACTGGAAGAAGCGCGCACGCGACAACACCGCGCGCCTCTCGGAAGGCGGCCTCATCGGCCTCGCCGAGGTGGTCAAGGGCCTCCAGGTGCTCTCAGAGCTGCGCCCGCTGCCGCCCAAGGAGCGCGAGCAGTACAACGACGCCCGTCACCTCTTCGTCGAAGAGCTGGCCGCGGCCATGGGCGTGTCGGCTGCCGATGCGGAAGACGCCTTCGACATCCTCCTCTTTGTGCCCGGCAAGGAGCGCCCCAAGCGCAGCATCGAGGAGTTCCAGGGGCTCGGCGGCGAGGACGACGAGCTCGGCCTCGACGGCGATCTGATGGGCCTCGACGGCGAAGAGTCGTCGGAGGACTCAGAGTCGGAAGAAGAGAAGAGCGAAGACGGCGAAGAGAGCGACGAGGAGGGCGAGAAGAAGAAGCCCGCCGCGGCCGCCAAGGCGCCCAAGGGCAAGAAGACGCTCATCTCGGACCTCGAGGTCACCGCGCCCGCGGCGACCGCGCTCACGGCGTTGCCCAAGAAGCGCGGCCGCCCGCCGAAGCCCAAGCCGGAGAGCACCGAGCCGCCGCCGCCGCCCAAGAAGCGCGGCCGTCCGCCGAAGCCCAAGCCTGAGACCACTGAGCCGCCGCCTCCGCCGAAGAAGCGCGGTCGTCCGCCCAAGGCCAAGTAAGCGAGGGAACTCCAAGTGATCCGCATCTTTACGCTCGACGAGTTCGACCCGGCGCTCCTCAAGGCGCTCACCAAGTCGCTGTACACGGCCTTTGGCGTGGGCGCTGAGCACAGCGGCACTGTGACGGCGCCGCACGGCCAGCAAGAGCCCTACGACGCCCACAAGCTGCTCGAGACCATGCCCAAGGTCTCGGCGCTGGCCGACGACAAGGTCCTCTTCCTCACTGCGCGCAAGCTGGCGCCGCGGCGGCTGCAGTCAGGCGAGGCGCCGACCTACGGCCTCGCGCGCTACTCGGCGCAGCGGGCGGTCGTCACCACCGCGCACCTCAAGGGGCTCGACGCCGAGAACGTGAAGCCGCTCGCGCGCTTCGCCATGCAGGAAGTCGGGCACACCTACGGCCTGCACCACTGCCTCGACCCGCGCTGCGCGATGTACCCGCAGTGGACGCCGTCGTACCCGGGCGGCGAGGCCAGCTTCTGCACGTTCTGCCGCGACACGGTGGACGCGAAGATCCGCACCACGAAGTCGTGAAGAGCCCTGCCTCGCTTCAGTTGGGCCGCGCCGAGGGCCTCGCGCTCGTGGCGGTCGGCCTGTTCGCGCTGGGTTTTCAGCTCTGGTTGCCCAGCACCCACGTCGACGAGGCCGATTACGCGGCCGTCGCGAAGGTGCTGGAGGCGGAACGGCAGCCCGGTGATGTCGTCTTGCTGGCGCCGTGGTGGACCGAGCGGGCGCGCATCTTCGTGCCCGAAGGCCTGCCCGTCGTCGGCTACCAGGGCAGCGACGCCGATGGGCTCGAGCGTCACCCGCGCATCTGGGTGCTGTCGCAGCCTCGCCAGCCGAGGAGCGGGATGGGCGCCTTCGAAGACGCCTTCAACCTCGGGCGAACGAAGGTGGGCGAAGCCCGCGTATTCGGCAACCTGCACCTGACGCTGTACCAGAACGGGCGCGCCCGGCCGGTGGTGCTGGAGGCGCACGAGGCCCTCGCGAGCGCGCACGTGTACCTCGAGGACGCCAACGGCCAGCGCAACGCCTGCGAGTGGAACGGCACAGGGCACCGCTGCGCGAACCGCAAGACCGTCGCGCGGGAATGGCACGAGGTGCACTTCGCGCCCTTCCAGTGCGTGCGCATGGACGCGCCGGGCGGCCCCATTCGTCAGGTGGTGGAGTTCACGGCTCCCGGAGCTGGCGTGTTGACGGTGCGCGCCGGGTACCCGTGGGAGTGGGCGGCGTACAAAGACGGCGTCACGTCGAGCACGCTGTCTGTCGAGGTTGACGGCCGCACCACGGCGCTGGAGCTGCCCGCTGGCGTGGAGGCCGTGCATCGGCTGGAAGCCGGCGCCGTGCAGCCGGGGTCGCGCATTCGCGTCGCGCTGCAGGCGGACAACCCCAACGCGCGCGTGGTCTGCGTCGAGGCCACCGTGTTCGGAGGCGCCCCGTGAGCGAGCGTCGCATCGTCTGGGGCCTGTTCCTCGTGGCCTTCCTCTCGCTGCTCTTGACCGAGAAGTACGTCGGCTTCGGCCGTGACGAGAGCGTCTATTTCTGGGCCGGCGAGCAGCACGGGCGGTGGTTTCAGCTGCTGCTGACCTCGCCGAGTGAAGCGCTGACCGACGCCGCCATCACGCGGCACTTTGATTTCAACCACGAGCACCCGGCGCTCATGAAGAACCTGTTCGGGATCTCGTTCGTGGTGCTCCACGAGAAGCTGGGGCTGCTGCGGCCGGCTGCGGCGTTCCGACTCCCGGCGTTCGCCATCTCGGCGTTGATGCTGCCGCTCATCTATCTGTTGGCGCGGCGGCTCTTCGGGCGTGACGGCCAGCTGCGCACGGTCGCCGCGGGCTTCGCGGCCGTGTCATTCCTGTTGGTGCCGCGGCAGTTCTTCCACTCGCACCTCGCGTGCTTCGACGTGCCCATCGCGACCTTCTGGGTGCTGACGGTGTATTGCTTCGTCGTCGCGCTCGAGAACAACCGCTGGTGGCTGTGGACGGGCCTGTCTTTCGGCCTCGCGCTCGCCGCCAAGCACAACGCGTACTTCATTCCGGTGGCGCTCTTGCCCTTCGTGGTCGCGCACGGGCTCATCGGCACGCGCACCGACACCGAGGGCCGCCGCTGGTTCTTCGGCGTGCTGGGCGTGTTCCTGTTCGCGGCGTTTCTCTACGTCGTCATGGTGGCGGTGCAGGGAAGGAAGGTGCTCGACACGTTCACCCTGCTCAGCCCGCAGATGGGCCTCTACCTGGCCGCGAGCAGCGTGGGCGTGTGGATGACCTGGCGACTCAAGGCGATCAACGAAGCCGCGTTCCGCGCCGTGGCGCCGTTGGTGGCGATGGCGACGCTGGGGCCGCTGGTCTTCTATCTCCACTGGCCGTACCTCTGGCACCACCCGGTTGACCGCACCGCCTGGTACCTGCAGTTCCACCTCACCCACAACCACTACGCGTGGTTCTACCTGGGCGAGCTGCTGCGAGCGCCGCCCTTCCCGCTCAGCTACGTGCTGGTGAAGACGGCGCTGACGGTGCCGCTGACGCTGGGTGTGGCGATGCTCTTCGGCGTCATCCCGCCCTTCGCGTTGCTGCGCTGGGTGCGCGACGACGAGCCCGACCGCGACGCCGTCATCAAGCGCGCGCTCTACACGTGGCTGCTGATGGTGAACGCGGCGGTGTCCATCATCCTCATCAGCCTGCCCAACGTGCCGCACTTCGGCGGCGTGAAGCACTGGTTCCCGTCGATGCCTTTCCTCGCGGTGCTGGCGGCGGCCTCGTTGCAGCGTGGCGCGCTCGCGCTCGCCGCGTGGTGGCAGCCGCGGTTCAAGTTCATCACCGAGACCAGGGCGATGGTGGCGCTCGCGATCTTGTTGGGGCTGCCGGCGCTCATCGCCACGAGCCGCGACTACGCCTACGGCACCAGCGCCTATGGAGAGCTCGCCGGCGGCATGCCCGGCGCGGCGTCACTCGGCATGCAGCGCCAGTACTGGGCGAACAACCTCTCGGGTGTGTTGCCGTGGATCAACCAGAACGCGCGGGCCGGCGAGCGCATCTATTTCCACGAGAACCACAACGGGCAGATCCGCGATCTGCAGCGCAACGGCATGTTGCGCACGGACGTGACGCCGGTGGGCGGGCCTGAGGCCGCCGAGATGGTCGTGTACCAGTACCATCAGGAGTTCCGCGAAGCGGAGATGAACACCTGGCAGGCCTTCGGCACCACGCGACCGGTCTACGGGCTGTACCTCGACGAGACGCCGCAGATCATCGTGTACCGCCGTCAGCGCTGAGCGGTGATGAGGAAGCGGAGCGCCCGCGCGTAGCGGGTCGTCGCGTCGAGCACCGGCACGTCGGCGAGGGGCCTGGTGGACAGCGCCGTCGCTTCCACGTCGAGCTGCTCGCCGTCGACCCGCAGCACGCGCACGCGCAGGCCCTCGATGCTGAGCGGCAGCGCTGCTTCGCCACGGTGAGGCCCGCCGCTGAAGAACACGAAGCGCGAGGGGTGCGTCACGAGGAACGTGCGCGCGGCGTCGCTATCCAGCAGCACTGCGCGCCGATGCCAGAACGTCTCAGGCACGCAGGGACCGCGCTGGTTGGCCGCGCCGCACACCGACGACGGCCGCACGCCTGCCTGCCGGGCGACGTCCTGAGCCGACACCGCGTTCTTGCACCCGGCCGGTGCCTCGAGCTGCGCGCGGAGTTCGTCAGTCGGCGGGTGCTGGCGGAACGGCACCGCGAGCACCATGGGCCACACGCGATCGGTCGCGAGCTTCTCGCACGCACCGCGGTACTGCGCGGCGGCTTCGGCGACCGAGCTGCCATCGTCGGAGCCTCGCAGCGCGTCGTCGAGCGCCACCTGCGCAGACGTGGCGCGGGCGACGAGCTGGTGACGCGTCTCGACACGCTCCACGAGCTCCTTCAGGCGGTCCAGTGACGTCTCGCCGCGCTTCATGGCGACCGTGCAGCGTGGCTTCAGCTGCTGCGCAGGGCGGTGACCCGCGTCCCAGGCGTCGAGGGCGGCCAAAAACTGAGCTCGCGAAGCGACCGCGCGCGCACGGCTGTCCTCGGAATACGACCGCTGCGCGACGTCGAGGCTGGTCTCCGCTTCAACCCAACGCGCCAGCAGCGCATGCCGCGCGTTCTGCTCGTCGATCGCCTGACGATCGCCCTCCCCCGCCGAGTTGGAGGCGTCGTCGATCGCACCGCGCCATGCAGCCAGCCGCGCCGAGGCGCGCTCGGCGGTGAGCTCGGGGTCACACGGTGACGTCTCGAGGCGCTGTGCGTCGGCCAGCGCGAAGTTGGCCTGCGCGTGCGCGACGGCGCTGCCAGCCACCACTGCCGCCATCAGGAACGGTCGCATGCAGCGCAGCGTAGGCCCTTTCGCCAGGCGAGATGGAGTGCCAGTCTGCCCGCGCCATGCGCCCGCTGATCGCCATCGTGTCGATGCTGCTCGTCGTGGGTTGTGAAAAATCGCCGAGTGGACCGACGCGCCGCGCGAGCCTCAATCGCACCGGCGGCACGACGTTCGAGATCGTCCCGTCAGAGGGCCAGCACCCGCACTGCCTCGCGTACACGGTCAGCCGCAGCGGCCTGACGCGCCAACTGACGATGTCGGGCGCCAACCAGAGCTTCGACTGCGCGGCCTCGCGCCCCGTCGGTGGCCACGCGTACAAGGTGCCGATCAACGAAGGGCCGGTGCGCGTCTACGTGTTCTTCACGAGCCAGCGCGTGAACGCGGCCGCGGTCTCTCAGGAGTTGATCGACGCGCCCGATCGTCAGGCGCTGGCGGTGATGAACATGCGCTTGCCGGGCAGCGTCTCGCTCGAGGTGCTCGACTTCGTGCCGGAGCCCGACGTGCCGGCCGAGATCGGCACAGTGGTGGGTGAAGACGCAGGCGAGCCGTCGACGAAGGACGAAGACGGAGGCGCGCTGTAGGCCCCATGCGTTCTGGTTCTTTGTTGCTGCTCACCATGCTGTTGACCGCGTGCCCTCGCGAGCGGCTCGACACCACGAAGTGCCGTGAAGACACCGAGTGTGGCTCGCCCGCGAGCGCGTACCGCTGCGAAGCCGCCACGGGCATCTGCTACTGCCGCACCGACCAAGCGTGCCCGGGCTCGCAGTACTGCAACCTGCTCGGCTTCTGTCAGGACCGCTCGGGCTGCCAGACGAACCTCGACTGCCCCGACTCGACGACCTACTGCGACACGGGCAGCGGTCAGTGCGTCCCGAAGGGGCGGTGCACGTCGGACCTCCAGTGTGAGCTGGGTCAGGTCTGCGACACGGGGCGCGGCGCGTGCGTGGACGGCTGTCGTCGCGACGGTGATTGCCCCGGCACGAGCTGTCGGTGTGGCGAGAACGCCTGCGCGTGCACCGGTACGACGCCCGAAGAGCTCGCGCGCTGTGAGCTGGGCACCTGCGATCCCAACTTCTGCAGCAACGACACGTTCTGCCGCTTCGGAGAGATCTGCGGACCGCGCCCCGACGCCGGGCTGCCGCGCAACAGCTGCTACTCCGACTACGACTTCGATCGTCGGCCGTACTGCGCGCGGTGCACCAGCGGCGGCGGCGTCGACACCTGCGGTCGCGGCCCCAACTTCTGCATCATCGATACGCGCACCAACTCGACCTACTGCGGCGCTGACTGCAGCCAGGGCCAGAGCTGCCCGCGCGGCTACGACTGCCGTGACATCCGCGTCGTCTTCACCCGGTGGCAGTGCAGCGCCACGCAGCCGTGCCCCGGCGACCCGACGCTGCCGTGCACCGACGACTCGCAGTGTCGGCGCGGCGGCACGTGCAGCAAGTTGCCGGGCGCGACGAGCGGCTTCTGCGCGGGTCAGTGCCGGCTGCGCGAAGGCACCAACTTCGGCTACTGCTCGTGCCAGGCCGACACCGACTGCGCGACCGAGACGTGCACCGCCGGCGAGTGCAGCATCACGCGGCGGCCGTGCGTCGACGACAACCAGTGCCGCACCATTCGCTGCGTCGACTTCGAAGGCGTGGGCGCGTGCCTCATCGGCCAGAACTGCACGCCCAGCAACGGGTTGACCTGCGTCGAAGTGCAGTGACTGTCAGGCGATGGGGAACAACGCGCCGATGCGCTGCATCACGTCGTCGGTCAGCTTCTCGACGACGTCGAGCGCCTTCATGTTCTCGTGCACCTGCTCGGGCCTCGTGGCGCCGGTGATGACGGTCGAGACGTTGGGGTTCTTGAGGCACCACGCGATGGCGAGCTGCGCGCGCGTGACACCGAGCTCTTTGGCGATGGGCTCGAGCGCTTTGACCTTCGCGACGTTCTCGGGCGTGACCAGCTCGTCCTTGAGCCAGCCGTAGTTCGACTGCGCGAAGCGCGAGCCTTCGGGCACGCCGCCGTCGTACTTGCCAGACAGCACGCCTGACGCGAGCGGGCTCCAGATGGTGGTGCCGTAGCCGTGCTGCGTGAACAGGTCGGCGTACTCCTGCTCGAAGCGGCTGCGCGCGAGCAGGCTGTACTGCGGCTGTTCCATGACGGGCGGCGTCAGGTGGTGCTTGTGGGCGACCTTGATGGCGGTCTCGATGTCGGCGGCGCTCCACTCGCTGGTGCCCCAGTAGAAGAGCTTCCCCTGCTTGATGAGGATGTCCCACGCGCGCACGGTCTCTTCGATGGGCGTCTCGGGATCAGGCCGGTGGCAGAACGCGAGGTCGAGGTAGTCGACCTGCCAGCGCTTCAGCGCGTTGTGGAAGCCCTCGATGATGCGCTTGTGCGAGAGGCCGGTGTCGTTGGGGCCATCGCCGCCCCAGAAGATCTTCGTCGACAGCACCAGCGATTCACGGCGCCAGCCGACCTGCTTCAAGACACGGCCCATCGAGAGCTCGGCCTCGCCCTTTGCGTAGGCCTCGGCGCCGTCGAAGAAGTTCACGCCGCGCTCGTGCGCCGCGATCATGCAGGCCTTCGCGGCTTCGTCGCCGACCTGCCCGCCGTACGTCACCCACGAGCCCAGCGAGAGCTCGCTCACCTTGAGGCCCGTCTTTCCAAGTCGTCGGTAGCGCATGGAGCGCGGGTATAAGGAACGTCGCCGCATGTCGCCGCACAAACCGACGCCCGAAGCCCTGGCCCGCTACGTCGAGGCCTTCAACGAAAGCCTCACGCTGAAGCACTTCGGCGTGAAGGTGCGCTTCCCTGATCTGTCGACGTGCGAGGTGGTGCTCGACCCGATTCGGCCGGAGCAACGCGGCGGGCTCGGCAGCGACGCGGTGAACGGCGGCGTGCTGTCGGCCATCTTCGATCTCGTCATCGGCTGCGCGCCGGCGCTCATCGACCCCACGCGCAAATCGGCGACGGTGCATTTGTCGATCAACTTCCTGAGCCCGGTGCGCGGCTCGAAGCTGATCGCGCGTTCCCGCGTCACGCGCGGCGGAAACACGCTGGTCTTCGCCGAAGCGGAGATCGTCGACGAGCGCGGTGACATCTGCGCGACGGCCACCGGGCTCTCGCGGCTCTCGAAAGAGTCGTGGGCGCAGTCGGGAACGCCGGCGGTCAACTGACGATGGACACGCTCGCGACGCGCGCCGAGTTTCACGCGTGGCTCGAGCGCGAAGGCCTCGCGCACATCGGCCGACTCAACCTGGAGATCGTCGCGCCGCATGTCGAGCCGGGTTTGTGGCCGCAGCTGCGCACCGTCGGCGCGCGGCGTCGACTGAGCGACCTCGCCACGCGCGAAGGCATCAACGCTTCGCTCGACTGGCTCAAGCCCTCGCAGCTGCGGGACGCGCTCATCACCGCGGTGCGCGCGTTCATCGAGCTGGAGGTCGCTTCGACCGAGCGCGCGCGGAGTCAGCTCGCGACGCGCCAACGGCCCCCGGCCGAAGGGCGCGCACGTGAAGTGCACGCGCGGCTGCTGCGGCTGCGAGCGAAGCAACCACCGAACATCGCGCCGCGGCTCGACGAGCTGCTCACCGACGACGCGCTGGAGTTCGACGCCGCCCTGCCCGGCCTCGCGTGGCGCGACGCACACCCGAGCGAGCTGCCGTTGCGCAGCGGTGGTGGCTTCGGCCGCCCGACGGTGAAGCTGACGCTGCGGGACACTGAGTCGTTGAGCGCCTGCAGCTGCGCGGCGATGGCGTGCGTGCACCAACTGGCGGCCATCGACACCGCGCTGCTGCACGTCACGGCGTTGCCCGATCGGGTCTTGAACGAGCTGACGCGGCCGTCGTGGCAACGCACGCTCGAGGCGCTGCAGCAGGCCGTCGCGGCCACGAAGCCGCGCACACCGAGCCCCATCGTGTTCCGCGTCTCGGTGCACGGCGATGACGGCGTGGAGATCTCCGCTGCGGTGGACGGGGAGCTCGCGAAGCCCGAGCTGCTGCTCTCGCGCGCCGGCGCCGACGCGCCGTTGGTGGCGCTGCTGCCCGAGCGTGGTGAGTACGCGTCGCGCGCGCTGCTGGACGGGCTCGTCGATTCGAGCCACGTGGTGCTCGCGAGAGATCCCAGCCTCGCCGTGCGCATCGAGCGCGTCACGGTGGGCCTCGTGGCTGAAGATCGCGGCGGCAGCGTGTCGCTGGGCGCGGGCATCGAAGGGGCCGCTTTTCCACCACAGCTGCAGCAGCGCGTGCGCAACGCGCGCGAAGACGAGCCGCTCTACCTCTGGGACGAAGGGCCTCGTCGGCTGACGCTGCTCGACGTGAAGCCCGAGGTGCGCGCCGCGCTCGACGTGCTGGCGACCCAGCCGGGGCACTTCCCACCCGAGGCGCACGCGCAGCTGCTCGAGTCACTCTCGAAGCTGGCGCAACAAGTTCCCGTGGCGATGCCGCGGAGCGTGCTGGGCGAATCAGTCCCGGTGCAGATGATCCCCGTGCTGCGTCTCGAAGCGCACGCCGGCGGCGCGGTCGAGCTCGAGTTCCGCGTGAAGCCGCTGCACGACGCTCCAGCGCTGCGGCCCGGCGAAGGCGCGCGCGACGTGCACCTGCGTCGCGGCCTGAAGCCGGTGCACGCCGTGCGGGATCTCCGCGCGGAGGTCGACGCGATGACGGCGCTGGAAGACGAGCTCCCGCTGACGCTCGCGAAGCCGCACCCGCATCAGGTCTTCCGGTACGAGTTTGACCGCGCCGACGAGGTCTTCGAGCTGCTCGAGGCCGCGTCGCGACGCGCGGAGCCGCCGCAGCTCGAGTGGGTCGGCAAGCCGCTGCGCAACCTGGGCGCCACGGGGCCGCGCGCGCTGCGCGTCGAAGTGAGGAACGGCCTCGACTGGTTCGGCGCGCTGGGCGAGCTGAGCGTGTTCGGTGAGCGGGTCGAGCTCGGTCGGTTGATGGAAGCGGGCCGACGCGCGGCCAGCTACGTCGAGGTCGCGCCGCAGACCTACGTCGAGCTGAGCGAGACGCTGCGACACCACCTGCGTCGCGTCGCCGCGCACACACGCACCGTCGACGACCGCGTGCTGCTGGGCCCGAGCTCGCTGGAGGCCATCAACGAGCTCAAGCGCGCCGGCGCCACCGTCGACGGCGACAAGACGTGGAAGCGGCTCGTCGCCGACGCCGACGCCGCGCGCGCGCTCGAGCCTGAGCTGCCGAAAGGCCTCCATGCGACGCTGCGGCCATACCAACGTGAAGGCTTCGCGTGGCTCACACGGCTCGCCGCGTGGGGCGCTGGCGGTGTGCTCGCCGACGACATGGGCCTCGGCAAGACGCTGCAGGCGCTCGCGGTGCTCTTGAACCGGGCCGACGAAGGGCCCGCGCTCGTGGTCGCGCCGACCTCGGTGCTCTTCAACTGGCGCGACGAAGCCGCGCGCTTCTCGCCGTCGCTGCGCGTGCAGCTCTACTCGGAGCTGGATCGCAAAGAGCCGGCGCTGCCAAAGCTGGGCGCCAACGACGTGCTCGTCATCAGCTACGGGTTGCTCGTGCGCGACGCGAAGCGGCTGGCGAAACAGGGCTTCGCCACCGTCGTGTTCGACGAAGCGCAGCAGCTCAAGAACCCCGGCACGCAGCGGTACCGCGCCGCGAAAGACCTGAAGGCCGATTTCCGCTTCGCGCTCTCGGGCACGCCCATCGAGAACCACCTCGGCGAGCTGTGGAGCCTGTTCTCGCTCACGTTCCCCGCGCTGCTCGGCACGTGGGACGACTTCCGCGAGCGCTACGCGATGCCCATCGAGAAGCGCATCGACCCCGCCGCCGCGCCGGAGCTCGCGCAGGTGCTGCAGCCGTTCCTCCTGCGTCGCACGAAGTCAGAGGTCGCCGCCGAGCTGCCGCCGCGGACTGACGTTCGTGTGCCCATCGTCCTGTCACCCGCCGAGTGGGAGCTCTACGAGGACACGCGCCTGTCCGCGCTGTCGGACCTCGAGACGCCGGGCAACGTGATGAAGGAGCAGGAGCGGCGCATTCAGGTGCTGGCGATGCTGACGCGCCTGCGGCTCGCGGCCTCGCACCCTCGCCTGCTGGACGACGCGGCGTCGCCCGAGTCGTCGAAGCTGACGCGGTTGATGGAGCTGGTCGACGAGCTGCGCGCCGAAGGCCAGCGGATGCTCATCTTCAGCCAGTTCACCTCACACCTCGCGCTGGTGAAGGCCGCGCTCGACGCGAAGGGCGTCACCTCGCTGCAGCTCGACGGCACCACCACGGCGAAGGACCGCAAGAAGCTGGTGCAGGCGTTCCAGGAAGGCAGTGACCCCGTCTTCCTCATCTCACTCAAGGCGGGCGGCGTCGGCCTCAACCTCACGGCCGCCACCAACGTCATCTTGTTGGATCCCTGGTGGAACCCGGCCGTCGAAGACCAGGCGTCTGACCGCGCGCACCGCATCGGTCAGCAGCAGCCCGTCACCGTGTACCGGCTCGTCGCGATGAACACCGTCGAAGAGCTGATGCTCTCGCTGCACGCCAGGAAGCGCGCGCTCATCGCAGAGGTGCTGGAAGGCAAGAGCGCCGCCGGGAAGCTGTCGACCGACGAGCTGCTCGCGTTGCTGGCTGCGCGACCGGCGCGCACCTGAGAGAGTCATGTCGATGCTGAAGATCGTCCCGCTCGGCGGCCTCGGTGAGGTCGGTATGAACACGATGGTGCTCGAGCACGCGGGCGAGCGGCTGCTCATCGACTGCGGCCTCATGTTTCCGCGCGGCGATCAGCCCGGCGTCGACGTCGTGCTCCCGGATTTTTCGTGGGTGAAGGAATCAGCCGAATCGCTCAAGGGCATCGTGCTCACGCACGCGCATGAAGATCACCTCGGCGCGCTGCCGTGGCTGCTGCGCGAAGTGAGCGTGCCCGTCTACGGCACGCCGTTCACGCTGGCGCTCGCGCGGCACCGACTCAACGAAGCGGAAGTTGAAGGTGACCTGCGGGAGATCGGCCCGCGCGCGCCGTTCCGTGTCGGCGAGACCTTCGAGTTGGAAGCGCTGCGCGTGACACACTCCGTGCCCGACGCGGTGGGCTTGAAGATCAAGACGCCGTCGGCGACCGCGATTCACACCGGCGACTTCAAGCTCGATGGCCTGCCCATCGACGGGCACATCACCGATCTCGAGCGCATCGGCGAGCTGGGTGAAGAAGGCGTCGACGTCTTGCTGTCTGACTCGACCAACGCCGAGGTGCCCGGCACTACAGGCAGCGAGTCGCTGGTGAAGGAGACGTTCGAGCGGCTGATGCGCGCGACGTCGGGGCGGCTCGTCATCGCGATGTTCGGCTCGCACCTGCACCGCGTGCGACACACGGTCGAGCTGGCGCGCGCGTGCGGCCGCAAGGTCCTGCTGCTGGGCCGATCGCTGCAGCGCAACACGGAGCTCGCGCAGTCGGTCGGCATCCTCGAGAAGTACGAAGACGTGCTGGTGCCGTTCGAGGCCGCGCCGCTGATCCCGCCGTCGCAGCTCGTCATTCTCTGCACCGGCGCGCAGGCCGAGCCGCGGTCGGCGCTCAACAACCTGCTCAGCTCCGAGCCGGGGCCGCTGCGGCTGCAGCCCACTGACACGGTGATCTTGAGCTCGCGCACCATCCCGGGGAACGAGCCCGCCGTCGCGGCGCTGATCAACCGGCTGCTGGCGCGCGGCGTGAAGATCATCACCGCGCAACACGAGCCCGGCGTGCATGTCAGCGGCCACGCGTCACAAGACGAGCAACGCCGCGTGCTGGAGATCGCCAGGCCGCGTCACTTCGTGCCCATTCACGGTGAGCTGCGGCATCTGCACGCGCACCTCGCCATCGCGCGCAACGTCGGGCTCAAAGACGGGCAGCTCTTCCTCGCCACCGACGGTGACGTGCTGGGCTTCGACGCCGACGGCGCGCGCACGTTGGGTCGCGTACACGTCGGTCAGCAGCTCATGCGCCGTGAGGGCCTGGGCCCGGTCAGCGAAGCCGCGTTGCAAGAGCGTCGCTGGCTCGCCGAGTCGGGCCTCGTGGTCGCGGTCGTCGTGATGCAGCTCGGCGGCGGTCGCGTGCTGCACGGCCCCACGCTGCAAGCGCACGGGTTGCCAAGCGACGAGCTCGCCGCGCTCCCGCTGGCCACCGACGCTGCGAAAGAGTCACTGCTGTCGCTGTCAGAGGCCGTGCGCGGTGACGACGCGCGCGTCCGCGAAGAGCTGCAGCGCGGCATTCGTCGGGCCTTCAAGCAGCTCTTCGGCGCGCGACCCCACGTCGTGCCCGTCGTCGTCAGGTTGCCCTGACGTTCTGTCAAAGCCGCTGACAGACCATTCTCAGTTCTACGTTTCGCGAGGTGCGACAACGTACGCATGAGCGCCATCCGCCAGGCAGAGCGACACCTCCGCGCCCTTGGTCACGACGTCGGCAGGGTCGATGGGAAGAGCGACCGCGCCTTCAAGACCGCGTTGACGACGTACCAGAAGGCCGTGGGCCTGAAGGCCGACGGCAAGCTGACGGCTGAGACGGCGAAGCACCTGCGCGAGAAACGCGAGGCCGTGGGCGAGCGCAGCGACACGTTCCTCACCGCCGGCATGGCAGGCGACCGCGTGGCGACGCTCGAGCGGCAGCTCAAGGAGCTCGGCCACAAGGTCGGCGCCATCGACGGAGTCTTCAACCAGAAGACGGCCGAAGCCGTGAAGGCGCTCAAGGCGTCGATGCCGCGCGTGTTTGAGAACGCGAACGGCGTCGCGGGCGCGCGCGTGCAGCGGCTGCTCAACGAGAAGGTCGGCGCTGGCGATTCGACGGTGCGCGCCACCACGTTCAACTGGCCCTCGCGCTACCGCAAAGGCGGCGACGCGGCCGACGAAGCGCTCTTCGATCGACTCGCGAAGGGCTCCGACGTCATGGGCCTGCAGGAGTTCAGCTGGGCGAGCCCGCGCATCACCGACGGCGAGAAGGGCTGGGCGTTTCATCACCCCGACCCGCGCGGCGGCGACAAGGGCCTCACCGGCCAGGCGCTCGCGTGGCGCACCGACAAGTTCTCGCTCGTCGACAAAGGCACCACGCCGCTGAGCCCCAAGACGAAGGTGCAGGCCAACGCCGCCGGCCCCACCATGCACCGCGAGAAGCACATCGTCTGGGCGAAGCTCCGCAACAAGGAGACCGGCGAGGTGTGGACGATGGCGGTGGTGCACTTCGTGCCGTCGAAGCACCTCGGCGGCGCGGCGGAGCGCCTGTGGAAGCGGCAGCGCGACACGCTCGCGAAGTGGATGCGCCAGCAGGGCCCGCGCACGATGGTGATGGGCGACTTCAACGGCCAGTGGAAGGACTCCATCGCCAGGCCGCTGCGCAAGGTGGCCAACGTGGCGTCGGCGCCGAGCCACGGCAACCGCGCCATCGACTGGGTGCTGCGCAGCAAAGACCTGAAGGGCAGCGGCGGCCGCGCGAGCAGCAACGCGGGGCAGAGCGATCACCGCCCCGTACACGCCACCGTTCGCGGCTGAGGCGCCGGCCGCCCACCCGGCGCGCCAGTCGCACTGCGTCAGGGCCCATGCTAGGGCCCGCCCACGATGTTCCTGCCCTTCTGCGTCAGCGCCCTCCTCGCCGCCCCGCCAGCGGCCACCGAGAAGCCCATCAAGCCCCTGCCGTCGATCGCCAAGGAACCCAAGATCGACGGCGAGCTGAAGGACCTCGCGCCCGCCACCACCTTCAAGATGCCCGAATCGGCCGAAGGCTCGTCGGCGAAGCTGGGCCTCAAGGCGGGCTTCCGGAAAGACACGCTGTATGTCGGCGTCACCGTCGATGACGACAAGCTGCTCGACGATGATCACGTCGACCTGACGCTCTATTTCCCCGAGTCGGGCATGACGTCGAAGGGCGTCGTCTACCGGTTCAACAACAAGGGCGCCGTCGACGCGCCGGCCGAGGTTGCCGCGCCCGACTTTGCGCAGGCGCTGGTGAAGTCAGCGTCGAAGGAAACGAAGACCGGCTACACGCTGGAGCTCGCCATTCCCGCGCGGGCGCTGCCGCGTTTTCAGGCCTTCAAGCAGCTCGGCGTGTCGCTGTGCGCTGAGTACGCCGACGTCGACATGGCGGGCGGCGAGCCGTCGAAGCTGACCACCTGCCCCAGCGGCGAGATGGTGGGCGGGCCGACGCGCATTCCCGACGAGCTCCGCAAGACGCTCAAGCTGGCGCCGTCGCAAGACGTCGAAGGCGTCGAGGCGCGCGAGAAGGGCTGGCTCGGTTTCTCGAAGCTGCACTACCCGACGTGGGCCGCGGCCGACGAAGCGTTCACGCCGTCGTCGCTCGCCGAGCTGGTGGCCGGTGACGCTGCCATCGCGCCCAACACCGTCGCGCTGCCGCTGCCGGAGCGCCTGGTGCTGCCGGACAACCGCCCCATCTTCACCATCCTCACGGGGAAGAACCCCAACGTGAAGGATCGCTGCATCGAGGGCAACGAGCTCCGCATGGCGATGTACGTGGTGAAGGACAAGGTCGCCAACCGGGTGCTCGAGTGGCCGGCCTCGAACTGCAAGCTGGGCCGCGCGATGCGCTTCGAGCTCTCGCCTGAAGGCGCCCTGCAGATTGGTTACACGAGTGGCACCACCCAGTACTTCATGTGGACGGTGGACCACTTCGAGCGCAGTGAGTTGGGCATGGTGACGCCGTGACGAAGACGACGACGAAGAAGACGACGCTGAAGAGCAACGAAGAGAAGAAGAACCTCTACATGATGACGCTGGGGTGCCCGAAGAACCGGGTCGACAGCGAGGTCATGCTCGGGTCGCTGCAGCACAAGGGCTACCAGCTGGTGCAGGAGCCCGACGCGGCCGACGTCATCGTCGTGAACACCTGCGCGTTCCTGAAGGCCGCCGAGAAGGAGTCGGTGGACAACATCCTCGAGCTCGCTGAGTACAAGAAGTCCGGCCAGTGCAGCACGCTGGTGGTGACGGGCTGCCTCGTGCAGCGCCACGGCGAAGCGCTCAGCAAGGAGCTGCCGGAGGTCGATCACTTCCTCGGCACCAGCGCGTACGTGCAGATCGGCGACCTGCTGGCGGCCGAAGCGAGCCCGCGACAGATCATCCCCGACCCCGAGTTCATCCACTCCGCCAAGACGGCGAAGGTGAACTCGATGCCCGGGTACACGGCGTACCTGAAGATCTCCGAGGGCTGCGACAACAAGTGCGCGTTCTGCATCATCCCCAAGCTGCGCGGCCTGCAGCGCTCGCGCCCCATCGACGACATCGTCAACGAGGCGAAGCAGCTCGCTGATCAAGGCGTGATGGAGCTGAACCTCGTCGCGCAGGACCTCACGGCGTACGGCCACGACCTGCCCGGCAAGCCCAAGCTGCACGACCTCTTGAAGGAGCTGGTCAAGGTCGACGTGCACTGGATCCGCCTGCACTACGCCTACCCGCGCGTGTTCCCCGACGAGCTCATCGAGCTGATGGCGACCGAGAAGAAGATCGCGCGCTACCTCGACATGCCGCTGCAGCACGCGAGCGACCGGCTGCTGCGCAGCATGAAGCGCGGCCGTGAGTCGGCGTTCTTGAAGCAGCTTGTGCAGAAGATCCGCGCGCGTGTGGGCGATCTCTCGTTCCGCACGTCGATGATCGTCGGCCTGCCGGGCGAGACCGAAGAAGACTTCGAGATCCTCAAGGACTTCGTGAAGGAGCTGCGCTTCGAGCGGCTGGGCGTCTTCCAGTATTCCGACGAAGAAGGCACGGCGGCGTACGACATGGAGAACAAGGTGCCCAAGCGCACCATCGAGCGCCGGTGGCGTGAGATCATGGCGATCCAGAAGCGCATCAGCCGCGAGCAGAACCGCGCGATGGTGGGCAAGCAGATCGAGGTGCTGGTCGAAGGCCGCAGCCCCGAGACCGACCTGCTCATCGTCGGCCGTCACCAGGGCCAGGCGCCCGACATCGACGGCAACGTCTACATCAACGACGGCATGGCGTACCCGGGCGAGCTGGTGACCGTCGAGGTCACCGAGGCGCACGACTACGACCTCGTGGGTCGCGTCGTCTCGCGGCAGGACCCGAAGGCCCGTCGTCACAAGGTGCGCGAAGAGGTGCCCGCGCACGTGCGTGGCGGCGAGAAGATCGTGGCCCCGCCGACGTGGCTCGCGCCGCGGTGAGGTAGACTTGGCGCCATGTCGGACGCTGACGACATGGAGAAGCGACGGGCCGCGCGGGCCCAGTGGCCCGTGTGGGTTGGCAAGCTCCAGGACATGCCCGCCGAGCCCGACCTGTCGCTCGTCACCACCGCCGAGCAGCGCCTCAACATCCTCCAGGAGCTCTCCGCGCGGAGTTGGAGGCTGACGGGCTGGCCGATGCCTTCGTACGAGCGCTCCGCCGCACCTACGCGCATTCGTCGGGCCGGTGAGCCTTGAGCGAGGGCGACCTCGACGCCGACTCTCGCGAGCTGCTGCAGCTCTTCACTGAGCACGCTGTTGAGTTCATCGTCGTGGGGGCGCACGCCCTCGCCGTCAACGGCTACCCCCGCGCGACACAGGACGTCGACGTGTGGGTGAAACCAAGCGCCGCCAACGCGGAGCGTGTCATCGCCGCCCTGAGAGCCTTCGGCGCACCGCTCCAGACGCACGGAGTGACGCACGCAGACTTCGACCACGCGGGCACGGTCTACCAGATCGGTCTTCCGCCCCGACGCATTGACATCATCACGGCGATCTCAGGCGTCGAGTTCGATGAGGCGTGGCCGGGGCGAGTCATGGCGCCCTACGGAAATGCGCTCCTTCCGTTCCTCGGGCGCGAAGCGCTCATCAAGAACAAGAAGGCGAGCGGTCGCACGAAGGATCTCGCCGACGTCGAGACGTTGGAATCGGGAATCAAGCAGCGCTGATCAGCCGACCTGCTCGGCGTACGTCATCACCAGGTACAGCACCGCATCACTGCTGCCGACGTTCTTGTAGACGTGCGGCTGATCCGCCTCGAACACGATGGCGTCACCGGCTTCGAGCTGGTGCGTCTGCGTGCCGACCACGATCTCCACGGCGCCCTTCGACACCACGAGGTTCTCCAGCGTGCCCGGCGCGTGCCCGTCGGCCTTCTCGACGCCCTTCGCGCTCAGCTTGAGCTCGTAGAACTCCACGCGGCGCGGCTCGTCGTACGGGAACAACGCGCGCGACTGGAACGAGCCGTCGCTCGACATGAGCCGCTTGGCGGCCTCGGCACGCAAGACCTTCGCACCCGACGACGCGGTGGTCGCGATGAGCGCCGAGAACGGCACGTCGAGCGCGCGCGCCATCTTCCACAGCACGTTGATGGTGGGCGCGCTCTGGCCAAGCTCCACCTGCCCCAGCATCGCGCGCGACACGCCTGAGCTCTGCGACAGCTTCTCGAGCGACAACCCGCGCTCGGTGCGCAGGCGCTTCAGGTTGCGGCCGACCACCGGCGCGAGATCTGCCGTCGGTTCTGATGACTCGGGTTCGACGGGCTTCTTCGACTTGCTGCTGCGGGCCATGACGTCCGACTCAAGCACGGCGCCGCGGGGTCGCCAGCGCTAAACTCGTGGCCGCATGGCTGAACGCCGCGACATGTCATGGGCCTCTGCGTGGGAAGCAGAGATGAACAAAGAGAAGGCGGGCGCGCTCGGCAACACCGCGCGCAAGCTCGACGCCGCGCTCGAACGCTGCCGCGCCCTCAAGGCAGAGCTCGACCGCGCGACCGACGCTTCGTTGCGGGCGTTGCTGCTCAGCGACTACCGCGCGACGCGCGAAGAGTCCGAGAAGCAGCGCTGGAATCTCTGCGTGCAGCGCGAAGCGATGGGCCTGCTGCGCCACGAAGAGGTCGACCGCCACTACCCCGTCGCGCAGAAGCTCTGATCAGAAGCCCACGCCGCCGCTGACACCGAACGCGACGCCCTGCGTGCCGTTGCTCAACGGAATGAACTGCGCCACCGCGGCGACCTGAATCGTGAAGCCCGTCGCCGTCACGCGGCTGGTGGGACTCGTGTAGTGCAAGCCGAAGCGGAGCCGCGTCAGCAGCTCGGGCGTCTCGATGCCCGGCGACAGCGGCGCCGACTCGATGCCGAAGTAGCTGAAGGCCACGTCGACCTGACCGAAGTACATCGTCTGCGTGCGCGTGAGACCGGTGCTCACCTGCGGCAGACCGCGCGCCCACCCCACGCGAAACGCGGCGCCGCCACCGCCGCGCGCTGCGCAGAACGCGCTGCCGTCGCACAGCGGGCCACCACCGAAGCCGATGAAGCTCGTGCCTCCAAGCTGCGCGAGCCAGCCTTCGACCTCGCCTGGTGCGTCCAGCGACGGCTGCGGCGTGCCGACCACCGTGTAGAGCAACGTCACCTCGGCGCTGACGAAGTAGTCGGTGAAGAACGTGAAGAGCGCCGCCATCGAGCCGCCGAGCCGGCTCCACGTCGGCGTAGGCGGAGCTGTGGGCGTCGTGGCCACGGCATCAGGCATCGGCGCGTTGGCGACCGGCCAGACCTCCGTCTCGGTCGCGCCGTCCACGCCGGCGTCGCTCGCGTTGAAGTCCGGCAGCGCGAACTCCTCGGCGCTCTGCGCGAGCGCTGACGCGCTGATCAACACAAGGAGGCCGCACACGCGCGTCATAGCCGACCGATTCTCACCGGTTCGTCGCTTGACGCGAACGTCTTGTTGGTTAGCGACCAACTCACCGGGGCCACGCCTTGACACCTCGCGTTCCTGTTTGACCTTCAGCTCGTCCACGAGAGTGGAAGCAACCTGAAGAACCAAAGGAGACACACCATGCTGACCCGCTTCGCTTTCAACCCCACGTTCAACCGCAGCCTCTTCCGCGATCTCGACGGGCTCTTCGATGATGCGCCCACTGCGCGCACGGCCAGCTTCGCGCCCGCCGCCGACGTGCGTGAGACCGACAAGTCCATCGAGCTGCGCCTCGACATGCCGGGCGTCGACCCGTCGAAGATCGACGTGAAGGTCGAGGGCAACCGGCTCACCATCAGCGCCGATCGCGCCAGCGAAACCACCACGGAGGAAAAGGGGTGGATCCGCCGCGAGCGCGTCACCGGCAGCTTCGCGCGCAGCTTCACGCTCGACGAGACGATCTCGGGCACCACGCCGGAAGCGAGCTACAAGCACGGCGTGCTGACGGTCACCATTCCCAAGCGCGAAGAGCAGCAGCCGCGCTCGCTCAAGGTGAAGGTCGAGGCCTGACGTGAGGTGACTTTCGGGCAAGCTGCGCCGCATGCAGCTCGCCCGAAAGATCACCCTGCCCCTGGCCCTCAGCGCCTTCCTTGCGCTGGGGGTCTCGGCGTGGCTGTCGGTTCGTGAAGCCGTCGCCTTGCACCACGCCGATGTCGAGCGCGATCAAGGCATCGCGGGGCGCGTGCTGTTGGCGGCGCTCGAGCGCGAGCGGGCGCGCGGCTCGTGGGAAGAAGGCTCGGTGGCGCTGCTGGCCGCCGCCAACCGCGATCCGCAGAACACGCAGGTGCGCGTGGCGCCGCTGGGCGAGCTGAGCCTCAACGACGCGCAACGCGAGGCGCTCGGGAACGGCGAGGCAGTCATCGTGCGCAACGTGTGGGACTCCGCCGAGACGTGGATGCCGCTGACGTTGCCAGACGGGCGCGCGGGCGTCTTGTGGATGCAGGAGACCCTGGTCGCCGAGCGCGAGATCATCGGCCGCATCATCACCAACCACGTCATCAACTTCGGCTCGCTCGGCCTGCTCTGGGCCATCGTCGCCATCTGGCTCGGCGCGGTGGTGGTGGGTCGCCCCATGCGCTCGCTCGCTGAGAAGGCCCGCCGCGTCGGTCGCGGTGACTATTCGGGACCGCTCGACATCCAGCAGGCCGATGAGATCGGCGAGCTCGCCCGCGAGATGAACCACATGTGCGACGAGCTGCTGGCGTCGCAGGAGCGCATTGGCCGCGAGGTGAACGCCCGGGAAACGGCCCAGGCGCAGCTGCGTCACGCCGACCGCCTGACGACCGTGGGGCTCCTCGCGGCCGGCATCGCGCACGAGCTCGGCACGCCCATCAACGTGGTCTCGGTGCGCGCGCGCATGATCGCCACCGGAGAGGTCGAAGGCGACGAGGCGAAGAGCAACGCGACCATCATCAACGATCAGACAGCGCAGATGACGCGCATCATCCGCCAGCTGCTCGACTTCGCGCGACGCTCGGCCCCCACGATGACGCGATTCTCATTGCGCGGCGTAGCGCAGCGATCGCTCGAGGTGCTCGAAGCGCTCGCCGAGAAGGCCCGCTGCACGCTCGAGATGAACCCGGGCGGCGATGACGTGATGGTGCACGGAGACCCGAACCAGCTCGAGCAGGTGGTGGCGAACCTCGTCATCAACTCGGTGCAGGCCATGCCGAGCGGGGGCCCCGTGGAAGTGACCGTGAGCCGCGTGCGCGCCACGCCCCCAGCCGACGTCGGCGGGCCCGAGGCCGACTACGCGCGCCTCGACGTGCGCGACCGCGGTGAAGGCATCCCCGCCGAAGACCTGCCGCGTGTGTTCGAGCCCTTCTTCACCACCAAGCCGGTCGGCGACGGGAACGGCCTCGGCCTGCCCGTCGCGTGGGGCATTTCGCGCGACCACCACGGGTGGATTGCGGTGGACTCTGCGCTGCGACAAGGCACAACGTTCTCGCTGTTTCTCCCGCTGGAGCGAGTTGCCGAATGAGTCACCAGATCCTGATCGTCGAAGACGACGTGGCGATGGCGCAGTTGCTGGTCGAAGGGCTGACGCGGCGTGGCTACAAAGCCCACGCCGTGCACGCCGGAGAGCCCGCCCTGCAGGCGCTCGAAGACGGCGACTACCAGGCGGTCATCACCGACGTGAACATGAAGGGCCTCAACGGCCTGGAGCTGTGCGAGCGCATCGTCGGTGCGCACCCCGGCGTGCCGGTGCTGGTCATCACCGCCTTCGGCAGCATGGACACCGCGATCCGCGCCATCCGCGCCGGCGCTTACGACTTCCTCACCAAGCCGTTCGAACTCGAGGCCATCGCGCTGGCCATCGGTCGCGCCGTGCAGCACCGCGAGCTCCGCGAAGAGGTGAAGCGGCTGCGCGAAGAGGTCGTCGTGCAGAAGAGCCTCTCGCAGCTCATCGGCGAGAGCGTGCCAATGAAGGAGCTGTTCGCGCTCATCAACCGCGTGGCCGACAGCGAGTCCGCCGTGCTGGTCACGGGCGAGCGCGGCACGGGCAAAGAGCTGGTCGCTCGTGCGCTCCACGAGGCGAGCCGGCGTCGCGACGGCCCGTTCATCGCGCTCAACTGTGCGGCGGTCTCGGCCGCGGCGCTCCAGGGCGAGCTCTTCGGCTACGCGAAGGGCGCGGTGGCGAATGACCCGAAGGCCACGCGGCAGGGTGCCTTCGTGCGCGCGCAGGGCGGCACGTTGTTCCTCGACGACATCGCCGAGCTGCCCGCCGAGCTGCAGCCGCTGCTGCACCGCGCGCTGACCGAGCGAAAGGTGCGCCCCGTGGGCAGCGAGCAGGAAGTGCCCTTCGACGCGCGCCTGGTGACCGCGACCAGCCGCGATCTCGAAGCGATGGCCGAAGAAGATCGGTTTCGCGCCGAGCTCCACTTCGCCATCAACGTGGTGAACGTGCACATTCCGCCGGTGCGCATGCGCGGCAACGACGTGCTGCTGCTGGCCCAGCACTTCGTGCGCGCGTTCGCCGAGCGCAGCCGCAAGGAAGTCACCGGTATCGCGTCGAGCGCGGCCGAGAAGCTGCTGGCCTACCCGTGGCCCGGCAACGTGCTCGAGGTGCAGAACGTCATCGAGCGCGCGGTGGCGCTCACCCGCTACGCGCAGCTCACCGCGGCGGACCTCCCCGAGAAGGTGCTGACGCCCGCCGTCGTCGCGGCCGACGAGGCCGTGCTGGTGCCCATGGACACCATCGAGCGTCAGCACATCTTGCGCGTGCTGCGCGCCGTCGGTGGCCACCGCACGCAGGCCGCGAAGGTGCTGGGGCTCGACCGCAAGACGCTGTACCGCAAGCTCGAAGGCTACGGCCCCGACGAGGTCGAGGCCGCGCTGAAGGACGCGCCGGCGCGCCACGAGAGCTGAGTCAGGCCGTCACCTTCAGGCCGACGATCGAGCCGATGAGCGCCACCAGGAACACGGCGCGCATGGGCGAGAGCGCCTCACCCTGCAGCACGACGCCGAGGATGACGGCGCCAGCCGCGCCGATGCCCACCCAGATCGCGTACGCGGTGCCGACGGGCAGCGTCTTGGTCGCTTGCGCCAGCAAGATCATGCTGACGGCCATCGCTGACACTGTCAGCACCGTCGGCCACGGGCGCGTGAAGCCCTCCGTGTACTTGAGGCCGACTGCCCAACAGATCTCCAACAACCCCGCAAAGACGAGGATCACCCAGGCCATGACAACTCCGGGCGTCGTCTTGTCTTCACCGGGTACGGCGCGTCTCGTCCGGGGTACGCGGGAGTGCGTCCGCCGATCGACATAATGACGTGTCGGTCAGAAACCAATCTTTGACAGCACCGCGAGCACGAATGACGCTCGCCGCCCTCACCCACCCCTCACGAAAGAGACCCACATGCGCAAGTCGTGGCTGCTGTTCGCCGTGCTGTTGAGTGGCTGTAACGGGCTGACGCCTGAGACCTACTCGTTGGTCATCAACTACTTCGCGCCGACGGCGAGCTGCTACGACGACGCGATGGAGCCGAGCACCGTCGGCACCACCGTGCCGCCCGGCTTGATGCAGGTGCAGGTGTGGGACGGCCCCGAGCAGACCGCGTACCTCGAGGTTGAAGAAGGCGGCGGCTCGGTCGACATGGGCGACGCGCCCAGCGTGTCGATCAGCGGCATCTTCACCGGCAAGCACGGCGAGAAGGGCTACACGTTCACGCGCGATCTGGTGACGAAGACCACCACCGGCAACACGGCGATGCCCACCGTCAACACCACCACGACCCACGCCGAGCTCGTCTTTCAGCGCGGCGGCGGCACGTTCGTGGGCACGGCTTCGGTCAGCTCGTCGCGCAGCTGCACGGGCATGGGCTGCCCCACCACGCTGCCCACGTGCTCGTTGAGCGACATCACCGTGCACGGCACGCGCGTCGCCGTCGAGTACGAGCGCGCGCCGTAGGTCACACCGCGAGCAACACGCCGCGCGCCACCTTCCCGGTGGCCGCGGTGATCGCCGCCGCGTACGCCTGAGCCTGCGCCTCATACTGGCCGCGGCGCTCGTCGAACGCAGCGTCGGTCTTGAACTCCACCACCCACCACGCGCCGTCCTGCTCGTAGGCGAGATCGATCGCGCCTTCGATGACGGTGCCGTCAGGCAGGTGGTGCACCACGGCCACCTCACGCCGCACGTCGGGCGAGTTGCGTGCCGCCGACACCCGCGGGTGCTCGAGCGCCGACAGCACCGCTTCGACGCACGCCTTGTTCTCGCGCTCGCTCGCGCCCAGCAACCGCGCCATCACGGTGGACGTCGAAGTCACCAGCTCAGGTGACGCGTCGAGCGGAATCGACGCGAGCACCGCGTGCACCAGCTCGCCGAAGCGACGCCCTGAGGGCCGGCCCTTGCGGTTCGCTGACGTCGTCTCGAGCGGCACCGCGCCCGTCGCCACGACAGGCGATAGCTCTCGCGCGACGGTCACCCGCACGCTCTCGACCTTCGCGGCGGTGATGGCCTCCGCGCGCTCAGCTTGCCAGCGCTCCCACGCGGCGATGCTCGCAGGCGCGGCCTCGTCATCTTCCGCGAGCGCCTCTGACGACTCGAGCCCAGCGGGCTCTTCGCGCTCGAGCTCGAGGGTCTTCGGGTCCCACCAGACGACGCGGTTCTTCTTCGATGCCGCGAGGTGCAAGCCGGGCAACGGCACTTCGTTGGGGACGGGCCCATCGCGATCGAGCACCGGGTCGCGGCCAAAGTCGGGGCAGCCCGGCGCCGGCTTCGGCTCATGCTCGAAGCCGAGCTGTGGATACACAGAGCGGTACAGCACCTCTGTCCACGTGTCTTGCCACTGACGCTCGCTGCACACCGGCACCACGAGCAGATCGCGCGCGCGCGTCGCGGCGACGTACGTGAGCCGCAGCGACTCTTCGGCGTCGCGCGCCAACACCTCAGCTTCGTGATCGCGCAGCTCCACCGGCACGCAGCCGGCGAGCGAGTGCACCCACAAACCCTGCTCGGGATCGACCCAGTGCGACGGCTCGGCGCGCGCGGCGTTGGCGGTCGGCTCGGCGAGGATGACGACCGGGAACTCGAGGCCCTTCGCAGCGTGCACGGTCATCATGCGCACGCCTTCGGTGCCTTCTTCGACGAGCGGCGCGTCAGGCGCTTCGCCTTCGTCGGCCTCGTCTTGCAGCGCCTCGACCACGTCGCGGAACGACGTCGCGCGACGTTCGTGACGCCGCGACAGCTCGGCGAGTTGCAGCACGTTGGCCAGCGCCTGCGCGCCCGCGGTCCAGAACGCCACGCCGGCGTGCGCGCGCGTCGCTTCGAGGAACGCGTGCACCGTCGCCGACACCGGCCGCTTGTTGCGGAACTTGTGGAGGTCACCCAGCAACGTCAGCGCGGTGACGACCTCCTGCTGATGGTCGACGAGCGTCTCTTTCTCCCACGGGCGCAGCGGGTGCAGCCGACCCAGCTCCTGCTTGAACGCGAAGAGCTGCTCGTCGGTGAACCCGAAGAACGGCCCGCGCAGGGTGGCGTAGACCGAGAACTCGTCGCTCGGCCGTTCGATGGCGAACAGCGCAGTGCGCAGCGCCATGACCTCTTCGCGCTGGTGAAACGATCGACCGCCCACCAGCACGTGCGGCACGCGGTGCGCTTCCAACGCCTGCGCGTACGGCCGCGGCACGTCGACACCGCCCCAGCGCCGGAGCCGCTTGAAGAGGATGCAGACGTGACGCGCCTGCACCGGCACGGTCTTGCCGTCTTCTTCGACGCGCCAGCCACTCTTGTTGATGAGCCAGCTGACGAAGCCGCCGACCGCGCTCGGCAGGCTGCCTTCGATGGCGTCCTTGGTGGGCTTGCCGCGGCCACCGAATGGGCGCGGCGACGGCAACGCGATGACCGACGGTTGTTCCCGGTTGGCTTCACGCCACTCGCCGAGCGGCACCCACGTCGCCTGATGCTCGCCCACCATCGCCGCCGAGAACGCGCCGTTCACCGCCGCCTGAATGCCGGGCGTGCTGCGGAACGAAGTGGAGAGGTACACGACGTCGGCCCCCTGCCCCAGCAGGTGCTGCTTGACGCGCTCGTAGAGCAAGATGTCGGCGCGGCGGAAGCGGTAGATGCTCTGCTTCGGGTCGCCGACGACGAACAGCTTCCCGGGCACCGCGCGCGTCTCGAACGGTCGGTGCTCTGTCGCATCGTCCGACGACAAGAGCAGGACGATCTCGCTCTGCAGGGGATCCGTGTCCTGAAACTCGTCGACGAACAGGCGCGTGAAGCGCTGCTGCAACGAACGCCGCACCGACTCGTGCTTCTGCAGCAGGTCGCGGGTCAGCAGCAGCAGGTCGACGAAATCGAGCACGCCGGAGCGCTTCTTCTCCTCTTCATACGCGTCGACGATGGGCCGGAGCTCTTCGTGCAGCCGAGCCGCCAGATCCGCGTCAGCGGCGCGGATGAAGCGACTCAACGAGTCCCACGCGTCGTCGCGCGCCGCCAGCACCTGCGCCTCGGTGACGCCGGTGAAGCCGACACCCCAGGCCTTCGCCGTCCACTTGAACTTGTTGCCGCCGAGCTCACGCAGCTGCGCCTCGATGCCGTCGTAGTCGCGCGCCGAGACGCCTTCGCGATGGCGCACGTCGTCCACGAAGCGACGCACCAGCTCGAGGCCCTCGATGAAGTCGCTGCGGTCTCGCTTCAGCTTCAGGTTGGGCAGAAAACCGGCGAGCAGCTGCAAGGTCGGCAGGAGGTCATCGATGGCAGCCTGTCGGTCGAAGTCGTCGCGACGCCACGGCGCGGCGAAGTCTCGGTGCTCCACCAACGAGCGCACCGCCGAGAGCAACGCCCGGCGCGGCGGCTCAGCGTCGGGCCCACGCGAACGACGGCGCAGCGCACGCCGCACGCCTTCTGGCTGCGTCTGCAGCATCGTCTGGAAGCCGCGGTGGAACGCGGACGTCAGCAACGCCTCGGCGTCGTCTTCGGCCGCGACCTCGAAGAGCGGGTCGACGCCGGCCTCCACCGGGTACTCGCGCAACAAGTCAGCGCACAGCCCGTGAATGGTGCCGATGCGCGCGACCTCGAGCTCTTCCAGCGCCTGCGTGAGCCGCTTCGACTCGTCGGCGTCGGTGACCTCCTCACGCGCGCGCTCGAGCCGCGTGCGGAGCCGCAGCTTCATCTCGCCGGCGGCCTTCTCGGTGAACGTGACAGAGATGATCTTCTCGAGCTGCGCCTTGCCCTTGCGCACCATCATCACGATGCGCTCGACGAGCACGGTCGTCTTGCCGGTGCCGGCCGCCGCTTCGACGACGAAGGTCGTCTCGAGTTCTTCGAGCAAGCGACGACGTGTCTCGTGATCGCCAGGCAACTTCATCGCTGGTCCCTCAGGGCGCGCAGGTCTTTGAGTTCGGCGCGTACGGCTTTTCTGGTGCGCACAACGCGACGCCCCTCATCGGGCCCGCACACCGCGCGAAAATCACAGTACCGGCACTCGTCGTCGTCCGGCGCCGCGGGGAAGAAGCCCGTTTCGAGTGACGCACGAATCGTCCGCGCGACCTGCGCGAACGCCTCACGGCTCGGGGCTTCAAGCTTCGTCATCACCGAGCGGTAGCCGCCCACCTGCGTCGTATAGAAGAGCCGACCGCCCGCGATGGTGACGTCGGGGAACAGCTTCTCGAGCACCAACGCGTAGAGCAGCGGCTGCAGATGACGGCCGCCGCCTATGATGTTGCCTTCTTCAGCGCGCGCGCGGCCCGTCTTGTAGTCGGTGGCCCTCAGCGCGCCGAGCCGACCCTTCTCGACGAGGTCGATGGAGCCGCGCACCTGGAGCCCTTCCACCAGCGTCACCGGCGTCGGCGTGCTGCGTGGATCTTGTGTGTCGACGTCGCGACCGGGCAGCCCGAAGGACAGCTCGAAGTGCGCGGGCGTCCACTCGCGGTCCTCCGACACCTGCTTGAGCCACTCGCGCAGGTCGGCCTCGAGGGTGTGCACGCCGTCTTGCCAGACGCGCTCGATGGCCGGCTTGAACTCGTCGTAGACGTCGGCGGCGACCTGCTTCACGACCTCGTGAAGCCGCAGCTGAATCTGCGTGAGGGTCTGCTCGTTCACCACGACGCCTTCGTCGCGCAGCGCGCTGAGCAACTGGAACTGGACCTCGTGCGCCATCGAGCCCTTCTCGAGCGGGCCGAGCTCTTCCAACTCACCGGGGATCTCCAGCGGAGAAAGCCTGGCGAGCGCCGACAAGTAGAAGCGGTACGGACACGCGGCGTATTGCTCGAGCGAGGTCGGGCTGAACGGGCGTGCTGAGAACTGCTGGCCTTCGAGCGCCGCGCGGCCCAGCGCGCCCGGCTTCACGAGGCCGTCGTTGGCCGTCCACGTGCTCTGTTGCCACCGCGCGTAACGGGCGCGCAGCGCCCGCGCGAGGTGCGCGTTGGTCTTCACGAGGTAGCGCGCCTTGCCCTTCACGCCACCGCGCCCGTGGAGAATGCCGTCGAGCACCGCGAGATCGAACTCGGTGTCGTCGATGGCCTGCGAAGGCACTTCGGGCGCGGGCCACGCGAGGCGCACGCGCGATGACGCTTCAGCCTGACGCTGCAGCGCCTCGAAGCCCGGCAACGTGCCCTGCACCGCGCGCGCGGCTTCGAGCGCATAGAACGAAGGCACGCGCGGTCGCGCGTGCTCTGCGTCGACGCGCGGGTACGACAGCACCGCGCGAGCTCGCGCCGCCCCGACGGCCAACTGCAACGCGTGGCGCTCACTGGCGACGCGGTGGCGCGCGACCTCGAGCTCCGGGTGCAGCGCCTCGCGCTTGTCGTCGGCCAGCAACGGGTCTTCGCGGATCTTCTGGGGGAAGACGCGCTCGGCGAGCCCGGGGACAAAGACCGTGTCGAACGAGAGCCCGCGCGCTGACGACACGGGGCCGATGAACACGCGACCGTGACGTCGAGACTCGTTGGGCTCCGTCACCTCCGAGAGCCTGCGCGCCAGCACGCCGCGCACCTCAGACAGACCGAGCGGGCCGACAGGGTCCATCGCGGCGAGCTCGTTCAGCACCGCCAGCACGCGCGTCGGGTACTTCAGCGCGCGCGTGGCGAGCGACTGCAGCGCTTCACGCCAGTCCTTCCACGGGGCCTGAGCTGGCAACGCAGCGAGGGCCTCGAGCAGCGGGAGCGCGAACTGTTCGAGCGCGGTGAGCGACGCGAGGTCGCGCTGCGTGTGTTCTTTCTGCGCGTCGGTGGCCGTCGGGTTCTGCAGCGCCTTCTGGTACCGCGCGCGCAGGCCCGAGAGCCGGCGTCGCCAGCGGTCAGTGCCGCCGATGACGGCCGCGTCGATGATCAACTTCTCCCACTTGTGGGGCGCGCGGAGCTGACCCAACACGGCGGGCGCTTCGGGATCTTCGATGGTCTCGACAGGCTCAGCGGGCGCAGGCGGTCCAGGCGGGAGCAGCGACTCTGCGGCGTCTGGACGCTCGAACGACTCAGAAGCGGCGGCAGGCGGCGCGCCATCGAGCTCCGGCCGCGGCACCTGCGACAACGAGAGGTACTCGCTGAAGCGCCGCGCCGAGAGGCCTTCTTCCGCGCACGAGAGCAACGCCAGCAGCGCGCGTCCGGCGGGGTCGGGCCGCGGCTGTCCCGACGAGAACCACGCCTCGATGCCGGCGCGCCGGAACGCGTCTTCGAGCGGCGCGCGGTAGGTGCCGGGGCTGCGCAGCAAGACCGCCATCTGATCGAACGGCACGCCGTGCTTCGCGCGCTCGATGATGCGCCGCGCGATCTCCACGCACTCGCGCGCTTCACCGGGCGCCGAGAAGAACGGCAACGTCAGCTCGGCGTCTTCGATGGCGCCGCCGACGAACAGGTTTCGCTGCAGCCGCGCCAGCGCGTCTTCGCCACGAACGTCGACGTCTTCAGGCTGAACGCCGAGCGCCTTCGAGAGCGCGGCGACTTCATGCACCTCTTCGGTGGGCGAGGTGGCCAGCACCGTCGACGCCGCGCTGACGAGCGCCGCCACGAAGTCCTGCTCGCGACCTGGCGCAGCCTGCACGTCGAGCAACAGCAACGGGCTCTTCGGCGCTGTCGCCACCCGCTCCAGGGCCAACGCGTACACGCTCGCGCGGTCGACCAACTGCTGCGCCTCGAGCGCCGCTTCGTAGGCACGGCAGGCCTCGACGAGCGCGGGCTCCACGCCGTCGGTCGTGCCCAGCATGCGCAGCTCGCCGACGGTGCGCGCGAGCGCGCGTGACAAGCCCGGGCGTCCTTCAAGCGGCTCCAGGCGATGCAGCAGCGCGTCTTCACCCAGCTCGAACGTCACGCGGGCCCAGAGCGCTTCGAGTGAGAGCGACGTCACCGGCGTGAGGCCGCGTTCCAACAGCACCGGGCGCGCCAGCTCGAGCGCGCAGCGGTACAGCGTCGATCGTCGCCAGCCGAACATCGAGACCTTGAGCGATCGCGTCAGCTCGGCGACGGCGTCGAAGCTGGGCCCGATGAGCAGCGCGTCACCGCTGGGAGAGAGACCACGCAGGAAATCGCGCGCCCGCTCGAGGCGCAGCTCCGCTCTTCGACTCGTCACCAGGGCCCGCACGCGGGGCGACTTTGCCCAAAACGCACAGGGCGCGCGCGCACGTTCGCCACACCGGCGCGGTTCAAGTCGTTGATGCGTCGTGAAGTGGCCGCGGCACGCCCGTTGCTCAACTGCCCGTCAGCTGTCCCCAACCCGAACAGGAGCAAACGACATGGGAACCACCAGCAAGCGCATCGAAGGCAAGGCCGAGGAGCTCAAGGGCAAGCTGAAGAAGGTCGTCGGCGACGCCATCGACAACGAGCAGATGCAGCTCGAAGGCCGCGCAGAAGAGCTGAAGGGCAAGGCCAAACAGGAAGGCGCGAAAGCCGTCGAGCGCGTGAAGGGCAAGGTCGAAGAGCTCGCGGGCCGCGCGCAGGCGAAGGTCGGCGAGTGGGTCGACGACGAGCAGAACGAGGTCGAAGGCCGCGTGCGGCAACTCAAGGGCGTCGCGCGCCAGGAAGCCAATCGGAAGAACTGAAGCAGGGCATGACTTCGCGAGGTCCGGTGGGGTGCCGGGCCTTGCGTCGTCGTGTTCGTTGAATGGGAAAGAAAATGGAGGCGCCGGGAATCGAACCCGGGTCCGAAAGCCTTCAGTTCCAAGTCACTACGTGTGTAGTCCGGAGTTTTTACAGCGCTAGTCCCCTCGCTTCTTCCGAACAGGAAGCAGAGTGAACCGGTCCTGACTCAATCTCGCTCTCCGCGCTCAGGCGCTTGGAGAGCCAGCCAGCATTATGGCGGTTGGACCTTCACCTCACTGGCAGAAGGTGAAGCAACCGTGCGTGAACCGTTTTTTAGGCGGCCAGCGCAAGCTCAACGTTGTCGTTGGCTTTTGTGGTTTTGCTCTCTTGTATTTACGAGTGTGTGAGCCCACTCGACACGCGACCGTGGAGCCTCTGTGCCCCCGTCGAAACCTTGTCGCCCCCGTTTTCAAAGAACCGAACCGCACCTTCTCTTTAACCACTTCGTCGCGCTTGTCACCCTCCGTCTGACGGGTTGAATGCGCCCTCGATGCTCGCCTTCGCCCTGTTGACCGCCTCGCTGGCCGCGACCCCGCCAGCCTTCCCGTTCCCCACCAAGGTCTCGACGCTGCCGAACGGCCTGCGCGTGGTGCGCGTGCCGTTCAACTCGCCGGGCCTCGTCGCCTATTACACGGTGGTGCGCGTCGGCTCGCGCAACGAGGTCGAGCCCGGGCACACGGGCTTCGCGCACTTCTTCGAGCACATGATGTTCCGCGGCACGCAGCGCTTCCCCGAAGGCACGCGCGGCGCGCTGCTGGGCAAGTCGGGCTTCGTCGAGAACGCGTTCACCACCGACGACGTGACCGTCTACACAGTGAGTGGCCCCACCTCGGGCCTCGACACGCTCATCGACGCCGAGGCCGATCGCTTCCGCAACCTCGACTACGCCGAAGGTGCGTTTCAGACCGAAGCGCAGGCCGTGCTGGGCGAGTACCAGAAGAACGCGTCGAACCCCGGCCTGAAGATCGAAGAGACCACGCTCGCGACCGCGTTCACCACGCACACCTACCGGCACACCACGCTCGGCTTCTACGAGGACATCGTCGAGATGCCGAAGCGCTACGAGTACTCGAAGACCTTCTTCAAGCGCTGGTACACGCCCGACAACACGGTGGTCATCGTGGTTGGCGACTTCGACGACGCGAAGGTGATGAAGGCCGTCACCACGCACTACGCGCCGTGGAAGGGCAAGGCCGCCAACGTGGTCGTTCCCGCCGAGCCGCCGCAGAACGAAGCGCGCACCGCCAACCTCACCTGGCCGTCACCGACGCTGCCGCGCCTCGGCCTCGCGTGGCACACGCCCGCCGCCACGCCGAAGACGCTCGACGCCGCGGTTCAGCAGGTGTTGACCGCGTACCTCGTCGGGCCCACCTCGCCGCTTCACCGCACGCTCGTCTTGCAGCAACAGAAGGTCGAGCGCTTCAACGGCTTCTACGATCACCACCGCGACCCGTGCTTCTTCGGCCTCGACGCGCGACTGAAGGCTGAAGCGAACCGTCAAGCCGTACTCGACGCGATGCTGGCGGAGGTCGCCGCCGTCGCCAACGGCACCGTCGATGCCAAGCGCCTCGCGGACATCAAGAGCAACCTCCGCTACGGCCTGCAAATGGAGCTGGAGACGCCGTCGCAAGTGGCCGTCGCGCTCGCGCTGCACATCGGCGTGTTCGGCACCACCGACGCCATCGACTCGCTCTACGCAAACGTCGAGAAGGTGACCGCGAAGGACCTGAGCGCGTTCGCGAAGAAGCACCTCGTCGACACCAACCGCACCACGATGAACTTCACGGTCGAAGTGAAGGCCGAGAAGGGAGCCGCCAAGTGAAGCGCGCCCTGCTGCTGTCCGCCCTCGTCTGTTCCTGCGCCACCACCAGGCCGCCGCCGAAAGACGCCGCGCAGATCCCCAACGAGGAGCTCGAGAAGCTCGTCGCGCCGCCCACCTCGCCGGTGCCGTACGTCGCGCTGCCCGCCGTCGAGCCGATGAAGCTCGTGGTGCAGCCCGTCGCCAACAAGCCCATCGTGTCGGTGCGGCTCGTCTTCCGCACGGGCTCCGTCGATGACCCGAAGGGCAAGGAAGGCCTCACCGCGCTCACGACGCGCTTGCTGCTGGAAGGCGGCACGAAGTCGCTCGACTCGGCGCAGCTGCTCGAGGCGCTGTACCCGATGGCGGCCGAGCTCTCGGGCGACACCGACAAGGAGTTCACCGTCATCGCAGGCCGCGTGCACCGCGATCGCCTGCCGCGCTTCCTCGAGATCCTCACCGAGGCGCTGCTCGCGCCGCGCTTCGACGCCAACGAGTTCGAGCGGCTCCGCGCGGATCAGCTCAACGCGCTCACGACGCGGCTGCGGCAGGAGAACGACGAAGAGCTGAGCAAGGCGGCCCTCGACGCGCTCTTGTTCGACGGGCACCCGTATCGCCACGCCGTCGTCGGCACCGAGGCCGGCCTCAACGCCATCACGCTCGCCGACGTGCAGCAGCACTGGCAGCAGACCATCACGCAAGACCGGCTGATCATCGGGCTCGCTGGCGGTGTCGACGACGCGCTCGCGTCGCAGGTGAAGACCTCGCTCGCGAAGCTGCCCGCCACGGGCGCCACGCGCGCCGCGCTCCCCGAAGCGAAGGGGCCGATGAGCGCGGGTGCCATCGTCAGGCGCGACACCGCGTCGACAGCGGGCGCGTTCGGCTTCGTGTCGCCGCTCCGCCGCGGGAGCGCGGACTTCATCGACCTCTTCATCGCGCTCTCGTACTTCGGCGAACACCGTCAGGAGCACGGCGTGCTCTTCCAGGAAGTGCGCGACCGCCGCGGCCTCAACTACGGCACCTATGCCTACGCGCAGCACTACCGACAGGACGGCTGGGAGTCGGTGCCTCGCCCCAACGTGCTGCGCTCACAGCAAGACGTGATGCTGTGGCTGCGGCCCGTCGTCGCGAGCAACGCAGCGTTTGCGACCCGCGTGGTGATGCACTTCCTCTCGCAGTCGCGCGACGTGCCCATTCCGCAAGATCGCTTCGACACCGCCCGCGGCTTCCTGCGCGGCGCCACGCGCGTCTGGACCTTGACCGATCAACGTCGGCTCGGCTGGGCCATCGACGACGTCATCTCAGGCACGCCTGATTTCCTCGAAGCGGTGCGCGCGCGCCTCGACACCATCACGCCCGCTGACGCGCAGGCGGCGCTGCAGAAGCACGTGCGGCCCGACAACCTGAACTTCGTGTTCGTTACCCGCGACGCCGACGGCCTCGTCAAGCAGCTCACCTCGGCCGAACCGACCACCATCACCTACCCGTCGCCCAAGCCAGCCGACGTACTGGCCGACGACGCGCGCATCGGCCGCGCGCCGATTCCGCTGAGGGCAGATCTGGTGAAGCAGGTCGACGCGGCGGACTTCCTCACGAAGTGAGCTGCAGCGACCTGTAGCAGCGCAGTTTCCTTTTCAGGTCGCGCGGCGCCGGTACACTTTCGACCTCGGTGCGCGCGCTTCGTCTTCTTCTCGTTCTGGTCCTGGGTCTGGTCGGCGTCTCGCAGGCCCAACCCATCGACGCGTTCAGCGCGCGAGGCATCGATCTGGTGCCGTTCAAGTTCACGCCGGGCATGGACTCCGGCCTGACGCTGGAAGGCGGCGAGCTGCTCAACACGCGCTCGTGGCAGCTGATGGCGCTGGTGGACTTCAACATCGGCATCTTGTCGGCGAAGTTCGGTAACGAGCGGCTCGGCGAGCTGATGCCGTTCCGCACCGACATCCACATCCTCGGCGCGTATCAGCTGCACCCGCGCATCGAAGTGGCCGCCGACCTGCCCTTCGTGATTCAGGCGCACAACTTCGGGCTGCTCGACGCGCAGGGCTTCCCCACCACGCCGCCGTCAGCGGTCAGCCTCGGCGCGCCGCGCTTCCTCGGCCGCGTGCAGATCATCAAGCAGAGCGAGTTCCCCATCGTCGGGCTCGCCGGTGTGCTCGAGGTGCGCGTACCGATCCCCAGCGTGGCGGACCCCAACGCGGCGGTCGCGCCCATCGGCGGCGCGTCGTTCACCTCAGACCGCGGCTTCATGTTCGCCCCGCGTCTCGCGGTCGAGCGCGGCATCGGGCCGGTGCGCCTCGTCGGCAACGTCGGCTGGCGCTTCCGCACCGCGCCGGGCCGCTTCTTGAATCTCTACGTCGGCCAGGAGTTCACGCTCGGCGGCGGCGCCATCGTCGAGCTTCCGAACGTGTGGAAGTTCGAGAACAACCAGCTCATCGGCGAAGTGAACATCGCCACGCCGGCTGAAGCGCCCTTCACGTTCACCGAAGCCGAAGCGCTCAAGACGCCGCTCGAGGCGATGATCGGCGCGCGCACACAAATCGCCGGCAACTGGGGTGCGCAGCTGTCGATCGGCAAGGGCCTCGGCGAGACCGGCTACGGCCGTGAGCTGCTGCGCGTCAGCGTCGGCGTCGCGTACCAACACGTCGCGCAGCCCGACAGCGACAACGACGGCATCCCCGACAACGTCGACGCGTGCCCTGATCAATCTGAAGACCCCGACGGCGTCGAAGACGTCGACGGCTGCCCCGAAGCGAAGGAGCCCGACCGCGACAACGACGGCGTGCCCGACAAGATCGACGGCTGCCCCGACACGCCCGGCCTCCAGCAGCTCGACGGCTGCCCCGACAAGGACGGCGATCAGATCCCCGACAACGTCGACAAGTGCCCTGATCAGCCCGGCCCGCCCGAGCTCTACGGCTGCCCGCCTCCCGAGGACGAAGAGGAGGTGGTGCTCGAGTCCGAGCGCATCCGCATCAACAACCAGATCCTCTTCGAGTTCGGCAGCGATCGCATCGACCCGCGCTCGTTCAAGCTGCTCGACGAGGTCGCGGAGGTCCTGACCAAGAACAAGGACGTCGGCCCGGTGCAGATCGAAGGCCACACCGACAACGTCGGCTCGCGAGACATCAACATCAACCTCTCGAAGCGCCGCGCGAAGGCCGTGGAGAACTACCTCATCACCAAGGGCATCGCCGCCAAGCGGCTGCGCTCCGAGGGCTTCGGCTTCGACCGCCCCATCGCCACCAACGACACGCCGCTGGGTCGCGCCAAGAACCGCCGCACCGAGTTCAAGCTGCTCGAAGAGATCGAGACGAAGGGCGAAGAGAAGACGGTGCCGAAGAAGTGATCAGCGCCCGGTGGCGTCTTCCAGCCACCGGCGGATCTGTCGTTCGGTCGCCTGGCCCTGCATCGACGCAGCGACCTTCCCTTCGCGGTCGATGACCACCATCGAAGGCAGCGCCTTGACCCCGTAGGCGTGGCTCACGTCAGGTCGCCCGAGCGCGGCGTACGGCGCGAGCTGCGTGAAGCGCCCGAGGAACCTCGCCACCGCGTCGCGCTGCGTGTCGAGGTTGTCGTTGCTGATGGCCACCAGCGTCACGCCGTCTTTCTCGAAGTCCTGCACGGTGCTGACGAGGTAGGGAATCTCTTCGCGGCACGGCGGGCACCACGTCGCCCAGAAGTTCACCACCACCACCTGGCCGCGCAGCTCGCTCAGGCGCACCACCCGGCCGTCGGGGCGATCGAGCGCGAAATCGGGCGCCACGGAGCCTTCTGGCAACACCGGCGTGCCGTTCATCTGCTGTACGCCCAGCAACGCTGCGCCCAGCAAGAGCACGGCGACGAACGCCACCGTCACCTTGTCGATCGGCTTCTTCGGCTGCTCGTCACTCACCTTGAGCGCTCCTTGCACGCGCGATCACCGCTGTCACCGCGCGAAGCCCCAACCGCGTCGCGCTGCGCACCAGCGGCCGCTGCGACACCGCGTGCGCCAACACGGGACCTTCGCGGTAGTACCACTCTATGAAGCGGCGACCCCACGCACGCTCGGCCAGCACGTCGTCACGGAAACCGCGCAGCACGTCGAGCTCGGGCGCGTCGGGGCCGAACGCGACGGTGGCCACGAAGCACGCGCCAGGCGACGTCACCCACAGCACGCGACTGGTGTTGAGGTTCAACACACCGCGCAGGTACGTCTCCGGGTAGTAGAGGAACGCGAGGAGATCGCGCCGCGACGCGCTCAGCTCCGCGATGGTGGCGTCGTCGAACTCCACGCGCGTGGCGAGCCCCGAGAGTTCTTCGATGCGAAAGCGATAGCGTCGGCGGTTGCGACCGAGCGACTGCACGTCGAGCTCCCGCAGCTCGCCCACGTACGCCATGAAGCGGCTCGCGCAGTGCGTGCACTGCAGCCGATGCGACGCGACCCGCGGCGACAACGAGAACTGGCTCACCTTCCGGCACGCCGGGCACGCCAGCTTTGCTTCCACCTGCGCGTCGGGGCGCGGATCGAAGCGGGAGCGCCGGGTCTTCTCGTCGAACACGGGCGGCGGCGCGTCGTCAGTGCGGCTCCACAGACGCAGCGGTGCCGTCGCCGTGCGCTCCAACGCGAGCGCGTCATGCCAGGCGGGCTCCGCCGCTTCGACGCGGCCTTCCGACATCAACGAGAGCGCGACGAGGTGCGCTTCAAGCGCGGCGGTGAACGGCTTGAGCTGCGTGCCGAGACGCCACGAGCGCGCCAACAACAACGTGCCCTCGTCCACCAGGCCCGAGGCCACGCCCCGCGTCGGGTCCTCGCGGCGGCGGTACAGCGGCGGCTCCGGCACGCGCGAGAAGAACGCCAGCGCATCGGCCTGAAAGGCGTCGATGCCGTCGTTGGGTGCGGCCGACAGCTGCCGGCCTTTGTCCCGCGCGCGCTCGCGAAGTGCCTCTAACTCCACACGTGGCTTCTATGTCCGCGCGTCCGCGCCGAAAAATGGATCCTGATGTGCGCCCAAGTAGGTTTACCGGCATGGGCATCTTCCGTTTCGTCGTCTGGTCGTCGCTCTGCGTCGCGCTCGGCATCTTCCTCGGCACCGCGGAGTTCAGCGGGCGCACGCCGTGGCAGCTGATGCAGGGCGCGTGGAAGCAGCAGGGCCCGCGCTTCGAGAAGGTGCGCGACGACGCGGAAGACCTCGCCAACGGCGTAAAGAAGAAGGTGTCGACCTCACAGGAAGCGCCGCCGAAAGAGCGTCACTCGGCCGACGAGCGCAAGGCGATCGACGACATCATCTCGAAGCGCACCAAGGGCTGATCAGCGCCGCGCGAGGTGCTCGAACGCGGCGAGCCACACCTGGGCTTCGCGCTCGGTGAGCTGCCCACGCACCAGCGCGCGAGAGAGCTCGTTGAGCACGTGCTGTGGCGCCTGCGGGTTCAGGTACTCGGCGGCGAGCAGCGCGTCTTTCATCTTCGCCTCGAGGCGCTGCACGAGCTTGAGCGGCGCGCCCGGTTGCGGCGCGGGCGCTGACGGCGCGTCGTGGCGCGCGCACAGGTAGAGCAGCACGGCTGCGGCGTGACTCAGGTTCATCGACGGCTGCGCGTCATGCGTGGGGATGACCAACACGTCGTGGCAGCGCGCGAGCTCCTCGTCAGACAAGCCGCGCTTCTCGCCGCCCAACACCAACGCCACTTTTCCCCGCGCGGCGTGCGTCGCGAGCTGGGCGACGGCACCTTCCGGCGTCAACGGCGTCTGCCGCTTGAGTTGACCGCGTGACGTGCTGCCGACCGCGTAGACGACGCCGCTGAGCGCTTCGTCGAGCGACTGCGCGACAGAGAGTCGGTCGAGCACCGGGTCGGCTTTCACCGCGAGGCGGCCGGCGGCGCGGAACTCGTGTGTCTGCGGATCAGAGAGGATCAGCTCGTGGCAGCCGAAGTTGGCCATCACGCGCGCGATGGACGCGAGGTTCTCGGGGGATCGGAGCTGGTGGCAGATGACGACGGGACTGACCATTTGAGGAGCTGCGAGCTTCGTCTGGCTCGACGGCGATTTCGAGGGTATGGTGACGCCGCTGTGTTTTCGCGAAACGTCCTGATCAGTCTGGTGATGGTGGTCGCCGCCGGGTGCGGCGTCGGCGGCGCGTCTTCGCGTTCACTGTCTTCTTCGCAGGCCCTCATCAGCACCGCCGAGTGGCTTGAGTTCGAGTCGCCGCAGGTGCGCGTCGAGCTGTTCCGCGACGTCGCCCGGCAGTCGGCCACGCAGGCCGGCACGCGCGGCGCGGTGCTCTTCCCCATCGATCTCAACGGTGAGTTCGTCGCGGCGCCCGCCATCGACGCCAACGCCGACCTCCTCGGCCCGACCGACGCCGGCGCGCCGTGGGATCTCGTGTTCGAGAGCCGCGGCGACCGCTTCTCTGACGACCGCCGCGACGCCTTCCAGGGCCTGTCGGAGCGTGAAGCGGCCGAGCAGATCGCCCGTTCGCTGCTCGCGCTGTGGAACGTGAAGGTTGACGGCCCTGTGACGGTGGTTCGTGTGCCGGGCGCGCCCTACGCCGCCGCGTGGATCGACGGCCAGCTGCGCCTCAATCCGTCATTCGTCTACATGGCGGCGGCTCCGACTCGTTGATAGGCGCGGCCGCATGGCCGATGCCCGTCTGACAGCGCAGCTGCCGCACACCCTCAAAGACACCGACTTCCCCGCGCTGGGCCAGAAGTACCGCGGCAAGGTGCGCGACACGTACGCGCGCGGTGATCACCTGGTGTTGATCACCACCGACCGCCTCTCGGCGTTCGACCACATCCTCACCACGCTGCCCTTCAAGGGCGACCTGCTGAACACGCTGGCCCACTTCTGGTTCCAGAAGACGGCGCATGTGGTGAAGAACCACGTCATCGACATGCCCGACCCGTGCGTCATCGTCGGGAGGCGCGCCGAGACCTTCAAGGTCGAGTTCGTGGTGCGTGCCCACCTGACCGGCTCGCTGTGGCGCGACTACGAAGCCGGCCGCGACCCGTACGCGCTGTCGCTGCCGCCCGGCCTGAAGAAAGACCAGGGCTTCGACGCGCCGCTCATCACCCCGTCGACGAAGGCGCCCATCGGCGAGCACGACGAGCCCATGAGCGAGGCGGCGGTAGTGCAGCGCGGCCTGATGTCGAGCCGTGACTGGGCGCGCGCGAAAGAAGCGGCGCTGGGGCTCTTCGCTGAGGGCCAGAAGCAGGCCGCGGCGCAGGGCCTGATCCTCGTCGACACCAAGTACGAGTTCGGCCTCGTGGGCAGCGAGCTGGTGGTGGTCGACGAGATGCACACGCCCGACTCGAGCCGCTTCTGGGTCGCCGAAGGGTCGAAGGCGCGCTTCGAGCGCGGCGAGGCGCAGCAGATGTTGGACAAGGAGAACCTGCGCCAGTGGCTCATCACTGAGCGCGGCTTCTCGGGTCAGGGCACGCCGCCGCCGATTCCCGACGACGTGCGCGTCATGCTGGCCGACAAGTACCTCACGGCCTTCGAGCGCATCACCGGCACGAAGTTCGACCTGCAGGTCGGTGACGTCACCGCGCGCCTCACGAAGCACCTGGCCGCCGCGAAGCTCCTGTAGGAAGTCGAGTCCCGAAATCGGGAGTTCCCATCAGGGCGTCCGCGCGCGACAGCGACGGCATGTTGCGTGCCCTCGCCGTCTTCAACTGGGTCCTCGCGGGCCTCATCGTGCTCGCCTGGCTGGTCTTCTGTGTCGTGGGCTTCGGCGCGCTCGAGATGCCGATGCTGCTGGGCGTCACCGCGGTGATGATGACGTTCGCGGGGCTCTATTTCTATGCGGGCGCGCTGGTGGAACAGGGCCGCGCGCGGTTGTTCCAGACGGTGCTGGCCATCGTCTCGCTGTTCAACTTCCCCGTCGGCACCATCTACGGCTTCTTCGCGCTCTGGGTGTGCTGGAGCGCCGAGTACGAGGCCTTCGAGAACGGCGGGCTGCTCGACTACGACCACGTGAAGCCGCGGGAGCCTGCGGCCGCGACGCCGCGATGTCGGGTTGAACGCGGGCTCTCGCCGTACGCGGCCGCGAAGGCGCTCCAGGCCGAAGGCGCGCCGCCGTTCGAGATTCAGGCATTGCTGACCGAGCGCGGGCTCGAGGCCGACGAGGTCGAGACGCTCATGAAGACGCTGGGGCTGCGCTACGTCCGCCCGCGGGCCCGCCAGCGGTAGGCTGGCGCGGTGCTCAAGGTCCTCTCGGCGGCGAACTGGTGCATGGCGGCCCTCTACGTGGCGGCCCTGGCCTTGCTGTGGCTCGTCGGGCACGGGCTTCCGCTGGAGGTGCTGCTCGCGGCGTCGGCGGTGCTGCTGCTGCTCGCCGCGCCGTTCGCGTACCTCGGCTACGCCATCGAGCTCGGCCGTGGCCGCACGCTGCAGACCGTCTTCGCGGCGCTCTCGCTCTTCAACGTCCCCATCGGCACGCTCTTCGGCATCTTCGCGCTCTGGGTCTGCTGGAGCGTTGAGCGCGAGGCCTTTGAAGACGGCGGCTTGCCGACGCCTGACGATGACGCCACGCCGGTGCGCGGCTCCGCGCGCGTGGTGCGCGTACGAGCACCTGAGGGTGAGCACTGGGAAGCCGACGCCGCGACGCCCTACGGCATGGCGCAGCTGATGAAACAGGAAGGCGCGACGCCGCGGCAGGTGCAGCAGAAGCTCGAAGCGCGGGGCCTCGAGCGCGAGGAGATCGAGACCGTGATGAACGCGCTCGGCCTGCGCTACGCGCGCGCCCGTTAGCTGCGGCCGAAGACGCGCTGGAAGATCTGATCGACGTGGCGCAGGTGGTAGCCCGTCGTGAAGCACGCCTCGATGTCGGCCGGTGACATGGTCTTGAGCAGGTCGACGTCGGCGAGCAGCGCGGTCTTGAAGTCGAGGCCCAGCTCGTAGTGCTTCATCGCGTTGCGCTGCACGATGACGTACGCCGCCTGGCGATCGTGGCCGCGCTTCGCGAGCTCCAACAGCAGCCGCTGCGAGTTCACGACGCCGCCGAGCAGGTCGAGGTTCTTCTGCATGTTCTGCGGGTAGACCTTGAGGTTCTCCATCAGGCCCGCGAAGCGGTGCAGCATGAAGTCGGCGACGACCGTGGCATCGGGGCCGATCATCCGCTCGACAGACGAGTGCGAGATGTCGCGCTCGTGCCACAGCGGGATGTTCTCCATCGCCGACAGCGCATAGCCGCGCAGCAGGCGCGCCAGGCCGGTGAGGTTCTCGGAGAGAATCGGGTTGCGCTTGTGCGGCATCGCCGAGCTGCCCTTCTGCCCCGGCGTGAAGTTCTCTTCGGCTTCCCGCACTTCCGTGCGCTGCAGGTGGCGGATCTCGACGGCGAACTTCTCGATGCTGCTGCCCAGCATCGCGAGCGCCCCGAAGTACTCGGCGTGGCGATCGCGCTGCACGATCTGGCTCGACGCCGGCGCGCCCGTGAGACCCAGCCGCTTCATGGCGTGCGTTTCGACCGTCGGCGGCAGGTGCGCGAACGTGCCCACCGCGCCGGAGATCTTCCCGACCGAGATGACCTCGCGCGCCTGCTCGAGGCGACGGCGCGCGCGCTTCAGCTCGTCGAACCAGATGGCCAGCTTGTGCCCGAACGAGATGGGCTCGGCGTGAATGCCGTGGCTGCGGCCCATCATCGGCGTCAGCTTGTGCTCGAACGCGCGCGCCTCGACCGCCTTCAACACGCGGTCGACGCCCTGGAGAATCAGCGTCGCCGCGTCGCGGAGGATCAACGCCAGCGAGGTGTCCAACACGTCTGAAGACGTCATGCCCCAGTGCAGCCAGCGCGCCTCGGGGCCGATGCGCTCTTCCATGAACGTGAGGAACGCGATGACGTCGTGCTTCGTCGTCTTTTCGATCTCCTCGATGCGCGCGTTGTCGTCGGCCGTGAAGTCGCCGGCCTTCGCGGTGCACGCTTCGAACGCCGCAGCAGGCGCGATGCCTTCCGCCACCATGCCCTCGAGGGCCGCCAGCTCGACGTCGCGCCAGCGGCGCAGCCGCGCTTCGTTCGACCACAGGGCCGTCATCTCAGGGCGCGAATAGCGGGGGATCATGCGCCCGCAACTACCACGTCACTCTACGACTTTGACCGTCAGGCTCTGCCGCGACGCAAACGTCACCGCATCGAGCGCAAACGTCTCCGGTGAGCCCAGCTTCTTGGCGGTGGTGAGGTTCAGGTTCAGCTCCAGCCCTTCCGGGTTGGCGACGGCCAGCGCACCTGGGTCCACCTTCTCGACCAGCACCCGGTTGGCGATGCGACCCGCCTGCTGCCCGATCGCCAGCGGCGCGGGCGCCAGCGCGAACAAGGCACCCTGCTTCACCTGCGCCGGCGCGAGCCCGACGGCGGGAATGCGCTCATCCAGACTCCACTGCAGCAGGCGCTCGACCACCGCCGCGTTGCCGACGGTCTTGTCAGAGATGACGACCAGCGCGTCGATCTGCCCTTTCGCGCCAGCGAGCACCTTGTCCACCTTCGACGCGGCGTCGATGTCGAGCGGCACCAGCTTGAGGCCACGTGACTGCGCGGCCTGGCTCGCGGTGTCGACGAGCGCCTTCGAATAACGCGGGTCCTGCAGCACGCCGACGCGCTTGGCCTTCGGCAACATCGCGCGCAGCCCTGAGAGCTCGAGCGAGAGGTCTGACGTCAACGCGATGCCCGTCGTGTTCTGCCCTTCGAGCTCGTACTTCTCGAAGTACGGCACCATCGAGAACAGCACCGGCACGTCGCTGAACTGCCGCCGCGCGCCCACTGCGGCGGCAGGGCCGATGGCCAAGACCAGGGCCGGCTTGTTGGCGGCGATGGTCTTGAAGGCCGCGGTGGCGGCGTCAGAGCCGCTCTCCAGCGTGACCTCCTCGACCTGACCCTTCACCTCGGCCGCGAAGCCGGCGACCACCTGGGCGTACGCGTTGAGCGACGACGATTTCACCACCACCACGCGAGGGCGCTCTGCCGCCAGCGCGAGGGCCGGCAACAGCGCGACGATCAGCGCAGCTCGCTGCAGCATCGGAAGCCGACCTCGGAGGACTTGGCGAACGCCGCGCCGTTCTTCCGCGCGGAGCACCGCACGGCGTAGTCGCCGCTGGCGAACGAGCCACCCTTGATGATGCGGTCCGCAGTCCACTCGGCCACGTTGCCGGACTGATCGGACACGCCGTACGCGCTGCGGCACTTCGGGAACCGGCCGGCCGACGCGAGGCTGCGCGCGTCGCCGATGTCGTCTTCCGTGTTGCAGCTGTTCGGGTCGAACGCGCCGCCGTACGGCCACTTGGAGCCACCAGGACCCTTGCAGGCCTTTTCCCACTCGGCCTCGCTGCACAGCCGCTTGCCCTGGGCTTCGCACAGCCGCTTGGCGTCAGCGAAGCCGATGCTGGCGGTCGGCGAAGCGCCGCGCTTGTTCGGGTACTCAAAGGTGTCGATGCAGAACGCCGCCACGTCGACCGAGGCGAGCGCCTTCTCGTCGAAGCCCATCATCGGGTCGCCGGGCGCCGTGCCCATCTTGAACGCGCCGCCGGCCACCGAGCGCATGCCGTCGGGGCAGCTGCCACCGGCCGCGGGCACGGGCGTCACCGCCGCGACCTGCTTCTCTTTGTCCGCCTTGTCCTTCGCGGCCTTGTCGGCGGCAGCCTTCTCAGCGGCGGCCTTCTTCTCGGCGAGCGCGGCTTCCTTCGCGAGGCGCGCCGCTTCAGCCTTCTCGGCCTTCTCCTTGTCGGCGGCTTCCTTCGCCAGACGGGCGGCTTCGGCCTTCGCGGCCTTGTCGTCGCCTGCGGCCTTCAGCTTCTCCGCAGCGAGGCGATCGGCTTCGGCCTTCTCGGCGGCCAACTTGTCAGCGGCGATCTTCTCGTCAGCAGCCTTCTCGATGGCGGCCTTCTCAGCAGCCAGCTTGTCGGCGGCGATCTTCTCGTCGGCGGCCTTCTCGATGGCGGCCTTCTCTGCGGCGAGCCGATCGGCCTCGGCCTTCTCGGCAGCGGCCTTCTCAGCCGCGAGGCGCACCGCTTCGTCGTTCTGCTCGACCACCGGGTTGTTCAGCGCGCGCTGACGCTGAATCAACATGAAGCCGCCACCGGCACCGACGCCGACGCCGGCGAAGATCAGCAGCGCCACGAGCGCCCACGTGCGGTTCGACTTCTTCGCCGTCGGCTTGGCGGTGGGCTGAGCCGCCTGGAACGCGCTGGGGGGCGGAGGAGGCGGCGCGACGGTCTCGACCATCGCCCGCGTCTCGACGTGATCGTCGTTGTCGAGCTGCGCGACGAACATGCCCGAGTCGATGACCTCGGTCTCTTCGCGATCTTTCTTCGCTTCGGCGTCGATCTTGAGCGCCCGGGCGATCTGCGCCGGGTCGACAGGCTGCGTCGCGTCCGGCATCAGGTTCTCACCGGTCTCCGGCGGAGGCGGCGGCGGAATTGGGAGCTCGGGCACCGGCGGCGGCGGCTTGTCGCCACGACGCGGCGAGAGCTGCAGCATGCCGGTCGACGTACGCGGACGCGGCACGGGCGGCGCGCCACTGGCGGGCTCCACGCGCGGCGCGCGGGGCGGCGGCGGCGGCGCCAGCTTCTTCGCCAGCTCGGCGATCTCGCCGATCAGCTCGCTCGCGGTCTTGAAGCGGGCGTTGGGGTTGGTGTTGACGGCCTTGCGGTAGATGCCTTCGAGCTGCGTCGGCACCTCCGGGTTGCGGCGCTGCAGCTCGGGCACCGCGCCGTCGGGCAGCAGGCCCGAGAGCATCTCGCCGAGGATGACGCCGACCGAATAGATGTCCGCGCGGCCGTCGATCTCGTTGCCCTCGACGAGCTCCGGCGCGAGGTACTTCTCTGACTTGCGCGCCTTCATCGCCTGCACGAACGGCAAGCGCGGCATCGCGAGGCCGAGGCCGAAGTCGGTGACCTTCAGCAGGTCAGGCAGCACGAGCACGTTGTCAGGCTTGAGATCGCTGTGCGGGCCGACCTTGTGCGCGCCGTCGAGCGCCGCGCAGACCTGCGTCAAGATGGGCTCGATCTCGCCGAGCGCGAAGAACTGACCCTTCTGCAGGCGGAGATCGATGATCTTCCGCAGCGTCAGGCCGTCGAGGTACTGCGAGGTGAAGAACGGTCGCTCGGCGTCTTCGCCTTCCTCGTACACGCGCACGAGGTTCGGGTGCGAGAGCTTGCGCGCGAGGCGGATCTGCTTGGCGAACTGCTTCCGCTCGTCGGCCGACTGCAGCAGCTTGGGGTTGATGACCTTGAGCGCGACCTCGACGTCGATCTCTTTGTCGTGCGCGCGGAACACGAAGCCCAACGGCCCGGAGCCCGCGATGTCCTTGATCAGGTAGCGGTTGGCGACGAGGTCTTGCGGCTTGTACGGCGCGCCTTCAATGACGCTCGTGGCCGCGCGGCGCCGGCTGAAGGTGCCCGTGGCTTGACGCAGGCCGCCGCCCGACAAGTTCGACCCGCAAGACGGACATTTTTCAGCCGTATCCGGAGCGTGGGTGCCGCAGCGGTAGCAGAGCAACGGGGGAAACCTCTTTGGGGGTCAACCGTGTGGGCAACTTCGTAAAGCGTGAATCAAACTCGGTTTTTTAGACCACAACCACATCAGCATTCAACGTCCTGAACCGGTGGAGCCGAAGCCGCCCGCCCCCCGCTCGGTCTCGCCCAGCACCGTCACCTCGGCCCAGGCGGCCTGCACCACCGGCGCGATGACCAGCTGCGCGATGCGATCGCCTCGCTGCACAGTGACCGGCGCGTTCGACATGTTGATGAGCAACACCCCGATTTCACCGCGGAAATCAGCGTCGATGGTGCCCGGCGAGTTGAGGCAGGTGACGCCCTGCTTGAGGGCCAGACCGCTGCGCGGACGCACCTGCGCTTCGTGATCGACCGGCAGCTCGATGGACAGGCCTGTCGGAATGAGTCGGCGCTCGAGCGGCGCGAGCACGACCGGCTCGGGCAGGTCAGCGAGCAGGTCCATGCCGGCTGACTGCGGCGTCTGGTACTTCGGCAAGGGCAGGTCTGAGGGCCGCACGCGACGCACCTTCACAGTCACGCTCATGCCGCGAGCGTCTAGCACGGGTGGAACGTGGGGCGTCGGGGTGAGGTTCCTCACTCTTCCGTCGCGGGCGGCGCGCCGACTTGTTGGAACGCGTCACGCAGCTGCTTCGAGCCGTCGCGCTTCGGCGGCGACTCCGGAGGCGCGAGCACCAACGGCTTGCTGCCACGGAAGGTGAACGGGTCCATCGGCTTGTGACCGAGCTCGAGCTGGTAGTGCACGTGTGGCCCGGTGCTGCGCCCGGTGGTGCCCGACCAGGCGATGGTGTCGCCGGCCTTCACGCGCTGGCCCGTCGTCACCAGCAGCTGCGAGTTGTGACAGTACGCGGTGCTGACGCCGCGACCGTGCTCGATGATCACCACGCGACCGTTGACGGCGTCTTCGCTGGAGCGGCGCACGGTGCCGTCGGCGACGACCTTCACCGGCGTGCCCTCTGGCACCGAAAGATCGACGCCCGTGTGGAACTGACCGCGCCCGAGGATCGGGTGGTTGCGCCAGCCAAACGGCGACGACACGCGCGTGCCTGGCGCCACGGGCCAAGACAGGCCGTACGCGGTGCCCAGCATCAGCGCCGTCGAGGCAGCCCTCACTGCCGTGGTGCTCGAGGGCGGCAGCTGCGCCGCGAGGATCTCCAACGTTCGGCCTTCAGCCCCCGCGCGCTCGCTCGCGTACTTCGCGACGTCGTAGCCCGCGAAGATGGCCAGCACCGCCGCGTCTTCGCTGCCGTGGAGATCGACCTTCGCGCGCTCGACCAGCGCGGCCGCGTCTTCTGGCGAGGCGAACGGGAGGTTGTAGTGCTTCGCGAGCTCATCAACGACGCGACGCTGCCGTGGCTCGAGCTGCTGCGCAGCGGCGTACACGCCACGACCGAGCGCGCGGCCCGGAGGAATCGTGGTGAGCACCTCGATGTCGGGGACGACGGTGGTGACGGTGGGCGCTTCGACCTCGTGCGCGTCGTAGACGCCGCCCGTGTAGTACGCGAGCAGTGGGCGGGCCGTGGTGCGCGTCGACGTGATGCGGCTGACGGCGCCGCGGACCATGGCGCCGATGGGCGTGTGGTACGCGGCGGCCCACAGACACAGCGTCGCGCCGATGAAGTCGAGGAAGCCGCGCGACGGGCGGCTGAAGCTGACGCCGCTCATCGCAGCGCCTCCAGCGCGAGCGCGATGGCCAACGGCGCCGACAACGCCGAGCCCCACAACCCAGACCACCACGGGTGCTTCGAGCGGCCGCACACCCCGTCTGCGTGTTGCAGCGCGCGCAGCACCGCGCGCCAACCGTGCGTGAAGATCACCACCGTCATCGCCGTGCCGCCGGCCACGCGCGCGAGCCACGCGGACACGTCGGCCGGCGCGACGTCTCCGACGAGCCCGACGAACAGCGTCGACTCGACCAGGCGCGACACGGCGTAAGCGCCACCGATGACGAAGATCGCGGTGACGATGGGCCTGAGCAACCGCATAGGCGTCGGCTGCTGATTGAGGCGCGCCAACAGCTGCCGCCACGTGTCACGCGTCACCGCGAACTTCCGCTCGTTGGCGTCCTGCTCGCCGTAGCCGAGCGCCGGCAACGCCACGAAGAAATCGACCGCCAGTTCCCACGCGAACGCGAGGCCCCGCGCGATGACGGTGCGCTCGCGGGAGTCGATGCGGTTCACCCACGCCGCCGTGGCGTCGAACTTCGCCAGTACGCCGTCGAGCAGCGCGTCGAGCCATTCCACGCCGCGCAGAATCGAGTCGTCGACCACGTCAGCCGCCGCGTGCACGCCGACGGCGACGAGCGCGAACAGGCCCAGCGGCATGAAGAGCCACCGCAGAGCGCCGAAGAACCGGCTCAGGCTTTCGAGACCGCTGGTCGCCACAGGCCCCCGTTCAACGCACGAAGAACGGGACCGATCTACCTGTCATTCCCCCAGCGTGTCGTCGCCGTAGGCGGCCACCCACACCGAGGTCCGCGCGATGGCGCGCTTCACCTGCACCTCGAGGTCGAACTTCAACGCCTTCTGCATGCCCTGGCGCCGGGTGCTGCCGCCGATCGCGTCGAGGCGCTCGGTGTAATAGCCCTTCACGGTCGGCGAGCTCTCGACGTCGAGGTCCGTCACGCAGACCACGCGGTGCTCGGAGTGATCGTAGACGTACGCGCGCCCGCGCACGAAGCCGGGCTCAAACGTCGCGCCCACCTCTTCGGGGTCTTTCCACTCGTCGGCGACGACGAAGATGGCCCAGCCATCGGCGCCGTCTTCGTAGCGGCTGAGCCAACGGGCCTCGCGACGTCCGAGCTCACCGCGCTCCAACTCGTCGAGGCCGCGCTGGATCGCTTCGCGCGCCATCGTGCAGTCGTCGCACGCACCGAACGACTCGCCCGGGTTCAGGCGCGTGAAGCCGACGTTGCCGATGTAGTTCACGTCGATGCTGCCGTACTTCAGGTAGCTGTCGACGGCCGTGGTGGTCGGCGGCTGCAGATCGAGCGGGCATGCGCTGTCGGTGACGAGCAGCGCGGCGAGCCTCTCGGGCGTCGTCTCTTCAGCCCAGAACGCCTCTTCGTTGGCGACGACCTTCAGCGCGGCGGCCATGCTGGCCCCGAAGTCGGCGGCCTCAGCGTCGGTCAGCCGGTCCTTCGCGCGGTGACGCAGCGGCGCGGTGAAGTTCCACACGATCATCCCCACGAAGCCGACGACGATCGCCGCGCCCGCGAGCCTCAAGGTCCACATGCGGCGGGCGTGCGCGCGCTGGAGTTCCTTCAGGTCTTCATCGTCGTCGACCGACATTCGTGGACCTCCGGTAGCCTCGCGAACTGCATGCGCTTCTTGCTCCCGATGACCCTCGTGCTGGCGAGCTGTGCAATCAAAGATCCCTTCGGCGGGTTGCCCCCGGGTGCGTGCAGCACCGACGCTGACTGCGTCGTCGCCACGTGCCCCAACGCCTGCAACCAGGGCGCGCCGCATTGCACCTACCCGCTCGTGCACGCACGCGCAGATGTCGAGCAGGCCTGCCCGTGCTTCGGGAACCCCGCGGAAGGCGCGTGTGCAGCACCCGTGGGCGACACGTGCGGACCGCAGCCGGGCTGCGCAGGGCCGGACGACGTCGACCAGCTGCGCGCCCGCTGTCTCGACGGCGCTTGCGCGGCACGGCTCGCCGATGGTGGCGTCCCGTAGACATCAGAAACGAAACGGCCCGCCTCCACCGAGGGAAGCGGGCCGAGTCTGACTTCACAGCGAGCCGCTGATCAGGCCTTCACTTCAGGCGTCGCAGGAGCCGCCGCGGGAGGCGCGTCAGCACCGGCCGCCGCACCCGAGCGCTCGGCGAGCGCCTGCTTGCGCGACAGGCGGATCTTGCCGCCGCCGTCGATCGAGATGACCTTCACCATCACCTCGTCGCCTTCCTTCACGATCTCACCGACAGTCTTCACGCGCTTGTCAGCGAGCTCCGAGATGTGGATGAGGCCGTCGGTGCCGGGGAACAGTTCGACGAAGGCGCCGAACTCCACGATCTTGCGCACCGTGCCCAGGTAGATCTTGCCGACCTCGGCCTCACGCGTGAGCGCCTGGATCATCGAGATCGCCGCCTTGACCGCGTCGCCGTCAGCCGACGCGATGTCGACCTTGCCGGTGTCGTCGATGTTAATCGACGCGCCGGTGCGGGCGATGATGTCCTTGATCACCTTGCCGCCGGGGCCGATGACGTTCTTGATGTACTCCGGGCGGATCATGATGCTCGTGATGCGCGGCGCGAACTGGCTGATCTCCTTGCGGGGCGCCGGCAGCGCCTTGAGCATCGTGTCGAGGATCGACAGACGACCCACGCGGGCCTGCTCCATCGCCTTGAGCATGATCGCCGTGGTGATGCCGGTGATCTTGATGTCCATCTGCACGGCGGTGATGCCCTTCGCGGTGCCGCACACCTTGAAGTCCATGTCGCCGAGGTGATCTTCGTCACCGAGGATGTCCGTGAGGATGGCGACCTTCTCGCCTTCCTTCACCAGGCCCATCGCGATGCCGGCGACCGGCGCCTTGATCGGCACGCCAGCGTCCATCATCGCCATGGTGCCACCGCAGACCGACGCCATCGACGAGCTGCCGTTCGACTCGAGGATGTCCGAGACGATGCGCACCACGTACGGGAAGGTGTCCTTGCCCGGGAGCATGTTGCGCAGCGCGCGCTCAGCCAGCGCGCCGTGACCGATCTCACGACGACCGGGGCCGCGCAGCGGCTTGGTCTCGTTCACCGAGAACGGCGGGAAGTTGTAGTGCAGCATGAACGTGCGGCTGATCTCGCCCGCGAGCGTCTCGATGCGCTGATCATCTTCCGCCGTGCCGAGCGTGGCGGTGACGAGCGACTGCGTCTCGCCGCGCTGGAAGAGGGCCGAGCCGTGCGTACGGGGCAGCGGGCTCACCTCGACGCTGACGTCGCGCACCATGGTGTGCGGACGGCCACCGATGCGGCCACCGCTGCACGTGAGGTCGCGCATGTACTCGTACTTGAGGTCTTCGTAGATCGCCTTGACCTGCTTCTCGAGCGCGGGCGTGTACGCGTCGGCCAGCTTGGCCTTGAGCGCCGCCTGGAGCTCCTTGCTGGTCGCCTTGAGCGCGCTGTAGCGATCGAGCTTGTCGGCGATGCCGTAGCCCTTCTTGATGCCTTCCCACGACAGCGCCTTGCACTGCTCCTTGAGCGCGGCGTCGTACTTCGCGGGCGCTTCGAACTCGCGCTGCTTCACGCCGAGCTCGGCGCGGAGGTCCGACAGCGCCTTGATGATGGGCTGGCAGCTGGCGTGACCGAACTCGAGCGCCGCGACCATGTCGGCCTCGGAGATCTCTTCGGCGCCGCCCTCGACCATCACGATCGCTTCCTTCGACGCCGAGACGACGAGGTCGATGTCCGACTTCGAGCGCTGATCAGCGTTGGGGTTGGCGATGAAGTTGCCTTCGACGCGGGCCACGCGCACGCACGCGATGGGGCCGTTGAAGGGGATGTCAGACACGGCGAGCGAGGCCGAGGCCGCGCAGAGCGCCAGCACGTCGGGCTCGGCGTGCTTGTCGAAGCTGATCACGTTGACGATGATCTGCGTGTCGTACGCGTAGCCTTCGGGGAAGAGCGGGCGGCAGCTGCGATCGACGATGCGGCTGGTCAGCGTTTCCTTCTCGGTCAGCTTGCCTTCACGGCGGAAGTACCCGCCGGGGATGCGGCCAGCCGCGAAGAAGTTCTCTTTGTACTCGACAGTCAGGGGGAGGAAATCGACGTCCTTGCGGTCCTTCGCGCTGACCGACGTCGCGAGGATCATCGTGTCGCCGTAGCGCACGACCGCCGAACCGTCGGCCTGCTTCGCCATGCGGCCGGTCTCGATGATGAGATCCCGATCGCCAACTTTCACCGTCTTCCGAATCATTGCCATGTGCGTTGTCTCTCTTCGCTTGAGTGTGTCGCCCGCGGCTTTGACCCCCTGATCGAAGGCCCCGATGTGCATCGGAGCGGTCGAACAAGAAATCAATCCGCGAAGGGCGTTTGAAACACCGAAGGGGCGCTGGAGTTCGTCCGAGCGCCCCTCCGGTTTCGACCTCGCTCCGTTACTTACGGATGCCGAGGGCTTCGATCAGCTTCTTGTAGCGGCTCAGGTCCTTCGACTTGAGGTAGTCGAGGAGGCTGCGGCGCTGGCTGACCATCTTCAGCAGACCGCGGCGGCTGTGGAAGTCCTTCTTGTGCGTCTTGAAGTGCTCCGTCAGCTCGTTGATGCGCTCGGACAGCAGCGCGACCTGGACCTCGGGCGAGCCCGTGTCCTTCTCGTGGGTACGGAACTTCGCGACCAGGCCCTGCTTCTTCTCAGCTTCGATCGTCATGTTGGTGCTCTCCCGCTCCGAAGGTTGTCCACCGTGACCCGCGGAGGGGTACAGGTCAGGCAGTGGCGGGGCCCTTAGTGGACTGGGGCGGGTCGGTCAACGACCTCGCCGCCCGAGACACCGACGGTTCGGAAACAGGATGCTGGGCCCGTGAAAACCACGGCGTTGGGAATTCTGGGCGGGCTCACCATCGGTGTCAGCGTGCCGCAGCTGTACAGCGGGTTCGCGACAGGGATTCTCACCTGCGGTCCCGCGAACCGCAGCGCGATGTGTGAAGCGAACTACGTGCGCACGGAGCTCGCTGAGGCGGGAACGGCCGTCGGCTTCTTGCTCTGCGTATCGGCGATCTGGCTGGCTCGACGCAGCGTCGACCGTCGCTGAAGCGGTGCCCATCGGCCGCCAAGGCGCGAGTGGTTCCGAGTGGTTGAGTGCGGCACGCGCCGTGCTGACGGCCACCGCCCATGAACAAACTCGAGTTCCACAACGCGGTGATTCAGACGAACGGCGCGCTCGACACGAACGACGTCGAGACACAGCAGACGCTCAAGGACGTGGGCATCCCGGCGAAGGCCATCAACGGCCGCGTCAACACCGCCGAGGCCGGCGACAGGCTGTTCGAGCTCATCAACAAGTACGTGCCCGCTGATCAGCGAGAGGCCGCGCAACAGACGGTGCTCGACGAGTTCCGTCGTCACTCGGTCACGGCGCTGACGACCGGCGAGGCGCTGACACTGGCACCGGCCCAACGAGGACTCGTATCGGAGGTCAGCCTCGATGTGCCGGGCATCAACCAGATCGCTACTGACGAAGTGACCTCGGGCCGACTGGTGGTTGACGAAGCCGCCGCGCTCCGGGGCCGCGCGTACATCGATCAATGCCTCGATCACGGGAAGCCGGTGTTGGTCGGCGTCAGCGTGTGGAACTCAGAGAGCGGTCGCCAAACGAAGGCATCACCGACCACTTCGTGACCGTCAGCGGCCGCGGCGTCGACGGAGACGGTCGGCTCTTCTACTCGTTCCGCGATCCAGGCGCCGGAGGCCGAGAGGGGCGCCTCTATGTCGATGAGACGACGGGGAAGCTGTTCAAGCCAGGCAAGACGATGGCCGACGGCGCGCGCACGGTGGAAGCCATGCAGTACGAAGTCAGTCAGGTGCGGCTCTACAAGAAGGACCTCTGAATGCTCCCGGTTTGGTTGGCGTTGGCTACGTCCGTGTCTTCACCCGGCTGCGACCGCGAGTTGGCGCAGCTCTTCACCATCGAACAAGAAGCCGGCCGTCGGCACCTGGACGAGGCGCAGTCGCTGGCGCTCGCCGCGTTCAACGAGACCGCGGTGCAGTGCCCAGACGACGTCCAACGCGCGTGGCGCACGCCGCCTCCGCCGAACTGGGACGGCCTGAGTGACTGGGAGTGGCTCGCCACCGTCGGTCTCGGCCACCTCGCGCTGCCGATGCTGCGCCCGGCTGACGACCTCGACGACGCGTGGGCGTGGCTCGCGCTCGGTCAGACGACGTGCCCGAACCCGAAGCGGTGCGCCGAGGTCCGCGCGCTCCGCGCCGAGGACTGGGCCACGCTCGCGTCGAGTGAAGACCCATTCCTGAAGGCCGTGGCCGCGCTCGGTCGTGGCGACGTGGCGCAGGCCAGGGCCCACGCCGCGCGCGTCGACCTGGTGCGCCGGTTCGACCAACCGCCGCTCTACCTCTCGTCCATCGAGCTGGTCGGCGCGCTCCGTGACCCGGAAGACGACCTGCGCTGGAAGAAGCCGTTCGAGAAGCTGCTCCGCTACACGCGGCGGCGCTACGCGCGCTGACTCATCGCAGCGGCGGCAACAACACGTACGACCCGTCGTCCTGGCGGCGATAGAAATACGTCTCGCGCCACGGGAAGTGCAGATCATCGGCCGCGAGCAGCTTGGCGTCGACGAGCTCGTTCAAGCCCACCGGCAGCGCGCCCTTCTCGAGACGGTACAGCTCGATCGCCGCCGACAGCCGCGACATCTGCTGGCGGCTCGCGAAGCGCTGCACGGCCGGGTCGGTGAACGTCGTCGCGTTGCTGCGGCCCAGGTTGACCGCGCCAAAATCGATGCGCGTGCCGATGAAGAGCAGCGCGCCCACCACGACCATCGTCACCGCGATGCGCCCCAGCACGCCCAGCACCGCTGACGGCGCGCGGTCGGTCTCGAACTCGTCGCCGCCCTTCCCCGCCGGCGGGATGCCCTTCGCGTACTCGAGGTTGATGAGGTTGCAGAGCGCCTTCGCCGTCTCGAACTCGCCCAGCTGTGACAGCTCGATGATGCGCTGCACGGTGCGGCCCGGCGCGATGCAGTTGTACGCGCGGCGCTCGTTCTCACCGACCGACTGGAACTCGCCCTTGTTGACCGACTTCTTCTCTTCCTTCGCGTCGCCGAACGCGTCGTCCAGCGCGGCGTCGAAGTCGTCCTTCTCGAGCTCCGCTGGCGGCAGCTCCTTCAACTTCTCGAAGGTCATCTGCAGCGACGTGATGCGCTTGCGCACCACCGGCCACTCGTCGACGCGTCGGAAGCCCTCCATCAAGACCGACTCGGCGCGCAGCGGCACCAGCGTGTTCTCGGTCTCGACGTCTTTCTGCTCGAACTCGTAGGTGCCCGTTTTCCAGCCGAAGAGACGGAACAGCGTCTCGCTCGTCTGCAGCTGCACCATCGACTTGAACTTCTGCTCGGTGATGACGCCCTGGCTCACCAGCACGTCACCCAGCCGCTGCAGCGTGCGCTTCTGCGTCTCGAGCGCGAACTCCAGCTGCTGCTCGCTGACCAGCTGCGCGGCCACCAGCATCGAGCCGATCAGCTCCTTGCGGTTGCGGTGCGTGGTCTCGGCGCGGACGATGTTGCCGTCCTTGAACGACACGGCGACCGAGTCGTCCTTGTGCGTCAGCGTCAGCACGCCCGTCTTCGTCTGCTGCCCGATGAGCTGGAGGATGTCGGCGATGCCGAAGTCCTTCAGTGTGCCCTTGAGCGCCATGGCTAGCTCTGCCTCCGGCGCAGCGCGATGAGCGAGAGCGGGTAGACCAACAGGAACAAGACGATGGCCGGCAGCAGCTTGATGACGATGGGCGCGCTCTCATACGGCGCGCGCACCACGCCCGAGCGCAAGACCACCGCGACGATGGCCGTCACGAACAAGAAGCCGTACGCGGCGCCGCGCACCGGCATGCCGGCGAAGACGTGGCCCATGCCGCTCCACAAGACGCCGAGGATCGTGGAGGCCCTGTCCTTCTGGCTCTCGTAGCGCGCGACCTCGAGCTGCTTACGCACCTTCACCGACGGCGCGACCACGTTCTTGCGCGCAAACACGTTCACGCACTGGGTGCACATCGCGCTGCCCGGCGAGACGTCAGGGTCGCCACGCCGGCTCACCGCGCGGCCACAGCGGTTGCACACCCGCGCCGCTTCCAACGAGCCGCTCAAGAAGCCGAAGCCCAACAAGACCAGCGCGACGAGCAACGGGAAGAACGGCGCCACCGCCGACGGCACGTCGCCCACCAGCAAGTGCGAGAACTGGCTGCGCACGCGGTCGGCCGCGGCTTCGTTCTTCGCCAGCGCCAAGAGATCGCTCTGCGCCAGCGGCAACGTGCGCAGGTACGTGTTGCCGATGATCTCCTTCGGCAGCGGCTCGTCGGAGCTGATGGCGGGAATCGTCGCGTCGTACTGACGGGCTTCGCTGAGCGCGGCGTTGGCCTTGTCGAGCTCCGTCAGGTTCGACTCGCCGTAGACCTGCACGCGCCGCGCGTAGACGCGCGAGAGATTGAGCAACGCCACCGCGCTCGGCGACGTGGTGCGCATCGCTTCGTACATCTGGCGCGAGTTCTCGAGGTCGCCGAGCAGGAAGAAGGCCTTCGCCAACGCCAGCTTGCCCGGCACGTCGTCAGGCCGCAGCGCGAGCGCGCCCTTCAGGTGCGTGATGGCCTGATCGAGGTGCCCACGGTTCAGGTGGTAGTGCCCGAGCACGAAGCGCTCGGCGAAGCCGACCTTGTCCTCCGCGGCGAGCTTCTCGTACTTCTGCACGATCGGCTCGATGCCGGGCCCACCGCGCTCGATGCGGTACAGGTCTTCCGCGGGCGTCTCGGCGAACGCGGTCTTGTCGACGACGAAGCCGGCCACCAACGGCACCAGCCCCAGCACGCCGATCAGCACCGCGGCCACCGCCCGCTCGCGCACCGAGAGATACAGCGTGAGCGCCGCGAACAGGCCCAGCAGCGTCGGCGCCACGCCCATGCGGAAGACGATGGGCAGCGACAGAATCAGCAACGCGATGGCGCTGGTCTGCCAACGCGCCGCCGCCCGCGGGAAGAAGAAGTGGAAGTCGTAGAGGAAGTAGTACCCGCGGCGCAGCGCCAGCACGACGATGACCACCACGCAGGTGATGATGAGCGCGAGCAGCAAGACCGCCGCGAGGTCAGCGAGCAGTGGCCGCAGGTACCGCGCGTCGGAGAACTCGGCCACGAGGCCCTTCTGCCAGGCTTCGAGGTAGCGACCGACGCCGCTCGGATCAGCCTGCAGGTAGAGCCGCGCGAGCAGGAACCAGGTGGCCGGCAGATCAGGCGCGAGCTCCGCTGCGGCGACGGCGATCTCCACCGCGGCGCCGCTGTCGCCCGCCTCTTCCCACTTCTCAGCGGCGCGCAGCAGCCCGACCGCCCAGAGATCCATGTTGGTGGAACCGACGATGGCCTTGGTGGCGAGCAGCTCTTTCCGCGCGGCGAGCTCAGCAGCCGGGTTCTTCGAAGCGTTGGCGGCGGCCCAGTTGTCCCACACGCGGCGCAGGTCAGCGTCCGACACCGTCTTCACCACCATCGCTGGCGGCTCTTTCTTCGGCGGCGGTTCGGCCTTCGGCTGCTCGACGACGACTGGCGTCTTCTTGTTGGGCGTCGCCTTCTTCACCGTCGGCGGCGCGACCAGCGTGCCGTCGACGCCACCGCCGCTGTCATCGACCGGGTCGTCGTCTTGTGGCGCGACCACGGCCTTGCGCGGACGGGGCGGTGGCCGAGGCGCATCGGGGTCAACGAGATCGACTTGCGCGAACGCGAACGTCGAGGTGAGGCACGCGATCGCGAACAGGCTCGCCGGAAGTCTCATCGGGCAAGAGGCAGCTTAGGCGAGCACCGCCACCGTCGCGACAACTTAAGCGCTGAGGTACAGACGCCGCCCATGAGCGACATCGGTCTGGCCGTCGAACGCCTTGTGGAGATCATGCGCACGTTGCGCGCACCCGGCGGGTGCCCCTGGGACCGCGAGCAGGACCTGAAGAGCCTCCGCCCGTACCTCATCGAGGAGGCCTACGAGGTCCTCGAAGAGATGGACAAGGTGGCCGAAGGTGCGCCCTGGGCGTCGCTCAAAGAGGAGCTGGGCGACCTGCTGTTCCAGATCGTCTTCCACGCGCAGCTGGCCAACGAGCAGCGCGAGTTCGACCTCGCGGGCGTGGCCAACGCCATCGCTGACAAGCTGGAGCGCCGCCACCCGCACGTGTTCGGCGACGGCAAGGCCAGCAACAGCACGCAGGTGCTCGAGAACTGGGCGAAATTGAAGGCCAAGGAGCGCAAGGAGAAGAACGGCCACGTCGGCAGCGTGCTGGACGGCGTGCCGAGAGACGCGCCGGGCCTGCAGCGCGCCGAGCGGCTGACCGAGAAGGCCTCGCGCATCGGCTTTGACTGGCCCGACGTCAGCGGCGTGATCGCCAAGGTCGACGAAGAGGTCGCCGAGCTGAAAGAGGCGATGGCCAGCAACGACAAGGCGGCGCTGGAGCACGAGCTGGGCGACGTGCTGTTCGCGCTGGCCAACCTGGGCCGGCACCTCGGCATCGCTCCGGAAGACGCGATGCGAGCGGCCAACCGGCGCTTCACGACGCGTTTTCATCACGTAGAAAAGGGCCTCGAGGCGCAGGGCGTGGCCTTCGGCGAGGCCACGCTGGCCCAGATGGACACGCTGTGGGACGAGGCCAAGGCGGCCGAGAAGGCCTGATCCACTTGACCCCTGTGGGCCGATGTCGCTAAGGCGCGGCCCTCTTTCGTAGTTTCCCTTTTCAAGGAGCAGCACCCCGTGGCGAACACCAAGTCGGCGCAGAAGCGCAACCGTCAGGCCATCAAGCGCAACGCGCGCAACTCGGCCGTGAAGAGCAACGTCAAGACCGCGATCAAGGCCGCGCGTGAAGCCATCGCCTCGGGCGACCAGGGCAAGGCCAAGACGGCCCTCGCCGCCGCGTCGTCGGCGCTCGCCAAGGCCGCCACCAAGGGCGTGCTGCACGGCAACAACGCCTCGCGCCGCATCGGCCGCCTCTCGCACGAGGCGTCCAAGAAGTTCGCCGCCGCCGCGAAGTAAGTCGCACGCGACCAGCCACGGGCTGCGACCGACCGACGCGTACTCCCGAAAAGGAGTGCCGTCGGTTTCGTCGTTTCTTGTTTTCAGGGGTTCGCGGCTTGAAGTCGCTCGAGGCCTTCGCGCACGGCGCTCTCGGCCACGCGACGCAGGGCGGATTCCCGGTTCGACTCAGTCAGCAAGACGTCGGCGCCTGACGGGAACTCTTCGTTCTGCGTGACGGTGGTGCCGCCCACCGCGCGGCCCTGCTTCTCGAGCGAGAGCGACAACGTCACCGTGAGGCGCATGGCTGGCTGAAATCCAAGTGACGGCGCCGTCATGAACGGACCGCTGGTGACCGCGATGACGGTGCCGCGCAGCACGCCTTCGGCGCTGTCACCGCCCAGGCGGCCGGCCCGGTGCAATTGATCGCGCGCGGCCTGGGTGAAGAAGAGTTCCACCGAGGGCTCGGCGGTCTTGTTCTCGAAGGTGGGCACCTGCACGGCGGTGAGGCCGGCGGGCAAAGAGGCGTTGGGGGCCGTGAAGCGGTAGCCGCAGGCTGACAGCAGCACCACCAGCACCAGGCCCCGACGTCGGCCCCTCACCCTGACCCTCTCCCCGGTGGGGAGAGGGGAATGCGGGAGCAAGCTCATCCGACGACGAAGTTGACCAACCGCTTCGGCACGAAGACGAACTTCTTCACCGTCTTCCCCGCGATGGCGGCCTTCACCTTCTCATCGGCCTCGGCGATGGCGCGCACCTCGGCTTCGGTCGCGGCCACAGGCGCCTTGATCTCCGCGCGCAGCTTGCCGAGCACCTGCACCGCGTACGTGACCTCGTCTTCCACGATGAGCGCCGCGTCGAACTTCGGCCAGCTCTGCACGCTGACGAAGCCCTCACCGCCCAGCCGCGACCACAGCTCTTCAGCCACGTGCGGCGCGTACGGCGCCAGCAACGTCACCAGCGTCTTCGCCACGGGCTTCGGCAGCACCTTCGCGCCGGTCGCCTCGTTCACGAAGGTCATCATGTGGCTGATGGCGGTGTTGAAGCGCAGCGCCAGCGTGTCGCGCTCGACCGCCGCGATGCACTTGTGCAGCGCCTTCTGCAGCGCCACGTCGTGGTGCTCTGGCACGTCCTGCAGCTTGGCCGCCGCCGCGCCGGTCTTGGTGTCGACCACCAGGCGCCACACGCGCTCGATGAAGCGCGCCACGCCGGCCACGCCCGTCGTCTGCCACGGCTTCACCTGCTCCAGCGGCCCCATGAAGAGCTCGAAGAGCCGCAGCGAGTCAGCGCCGTGCTCCGCGATGACGTCATCGGGGTTCACCACGTTGAACTTCGACTTCGACATCTTCTCGATCTGCTTGTGGAGCTTCTCGCCAGTGGCCTTCAAGAACGCGCCGTCTTCGCGATCGTCGACCTCGGCGGGCCCGTAGTACTTCCCGCTCTCGCTCTTGAACGAGTACGCGAGGATCATTCCCTGGTTGAACAGCTTCTGGAACGGCTCGCGCGTGCTGACCACGCCGATGTCGAACAGGACCTTGTGCCAGAAGCGCGCGTACAGCAGGTGCAGCACCGCGTGCTCGACGCCGCCGACGTAGAGGTCGACGGGCATCCAGTACTTCTCCAGCTCCGGGTCCCACGCCTGCTTGTCGTTGTGCGGGTCGAGGAAGCGCAGGTAGTACCAGCACGAGCCGGCCCACTGCGGCATGGTGTTGATCTCCCGGGTGAAGGTCTGCCCGTGGCGTTTGACCTGACGCCAGTGCTGCGGCGCGCGCGACAACGGCGGCTGCGGC